>NZ_JBFANH010000014.1:0-230755 GCF_040674755.1 Nocardia sp. NPDC049737 | reverse complement strand
TCCGAGCCGTCGAGACTCGCGACTTCGTCGCATGCGCTTCGACGGCTCGGACGCGAGACGGGCCGCGAACGGGTCGCTCGTAAGACTCGCTCCGTGGTGGTTGGTGATGACGGGACGTTCGGCACCTGATGCACGCGTGCTGGAAGGGCGAGTCTCGCGACTTCGTCGCATGCGCTTCGACGGCTCGGACGCGAGACGGGCCGCAAACGGTCGCTCGTAAGACTCGCTCCGTGGTGGTCGCCCGCGACGGGGCGTTCGGCACCTGGTGCACGCGTGCCGAAAGGGCGAGTCTCGCGACTTCGTCGCATGCGCTTCGACGACTCGGACGCGAGACGGGCCGCGAACGGTCGCTCGTAAGACTCACTCCGTCGTAGTTGGTTGTGGCGGGAAGCCGCCGTCGTCAGCCATCGCTGAGCAGGGAATATTGACTGTTGGGTGAGCTGCCTGTTCGTGAGGGGGTTATCGGTTGTTGGGGCGAGCTGCCCTTGCGCGAGGGGCTCCCGGCTGTTCGGCTGGGCTGCCCGTTCGCCAGGAACTACCAGCCGCTCGGCAGTGGGCGCCCTTCCGCGAAACCCGCCGCTGACTGGACGCCGAGGACCGCCTTGTCGTGGAACTCCGAGAGGCTGCGGGCACCCGCATAGGTGCATGCACTGCGGACGCCGGAGCAGATGTGGTCGATGAGATCCTCGACGCCGGGGCGTTCCGGATCCAGGCGCATGCGCGAGCTGGAGATGCCCTCCTCGAACAGTGCCTTGCGGGCGCGGTCGAAGCCGCTGTCGGTGGCGGTCCGTGCGGCGACGGCGCGCTTGGAGGCCATGCCGAAACTCTCCTTGTAGGCATTGCCGTCCCGGTCCACGCGCAGGTCGCCGGGGGATTCGTAGGTACCGGCGAACCAGGAGCCGATCATCACATTGGACGCGCCCGCGGCAAGTGCGAGAGCGACGTCGCGGGGGTGCCGGACGCCGCCGTCGGCCCAAATGTGCACGCCGAGTTCCTTTGCGGCGGTGGCGCATTCGGCCACCGCAGAGAACTGCGGACGGCCGACGCCGGTCATCATGCGGGTGGTGCACATGGCACCGGGGCCGACACCGACCTTGATGATGTCCGCCCCCGCGGCGGCCAGATCGCGGGTGCCCTGTGCGGAGACCACATTGCCGGCGACCAATGGCACACCGAGGCCGAGATCGCGGATGGTGCTGAGGGTTTCGAGCATTTTGGCCTGGTGGCCGTGGGCGGTATCGATGACGAGCAGGTCCGCGCCCGCGTCGACGAGCGCCTTGGCCTTGGCCGCCACATCGCCGTTGATTCCTACCGCAGTGGCGACGCGCAACTGGTTGTCGGCGTCCACGTTGGGCTGGTAGATCCCGGCGCGGACGGCGCCGGTACGAGTCATCACGCCCGCGAGGCTGCCGTCTTCGGCGATGAGCACGGCGAGCTGCGCGTGCTCGGCCTCGAGCAGATCGAACAGATCGCGCGGCGAGGTGCTGGCCGGTGCCTGCACGAAATCGGTGACCGCGACATCGCGCAGTCGGGCGAACCGGTCGACATCGGTGCAGGACGCCTCGGTGACCACGCCGACCGGCTTACCGCCGTCGACGACAACCACCGCGCCGTGGGCGCGCTTGTGCATCAGGGCGACGGCCTCGGAGACCGAACGCTCCGGATCCAGCGTGACCGGGGTATCGGCGGTGAGCGAGCGGCTCTTGACGAACGCGATGGTTTCCGATGCCGCGGCGATCGGGAGATCCTGCGGTAGGACGACAATGCCGCCGCGACGAGCGACCGTCTCGGCCATCCGACGTCCGGCGACCGCGGTCATATTCGCGACGACAATGGGAATGGTGGTGCCGGACCCGTCAACGGTCGACAGATCCACATCGAACCGTGACGCGACATCCGTCCGATTCGGGACGAGGAAGAGGTCGTCGTAGGTCAGGTCGTACGGCGGCTGATGACCAGGGAGAAACTGCACTTAACCGATTCTAACCGGTGCGCCGTACTCCCGTGCAATCACCCAGCATTCGGTCCCGGCCCAGCTCGAGATGTGAGGCGCGGCACCGGAATCAAGATCAGGTGGAATGGCGGCGGCGCTTCTCGGCCGATGCCGCCATGGTTTCCACGTGATCCCGAGCCGTGTGTCATGCCTCGGCTTGGATGCGGGACAGTTGGATTGTGGTCGCGCACATGATGATTACGGCGACGGTGATTACGGCGAGTCCGATGTGATTGGTGCGGAGGCGTTCGTCGAGGACGGTGATGCCGATGAAGGCGGCGGCCAGGGGTTCGGCGATGGTTACGGCGGGCAACGATGCGACCAGGGGGCCGGATTGGAAGGCGCGTTGCTGCAGATAGAGGCCGATCAGGCCGGAGGCCAACAGGGCCCAGGTCTGCCAGCTGCCCGTTACGTGAGTCAGGCCGCCATCGAAGAGTTCGGTTACATACTCGGTGAGCGCGGCGGCCAGACCGAACAGGGCCCCGCCCACGACGCCGAACAGGAGTGCGCGGCGGGTCGGGTCGGAGGTACCGAGGGCGGCGACGACGGCTACCGCCAGCAGACCGACCAGGCCGACCAGCGGCGGGATCCAATCACGCAGGGGCGCATTGGTATTGCCCTCGGACGGATCGCCGACAATCAAGAAGCAGGCAAGCGCCGCCGCGAGGGCGATGGCGGTCGCCCACGTGCGCGGCGTGACGCGGCGGTGGTTGATCCGGGCGGAGAGCGGGAGCGCGAAGACCAACATGCTCACCAGAATTGGCTGGACGAGCAGCACCGCACCCAGAGCCAGGGCGGCGACCTGCATCGCGAAGCCGCCCGCGTCACCGACGATTCCGGCCCACCAGCGCGGATTGCGGATCAGCGAACGAATGAGCGACTCGTCCTCCGGAACCGCGGACGCCGCATGCTGCTGCGTGACCGCGGCCACCGCGAAGAGCAATGCCGAGATCAGTGCACAGACGACCGCACCCACCTGATGATTCGCCACCAGGCTAGTTTGCCCCCCGATTGCGGCCGCCCGGCACCCCCTGCGCGCGTCCGGCGCGTCGACGCGTACGGCCGGGCGTGTCGCCGCTGGTCGCAGCGGTGCGGCCGGACGCGGCACCGCGACCGGAGGTGGCTCCTGTGCCATGGCTGGCCGATGCGCCACGCGCGGATGAGCCCGTTCCGTGGGCTGTCTTTACCGACCCGGCAGCACGACCCGGCGCGGCTGATGCCACGCTCGCGGTCCGCGCTGGAGCCGTCTTCGCGCCGCGGCCCGGGGCCGCCGTTGCTACGCCTGCGGTTCGACCCGCGGCAGGCGCGGCCGTCGACCCACGTCCCGGCGTTCCGGCTCCGCGCCGACTCGACGTCGCGGTCGATCCGGACGAACCACCCGAAGATTTCTTCGCATCCCCGGCGCGAGCGCTCGAACCGGCACTACGCCGCCCGGCACCAGCTGAGCCCGCACCGCCCGAGCGTGCGCCACGACCACGACCACCCGCGCCTGCACCACCCGACCGGCGGCTCGACCTACCGACCTGCAACTCACCTTCGTCGCCCACCGTGACTGCCGAGTTCGCCGCCACGATCGGCACACCGGATGGCTGCTTCGCACCGGTGATCTGGATCAACCGCCGATCACCCGGACGGATCTGCACGCCGTCGACATCGACGCCCGCCTTGCGGGTCATCTTCTCGACCTCGGCGCGCTCCTCCTCGGTGACCAGCGTAACGACGACGCCGTCCTCACCGGCGCGGGCGGTGCGGCCCGCGCGATGTAGGTACGCCTTGGATTCCGCGGGCGGATCCACGTGCACGACAAGGGATATCCCGTCCACGTGGATGCCGCGCGCGGCCACGTCGGTGGTTACCAGTACCGGTGTCGTACCGTCGGCGAATGCGGCCAGGGTCCGCACGCGGTTGTTCTGTGCCTTACCGCCGTGCAGCGCGCCCGCGGCGATGCCCGCCGCGCGCAACTGCTTGGCTAGTCGGTCCGCACCGTGTTTGGTGCGCACGAACATGATCGTCAGCCCGTCGCGGGCGGCGATCTGCGCGGTGATCTCGCGCTTGTCGGCCTTGCGCAGGTACAGCAGGTGATGCGACATCGTCGCGACCGAGGCCGACGGCGGCGCGGTGGAATGGGTGACCGGGGAGCGCAGGTAGCGCTTGACCAGCTTGTCGACCTCACCGTCGAGGGTGGCCGAAAACAGCAGGCGCTGACCATCTTTCGGTGTCCGGTCGAGCAGCTTGGTGACCTGTGGCAGGAAGCCCATATCGGCCATGTGGTCGGCCTCGTCCAGCGCGATGATCCGCACATCGGACAGGTCGGCGGAGCGCTGGTTGATCAGATCTTCCAGCCGTCCAGGCGTGGCGATGAGCAGGTCCACGCCGCGTGCGAGCCGGTCGGCCTGCCGCTTGATCGGCGCGCCGCCGACCACCGAGGCTATCCGCAGCCCAAGCGCCAGTGCCGCACTATCCAGCGCCTTTTCGATCTGGGCCGCCAGTTCCCGGGTCGGTACAAGCACCAGACCGCGCGGACGGCCCGGCTTGGACTGGGCACCGGCGAGCAGCGTGAGCATCGGCAGCCCGAAGGCAAGCGTCTTGCCGGAGCCGGTCGGTCCGCGCCCGAGCACATCCTTACCCGCCAGCGCATCGGTCGCGGTCGCGGCCTGGATCGGGAACGGCATCTCGATGCCGTCGCGGCGCAGCGCCTGGACGAGCACGGCGGGTAGGCCCAGATCCGCGAAGGTGGTGGCAGGGGTGGAGGAGGTCAACGGGGTTGTGTGCCTTTCATGTCTCGGCGCGGGTAGATCCGGGCACGCGTGGTGCCGCCGAGATGGTTGGGCCCGGTCATCGGGTTGCGGTAGGACCGGGTGTGTCGGGGAGAACCGGAGGAATCAGTTACGCAGCAGTCGATCCAGTTCGACCAGCCAGGGTACCGCGACGGCCATGGTCGGGACCACCAGGATGGCCGCCGACCCCAGATACGCCGCCGAGGCGATCCGCAGATCGCCGATCCGTCCACCCAGGCGCTGGATGCGGATCAGGGTGGTCGGTCCGCCTGCGGCGAGCGCACCCTGCGGAGCGGTGGACTTGGCGCATGCGACCAGCGCGCGGGCCAGCGGCTTCGGGCCGGTCACCTTTACCGCCGAGTCATCGGCGAGCAGTTCGATCAGCAGTTTGACCGAGCCGAGCGCGGCCTTGCTGCGCACCACCAGGGGGAAGGCCTCGTGCACTGCGGTGAACGCCTCGAGTACCAGGTCGTGCCGGGCGCGCAGATGCGAGCGCTCATGGCTGACGATGGCGGTGACCTCGGCGTCCTTCAGGCTGGTCAGCGTGCCTTCGCTCAGTACGACCCGCTGGCGCAGGCCGGGCAGGCAGTAGGCGATCGGTTCGGTCGAGGCGAGGACCCGGATATCGGCGGCGCGGCGCTGCGGTCCGCTCTGGTCGAGCAGATCGACGAGCATGCGGTGGCGTGCCCGACGCCTGCGGGTGTGCACACCGACACGCACGATCGCGTACATCAGCCGCGCGCCGACCAGCAGGGTCAGCGCGAAGACGAAGACATAGGCCAGCCACAGCGGCAGTCCGAGCGCGTCGATTTCCCGGGCCGGGGAGGTGGTCGGGCGACCGTTCGGTCCGGGAACGAGTAATTGTGCGGCGATGGCCAGGCCCGAGCCGAATGCGCTGAGCACGGCTGCGAGCGCGATGGCCTGCCATAACACGAGCGCGGCGCGCGGTGTCCGATACGGCCAGGTCGCGCGGCTCAGCAGCGCTGGGGCAGGCCCCGCGAGAAGCAAAGCGAGACCGGCGAAGACCGGCGCGGTTGCGTTCATCGACTCAGCTCACTGCGTTGTGGGGCCAGGGCACTCACCTCATTGTGAGGCCAGAATCCCAAGACTACTGCTTCGGCGGCGCAGTATCTTCGGATGCCTCGAGCTTAGCGAGTGCTTCTCGCAACGCATCCGTATCGTCCCTGCCGACCTGTTCGACGAAGTGCACCAGCGCCGCCGCGCGGCTGCCCGCCGCATCGGCCTGCTGCAATGCATCGACCATCAAGCTGGCCACAAGTTCGTCGCGGGTATGCACCGGCGCGTAGCGATGGGCGCGGTCGTCGCGGCGCTGGACCACCAGATTCTTCTTCGCCAGCCGTTGCAGCACCGTCATCACCGTGGTGTACGCGAGCTCACGGCGGGCGGCCAAAGCCTCGTGTACCTGCCGTACGGTTTGCGGCTCGTCATTGGACCACAGTTGGTCCATGACTGCCCTCTCGAGTTCACCAAGTCCTGCCATTCTTCAAGCTTACGGACTCAACGACACAATTGCGTACTACACGCCGTCGTAACTGCCTGATAGCTGTGTGTCATTTGTCATACGCCGGCAAAACGTGCCGGGTACCGATGGGGACGATCATCGGACGGCCGGAGACCGGATCCTCGAGCACCGAGGCGTCGAGGTCGAAGACCTCACGCAGCAGTGTGACATTGATGATATCGGCGGGCGCGCCCTGGGAGACGATGCGCCCGTCGCGCATGACGATGAGCTGGTCGCTGTAGCGAATGGCCAGGTTGAGATCGTGCAGCACCATCACCACGGTGCGCCCGAGGTCGTCGTGCAGTCGGTCGATCAGGTCCAGGACCTCGACCGAATGCGCGAGGTCGAGGTAGGTGGTCGGCTCATCGAGCAGCAGGATATCGGTGCCCTGGGCCAGTGCCATCGAGATCCAGGCGCGCTGGCGCTGACCGCCGGACAATTCGTCGAGTGAGCGATCGGCCAGCTCCGCGATGCCCGTCGCCGCCAGTGCGGACATGACCTCGGCCTCGTCGGTGGCCGACCACTGCCGGATCCAGGACTGATGCGGATGACGCCCACGCGTAACGAGATCCGCCACGGTGAGCCCCTCGGGCGCGACCGGCGATTGCGGGAGCATACCGATGATGCGTGCCACATCCTTGGTCTTCATCGTCGAAATCGCCTTGCCGTCCAAGAGGATTCGGCCCTGACGAGGACGCAGCAGGCGGCCGAGGGAGCGCAGCATGGTCGATTTGCCGCAGCCGTTCGGGCCGATGACGGTGGTGACGACGCCGGGTGCGATATCGATATCGAGTCCGTCGACGATGACGCGGTCGCCGTAGCCGAGGGTGACTTCCTGTGCGGAGAGCCGCGTATCGCTGGTCATGACAGGGTCGCCTTCCGATTCATACGCACGAGCAGGTAAAGCAGGAAGGGTCCGCCGAAGGCGGCGGTCACGACACCGACCGGCAGATCGACCGGAAACAGCGTGCGCGAGGCCACATCCGCGCCGACTACCAGGATGGCACCGATGAGCGCCGAGCCGATGAGCGGTTCGCCAGGAGTTCGCAGTAGGCGGCGGGCGATCTGCGGTGCGGCGAGCGCCACAAAAGTGACCGGACCGACGGCCGCGGTGGCGACGGAGGCGGCCACGACAGCCGCGCCGATCAATAGCGTCTGCTGGGTCTGGATCCGCACGCCCAGCACCCGGGTGGTATCGGTGCCCAGACGCAGTGCGGCAAGGGTTCTCGCGGAGGCCACCGCGGTCACGAGGACCACGGCCAGTGCCACTGCGGCCGGGACGAGTTCGGTCCGATCCGCGCTGTTGAGTGAGCCATTGAGCCAGAGTTGAGCACGGGCCGCATCCTGCAGACTGGCGCGGGTGAGCAGAAAGCTGATGCCGGACAACAGCAATGCGTTCACACCGATGCCGATCAGCACCAGTCGCATCGGCGTGACCCCGCGGTCGCCGGTCACGCTGCGACCCCAGGCGAGGAGGTAGATCACGACCGCAGTGAGCAGACCACCGGTCAGTGCCGCCAGCGGCGCGCCGACACTCGCGGCGAGTCCCGTTGTCGCGCCCCCGGTTCCGACCAGGACTGCGACCGCGCCGAGGCTCGAGCCGGTGGTGATGCCGAGCATATCCGGTGCGGCGAGCGGGTTGTGCAGGATCGATTGGGTGATCGCGCCCGCGATGCCGAGTGCCGCACCGACCACCGCGGCCGTGAGCGCGCGCGGCAATCGGGACTCCAGCACGATGAAGCGCTGGGATCGGGTGCCGCCGCCGCTGAGCACATCCAGTACCCGGCCGATCGGAATGTGGGTGTCGCCGAAGGTGATATCGAGGCAGAACAGCGTGAGCACTGTCGCGGCCAACGCAAGAACTATGAGCACCATGGTTGGGCGCAGCACAATCGAGACCGGACCGACGCGCAAGGCAGGGCGAATACGTCCTGAAGGTGCTGTTTCGGCCGGAGACCGGCTGGTGCCGGTCGCGGTGCCAGCCGGAGAGGTTTCGTCCATGATTCGTTCGGTCATGAATGTTTCCCGGCGGCCCGCAAATCCGTTCGCGACGATCGCCGTGAGATCTGCTTCACAGGCTCACCAGCTTCTTGCGACGAACGAGCAGGATGAAGAACGGTGCACCGAGGGCCGAGATCATCACGCCGACCTGTAATTCGCCCGGTCGCGCGACAATTCGTCCAACCATATCGGCGAAAAGCAGCAGCAGTGCACCGAGCAGTCCGGAGTACGGGATCAGCCAGCGATAGTCGGGCCCGGTGAAAACCCGTGCGACGTGCGGCACTATCAATCCGATGAATGCGATCGGGCCGACCGCCGCCGTCGCGGCACCACACAGCAATACGATCGCGGCCAGGCCGAGCGCACGACTGCGTCCGATATGCACGCCGAGTCCGCGCGCGACCTCGTCACCGAGGCTCAGCAGATTCAGTCCCGGCGCAGCCGCCACGGCCAGCGCCACGCCGATCGCCAAGAACGGCAGCACCTGCCAGAACACCTCGGCATCGCGCCCGTTCACCGTGCCGACCACCCAGAATCGGTAGGTGTCCAGCGCCGCATTGTCCATGAGCACAATGGCATTCGTCATCGCCTGCAGGAGTGCGGTCACGGCGGCACCGGCCAGTACCAGACTGAGTGGACTCACCTTGCCGCCGCCGATCGCGGATACACCGAACACCACAAGCCCCGCGATCAGCGCCCCCGCGAAGGCGAACCAGATGTATTGCTCGGGTGCGGTGAGCGCGAACAGGTAAATGCTCAGTGCCGCAAGGAAGGCCGCGCCCGCATTCAAGCCGAGCAGGCCCGCGTCGGCGAGTGGGTTGCGGGTATAGCCCTGGATCAGCGCACCCGCGATTCCGAGCGCGAGCCCGGTGACCAGTCCAAGCGCGGTGCGCGGCAACCGAAGTCCGCGCACGATCTCCGCTGCGGTCGAGTCCGCGGGGCAGGTGAACGGCCCGCCCGGGCAGGTGAGGGCGTTGTGCACGGCGTCGTAGACGGCGCCGGGGGACAGCGATCGGGTGCCGATGGCGGTGCTGGCCACCGTGGCGACGAGGAGCAGTGCGGTCAACGCGACGAGTCCGAGCTGATGACGGCGCGCCGTATTTGTTCGTCGCGCTCCCAGCGCGATGGTGCCTGATGCC
The DNA here is from genome assembly GCF_040674755.1 of Nocardia sp. NPDC049737. Classification (NCBI taxonomy): domain Bacteria; kingdom Bacillati; phylum Actinomycetota; class Actinomycetes; order Mycobacteriales; family Nocardiaceae; genus Nocardia; species Nocardia sp. NPDC049737. Next base: position 221,323 of record NZ_JBFANH010000014.1, on the reverse strand, counting down.
GTCACAGCGACGAACTACTCCTGACTCGATAGGTGGTGTCCGGGTTCTAGGTCTGGTAAGCCTAACCTATCTTTTCAATCCGACCCATCACGGAGCCGACCCGAGGAGGTTCGATGTCCGAGCCAGTCACGACCTACATGCCTCGCCAGTCCCAGGTGGCATTCGGTAGGGCCTGTGCCCGGTTGCGCTCGTTGCAACCAGAACATCCGCGGGTATATGCGGTGGCCGCCATGTCCGAGCAGGGCAAACGGAGGTGGTGGCGGCTGGCCGACGGGTTGCGCGAGGGACGGATCGAACTGATGTATCGGCGGCACGCCGCGGAGATGATCAGCGCCGATACCGCCGCCGAGGTGGTGGCGACCGCGTTGATCCACGCGGTGATCGGCCGGGTGGTCGCCCTGCTGGTGGCCGAGGGGCGGGTGTGGGATCCGGGTCTCGAGAATCTGTGGCTCCATACCGACAACGACGGCGGAATCGATTGGGCAGGGTTGGCGGACACCACGATTCGCGTGCTCGACGGTGATCGGCTGACCGGGGAGACCGGGGTGGTCACGTTGCCGTGCGAGCAGGCCGTGTACGTCTGGCTCGCGCATCGGTGTGAACCGTCGCTGCGGTTGATTCAGCGGACCTTGGCCGGTTGCGCGGGGCTCGGCGAGCGTCGATTCTGGTCGCTGGTCGGCGAATCCATTGTCGGTGCGGCCACTTACGTGCCGGATCTGGCGCGGACGGATTCGCTGGTCGGTGCGCGCCGGGGTGATGGATTGATGTCGGCGCTGGAAGAGCGCGGTCTGCCCGTGCGACGCGTTGTGGGTTGCCTGGTTCGATAGCGACGGTCAAGCCCAGGTCAGCAGGGTTGGTCCGGGCAGTCGTCCGGTCGGGATCGCTGATGGACTGCGGTGCCGTTGTGGATCGCGGCGGCCGATGGCAATGGCATGGCGCGGTAGCCACCCGGGTTCGATATCGAGCAGTGCCGCCGCTCGGACGACATTGTCGCCGGGGTGAATTGTGGTCACGCAGGTGCCGAGTCCGTACTCATGGGCTGTCAAGCACAGCGACTGGCAGACGCGACCCATATCGAACTCGGTGTCGGTGAAACCGTTATCCGCCGAAAGTAATACGAGGACCAGCGGCGCCTCGGCCAGATGGCCCGCGTAGTGGCCGAGTTCGCTCAGCTGTATCCGCAGCGTCTCGGTATTCACCGCGATGAATCGCCATGGTTGCCGGTTGCGTGCCGAGCCGGTCCATCGGGCCGTGTCCACGATCTCGGCGATGGTCGTGCGTGGAATGGGTTCCGGCAGAAAGTGTCTGGTCGCCCGCATGGCCTTGATCGAATGCATCACCGCGAGCGTAGTGCGACACGGCAGAAGTTGCTCACTTAGGTAAGCCTGACCTATACTGATTTCGGCGTTGGGATCGGCCGAGTGTTCCGGAGGGCTGCCGTGAACCCCCGATCCACTGCCGCGGCGGGCTCCATGTGCGTGTGGAGCCCGCCGCTCTGCCTCGGCTAGTGAACGCCGAGAAGTAGCCGTGGTGCGAGGGTCGGGACACCCTGTGTCAAGGTGAATGCATGACACAGCAGGAAGTTGCCCAGATTCAGGGGCTGGCCGACGTGACGCCCGAGCTGATGACCGAGCTCAGCAAGAACACCTTCACCGATCTGATCGGACTCGAATTCACCGAGGTCACGCCGGATCGGGTGCGCGGTCAACTCACCGCCGGACCGCAGTTGCTGCAGTTGGCAGGCATTATCAACGGCGGCGTGTACTGCACGATCGTCGAAACGCTGGCCAGCGTCGGCGGCGGCGTCTGGTACAACGCTCAGGGCAATAAGGGCACCGTGGTGGGGGTGAACAACAACACCGACTTTCTGCGTTCGGTCCGCGAGGGCAAGGTCTTCGGCGAGGCGACACCGCTGCACCGCGGCCGCCTGCAGCAGTTGTGGCAGGTCGTGCTGACCGATGACGAGGGTCGCACGGTGGCGCACGGCCAGGTGCGTCTGCAGAATCTGCCCGCCCGGGATTGATCGGCGCTCCCGGAACGGGCGTGCCAGAATTACCGTCACCCTGATCCACGAGCACTGAGGAGCCCGGATGCGACTGTCGCCGCATGAGCAGGAACGGCTGCTGCTGAGCTACGCGGCCGAACTGGCCCGGCGCAGGCAGGCGCGCGGGCTCGCGCTGAACCATCCGGAGGCGATCGCGCTGATCACCGATCATGTGCTCGAGGGTGCGCGCGACGGCCGCACCGTCGCGGAGCTGATGTCTTCGGGGCGGACGGTTCTCACACGCGCCGATGTGATGGAGGGTGTGCCGGAGATGATCCATGACGTCCAGGTCGAGGCCACTTTCCCAGACGGTACAAAGCTGGTCACCGTCCACCATCCGATCGGCTAGGGCGACAATGATTCCGGGCGAATACCTCTGCGCCGAGGGCACCATCGAGTTGAACGCGGGCGCGGACCGCATCGAGCTCGACGTCGTGAATACCGGTGACCGTCCGGTGCAGGTCGGCAGCCATGTGCATTTCCCGCAGGCCAATGTCGCACTGCGTTTCGATCGGTCAGCCGCGCACGGACGTCGGCTCGATATCCCCGCCGGTACCGCAGTGCGCTTCGAACCCGGTCTCGGCCAACGGGTTTCGCTGGTTCCGCTCGGCGGCAGCCGCGAGGTCCACGGCATCAGCCGCAATCCCCCCGGACGTTTGGATGGTGCGTCATGAGTGAGCTGAGCCGGGCGCGCTACGCGGAGCTGTTCGGTCCGACCACCGGGGACCGAATTCGCCTGGCGGACACCGATCTGCTGATCGAGATCACCGAGGACCGCTGCGGCGGACCGGGACTCGCGGGCGACGAGGCCGTCTTCGGTGGCGGCAAGGTGCTGCGCGAATCCATGGGCCAGGCCCGCGCGACGCGCGCCGATGGCACCCCCGACACCGTGATCACCGGCGTGGTCATCATCGATCACTGGGGAATCATCAAGGCCGACGTCGGAATTCGCGACGGCCGCATCAGTGCGATTGGTAAAGCGGGCAATCCGGACACCATGAACGGAGTGCATCCGGATCTGGTGGTCGGCCCGAATACCGAGATCATCGCGGGCAATGGCCGCATCCTCACCGCGGGCGCGATCGACTGTCATGTGCATTTCATCTGTCCGCAGCTGATGGACGAGGCGCTCGGCGGGGGTATCACGACATTGATCGGCGGCGGCACCGGCCCGGCCGAGGGTAGCAAGGCGACCACCGTGACGCCCGGATCCTGGCATCTGGCCCGGATGCTGGAGGCTACCGACGCCTGGCCGCTGAATATCGTGTTGCTCGGCAAGGGCAATACCGTCAGCGCCGAATCCATGTGGGAACAATTGCGTGGTGGCGCAGCGGGTTTCAAGTTGCATGAGGATTGGGGCTCGACCCCCGCCGCGATCGATGCGTGCCTCACCGTCGCCGATGCGGCGGGCGTCCAGGTGGCGCTGCACTCGGACACCCTGAACGAGGCCGGATTCGTCGAGGACACGCTCGGCGCCATCGCGGGCCGCGGCATCCACGCGTATCACACCGAGGGGGCGGGCGGCGGGCACGCGCCAGACATCATCACCGTCGCTTCGCATCTCAATGTGCTGCCCAGCTCGACCAACCCGACCCGACCGCATACGGTCAATACTCTGGACGAGCACTTGGACATGCTCATGGTGTGCCACCACCTCAGCGCGTCCATTCCGGAGGATCTCGCCTTCGCGGAGAGTCGAATCAGGCCATCAACCATCGCCGCCGAGGATCTGCTGCACGATCTGGGCGCTATTTCCATGATCGGCAGCGACTCCCAGGCGATGGGCCGCATCGGCGAGGTCGTCATGCGTACCTGGCAGACCGCGCACGTCATGAAGCGCCGCCGCGGCGCGCTGGACGGCGACGGCGCCGCCGATAACGCCCGTGTACGGCGCTATATCGCGAAATACACCATCTGCCCGGCCATCGCCCATGGACTCGACCACGAAATCGGTTCGGTGGAGGTCGGCAAGCTCGCCGACCTCGTGCTGTGGGATCCAGCGTTCTTCGGTGTTCGCCCGCATGCCGTCCTCAAGGGCGGCGCGATCGCCTGGGCCGCCATGGGCGATGCCAATGCCTCCATACCGACCCCGCAACCGGTGCTGCCGCGACCCATGTTCGGTGCCGCACCACTGGCGGCTGCCGCGACCTCGCTGCACTTCGTCTCCGAACATGCCATCGACGACGGCCTCGCCGAACGCTTGGGCCTGCGCCGAAAACTGGCTCCGGTCAAGAACGTTCGTCACGTCACCAAGACGGATATGCCGAACAATGGCGCCATGCCACGGATCGAAGTCGATCCGGATACCTTCACCGTGCGCATCGACGGCGAGGTCTGGACCGAGCAGCCCGCCACCGAGTTGCCCATGGCCCAGCGCTACTTCCTGTTCTGATTGTCGGCGCGAGAAGGGCTGGTTGCCGGGCGCCCTCGTTCACAGCGTAAGTGACACGCATTGGTCTCAGTTCTGCGCACGCGACTGTGTGGGCGGTATGCCCCGCCAGGTTTCCGGGAACGTGGGTGTCGGCCGATCAGTTTCGGCGGTATGCCGGCACCCGGTGGCAGACTTCATGGCATGACGACGTTCGAGTGGGCCGACGTAGACAGCTTCATCGTGGACTCTCTGGTGGGAGGCGAGGATTCGACCGCGACGGTATTGGCCGCCAATGCGGCGGCCGGACTGCCTGCTATCGATGTATCGCCGGCGCAAGGGAAGTTCCTGCATCTGATAGCGCGGTCGATCGGGGCGCGGCGGGTGCTCGAAATCGGCACGCTCGGCGGCTACAGCACGATTTGGTTGGCGCGGGCGGTGGGGAAGGATGGCCAGGTCATCACCCTGGAATTCGAGCCGCGGCACGCGCGGGTGGCGCGGGAGAATCTGGATCGGGCCCAGGTCGGGGATCGGGTCGAGATCCGAGTGGGTGCGGCGCTGGACAGTCTGCCGGTGCTGGCGGAGGAGGATCCGGAGCCGTTCGATCTGGTGTTCATCGATGCCGACAAGGTCAACAATTCGAATTATGTGCTCTGGGCGCTGCGCTTGACCCGCCCGGGCTCGGTGATCATCGTCGACAATGTCGTGCGCAATGGCGCTGTCGCCGACGATCATTCGGACGATCCGGCGGTCCAGGCCAGCCGCGATCTGGTCGACCTGCTCGCCGCCGAACCCAGCCTCGACGCCACCATTGTGCAAACCGTCGGCAGCAAGGGTTGGGACGGTTTCGCTTACGCCGTGGTCAACGGTGAGGCCCTCGACTGAACACAGCCGCTCGGATCTCCGGTGCTCGGTTTCGCCGGAGATCCAGGCGTGGGGGCGGGGAATGGGCGTCATTGGATGGATCGAACAGCGGCGGGGTTGGGATTCCGCGCGCAGAACGATCCGGGTGGTCGCTCCTACGCCTGAAGCACCACCTTGCCGACGGTGCCCCGCGTCTCCAGCGCGCGGTGCGCCTCGGCCGCATCGGCAAGCGCGAAACGCTGGACCGCGGGCCGCATTCGACCGGCTGCGGCCTCGGCCATCGCCTTGTCTTCGAGCGGGCGCAGGTCGCCGTCGACGCGCTGGAGCATGCGCGGTCCGACGACCATTTCGGAGGTGATGTCGCGGGTGGCCAATTCCTCCTCCGAAAGCGATAGCGGAGCGCCGTCGGCCGCGCCATAGATCAGATGCTGACCGCCCTTGCCGAGCAGATCGACTGCCGCGCGGCTTATTTCGCCGCCGACTCCGTCGAACAACACAGTGGCCCTGCGGTCGCCGAGCTCGGCGCGTACCTGTTCGGGCCAGTCGGGGCGTAGGTAATCGATCCCGATATCCGCGCCATTACGTTGCACGAGTTCGACTTTCTCGGGCCCACCCGCCAGTCCGACCACCGTCGCCCCGACATTCTTCGCGTGTTGAACCAGCAGTGTCCCGATGCCGCCCGCAGCGGCGGTTACCAGCACAACGCTGTCCGGACCGAGTTCGGTGAACAATAAGATCCCCATAGTCGTTCGCCCGGTACCGACGATCGCGACCGCCTCCGCCGGATCGAGTTCGGCCGGAATCTCGTGCAACCGAGGGGTTTCCGTTACGGCTAACTCGGCGGCCCGGGCACCGGATCCGAAACCGTTTCGTAGCGCAGATTGTCGGCTGGCCCGAAGGCATGAAGGCGGATGGCGTGCACGGTGGCTCCTAATCGTCGGCGAACCAACCCACCCTGCGACCTGAACCGCCGTTCAGGTCAAGAGGTGGCGGACTTCGCGCACCGTGCCTCGAATCCATCGCAGAGCGCGGACAATCCGATATACAGCAAATCCTCCGAGGTCAGATCGCTGACACCACTGCCGTTCAGATCCGCGAGCGCGGGCGGTATGGGCAGTTGTGATTTTCCTTCCAGCAGCGCCCGCAGTCCGTTCGAGCCCTCCGGATTCATGCCTTTACGCGCGACCAGCGCACCGCTGATATGCGGCAGCGTGGCCCCGGAGATGTAGTTCCATACCGCGAAGGCCATGGTGGACGCCTCGCGGGTGGAGACATTCAGCTCGCGCAGCCCCTCGACCAGCCATGCGAAACAGGCCAGACCCTGCGGGCCGAAGCTGTAGCGGGGCATCGCGAAGGTGAGCAGCACCCACGGATGCTTCTGGTAGAGCGCCCAATCGATCTCTGCTGCGATGCGCACCCGGTCGCGCCAGGTCCAGTTCTCGCCCTCCGGTGACGGATACGGATTGCGGGCCGAGATCTCGTCGGTCATCAGCGCGAGCAGTTCGTCCTTGTTCGCGACGTGCCGGTACAGCGACATCGCGCCGACACCCAGCTGCTCGGCGATATGTCGCATGGACAACCCGTCCAAGCCCGCCTCGTCGGCAAGGGCGATCGCGGTATCGACAATGGCCGCTCGAGTGAGCTTGGGTTCGGTCATCCCATGACTCGCTTCCAGTTTTCAGACCGCATGCGTACACTGTACCCGGACTGATGCGTACACCGTACGCGACGCGGGAGAGGAATCGACATGACACAGGTGGAGGTCGCGCATGCGGCGGCGTCCGGTTCGCGGCGTGCTCGGCTCGGTCTGGCGGTATTGCTACTGCCGGTGCTGCTGGTGTCGATGGACATTTCGGTCCTTTTCCTTGCCATGCCGACGCTCACCCTAGATCTCGACCCGTCGGCCGCGCAGCAACTGTGGATTCTCGATATCTACGGGTTCCTCATCGCAGGCCTGCTGATCACCATGGGCAATCTCGGTGACCGGATCGGGCGGCGCAATATTCTGCTCGCTGGTGCGTCGGTATTCGGTATCGCATCGATCATGGCGGCCTTCGCGCCGAGCGCCGCGGTGCTGATCATCGCGCGGGCGCTGATGGGTATGGGCGGGGCGACGCTGCTTCCGTCGAGTTTGGCGCTGATCTCCAGTCTGTTCCCCAACGCCCGCGAACGCGCCGCCGCGATCGGTGTGTGGACCGCATTCTTCGCGGGCGGGTCCGCGGTCGGCCCGATCCTCGGTGGCGTGCTGCTGCACCACTTCTGGTGGGGCTCGGTATTTCTGATCAATATTCCGGTCCTGCTGATCCTGCTCGCCTTCGGTCCGTTCGTACTGCCGGAACATCGCGCCGGTGTTGTCGGTCCGCTGGATATTCCGAGTGTGCTGCTGTCCATCGGCGGCATTCTGCCGGTGGTGTACGCGGTGAAACAGATCGCGGCCGAAGGGTTCGATATCGAACCGCTCGTGATCGGACTCGCCGGTGCGGTGCTGCTCGCGATCTTCGTGCGGCGGCAGCGGCAGCTGGCCGAACCGCTGCTGGATCTGCGCCTGTTCCGGCGTGCGCAGTTCTCGGTCGCCATCGGCTCCAGCCTGGTCGGCATGATGTCGCTGGCGGCAATGAGCTACCTCACCAGCGTCTACCTGCAATCGGTGACCGGACGTGACCCGCTGGCGGCCGCGCTGCTCGGGATTCCGATGGCGATCGCGGTATTCGTGTGCTCGATGGGTGGCGCGCGGATCGGGCACACGCTCGGGGTGCGTCCCACCTTCGTGCTGGCGCTGCTGGCCTCGGCTATCGGCAATGTGATGCTGATCGGTGTCGGCGTGGACGGCGGTATCGCCTGGTACCTGGCGGGATCTACGATTGCGGGCATCGGTTACGGCTTGGCGTTCACCCTGGTGTCGGATGTGGCGGTGTCCTCGGTGCCGCCGGAGCGGGCCGGATCCGCGGTCGGGATCTCCGAGACCAGCTTCGAATTGGGCAATGCGCTCGGCCTCGCACTGCTGGGTTCGGTTGCGGCACTGGTCTTCCGGTCCGGTGGCGACTATGCGGACACGCTCGGTGAGACCGTCCAGCATGCGGGTGACAATTCCGCGCTGATCGATTCCGCACGCGAATCCTTTGTCTCCGGAATGCATGTCGCGACTTCGGTCGGCGCAGCGCTTTTGGTGGTGATGGCGGCGGTCGCCGCATTCGCACCACGGCGCTGACCGGCGCGCCTCCCTCGATTCGGATGGGCTTCGCGATATAATTGGATGTCATGATTTCGCATGACATCACCTCGATCGAGGGTTTCATCCGCAGCTACGACGAGATCGTCGCGACATCGGATTTCGCCGCACTGCCAAGCCTTTTCGAGCCAGTGATACTGGTGACCACCCCGACATCGAGTCGCTGTGTGAGCCGGGAGGAATTCGTGGCCGCCGCCCGAGCGCGGGCGTGCCAGTTCGATGCCGGGTCCGTCCCGCGCACCCGGCTGGTCGAGCAAACCACCTTCGAACTGGGCGGACACTGCTGGCTGACCTCGGCACGGTGGGCGCTGTCGCTCGGCGAACGGTCCCTCGACGTATACAGCGACTTCCTGGTGCGCCGTGCCGAAGACGGGTTGCGGATCGCGGCCTATCTGCCCCGACAAGATCTGCCCGAGCTGCTGCGTGCCTCGGCAAATGATCGCGAATAGGGCAGGTCGGCGCATACAGTCGGGAGGGTGAACGACACTCCCGCTTCGAGCAATGGCCGCCCGCTCGCGGAGCGGGTGGCGTCCTGGCTGCTGTACCCGACCTCCCGGCCGCGTGAGAAATCCCTGCGCGGGGAGGTCGCGGGCCGGACCGTGCTGGTGACCGGCGCGTCGCACGGCATCGGCAAGGCGAGCGCGCGCAAACTGGCCGCGGCCGGTGGGACGGTGCTGCTGGTAGCGCGCTCCGTCGACGCTCTGGAGCAGGTGGCGGCCGAGATCACCGCCGAGGGCGGCACCGCATGTGTGTACCCGACGGATATGACCGATATGGACGCCGTCGAAAAACTCGGGCGCGATCTACTGGCCGAACACGGCCATATCGATGTGCTGATCAATAACGCGGGCAAGTCGATTCGCCGCTCGATCGACGAATCCTACGACCGCTTCCATGATTTCACGCGCACCGTCGATGTGAACTATCTCGGGCCGGTCCGGCTGTTGCTCACCTTGCTGCCGAGTATGCGCGAACGCAAACAGGGTCATATCGTCAATATCTCCACCTGGGGCGTACTCATGCCGCCCGCCCCGCGGTGGGCGGCCTACGGTGCTTCCAAATCCGCGTTCGATGTCTGGTTGCGCAGTGCCGCAGCGGAAATAGCCGCCGACAAGGTGACAACGACCTCGATCTACATGCCACTCGTGCACACCAGGATGAGTGCGCCGACCGACTTCAGTCGCGTTCCCGGGCTGACCGTCGACGAAGCCTCCGATCTGGTCTGTCACGCCGTGGCCGCCAAGCCGCGCAAAATCGCGCCGTGGTGGTCGTCCGGAGTCCAGGCGTGGTCCGATCTGACCCGAGGACGGGCGCAGCGCTTCATGGAACGTGCGTTCCTCGCTGATCGTTATACGCCCGGTTTCCGGCGCGGACGCGGGCCGATCTGATCGAGCAGGACGTTGACCTCGTCCGGGAAGCCATTGGTCACCGCCTTCGCCGTCTTGTTCGGAAACCGGCGCGTGACGTGCTCCTGCGCGGCCGATCCCGGCAGGACGTAGACGGGTTCGGCCTTGTTCTGCAGCGGACGCACGACATCGTCGAGGTGGGTTTTGCGATCGTCGAGGTAGGCGCCGATCACATCCTCCCCGGCCGGGCAGACGGCCATGCAGTATCCGGCCTTGTAGTTGGGCTTGAACGACAGGCTCTGCCACATCGAGAATGATTCGCCGGTGGTGACGCGCTCGCGGTACTCGGCGGCGCTATCGCTGTCGGCGACGGTTTCGGCCCAATCGGTGAAGCCGCCCATGAACTCGCGGTAGTTGTGGGTATAGCAGGCCTGGAAATCGAAGCCGCCGTCATTGGTGATCGCGCCGACCGGACAGGCCGATACGCACAGCTTGCATTCCAGACACGGATTGAAATCCAGTGCGGCGCTCGGCTCGTCGATCACGGCATCGGTGACCACCGTGCCCAGCAGGATGAAATTGCCGAACTTCGGGTGAATCACGTTGCGGTGGATACCCATAACGCCCAATCCGGCCGCCTCGGCCACCACCTTGTGCGCGATCACCCAGATCCGACCCGGGAACTTGTCGACCTCCATCGGATATCCGGGCGCGGGGTAGACGGCGCGGTACCCGGCATCCTGCAGGGCCCTGGTAATGCGGCGCGATACCTCGTTGGTCTCGTCGTCGGCGTGGTTGAATTCGGTATTGGCCAGGCTGCGCATGGTGCTGCGCAGGTTGTCCCGGTTCATCCGGACACAGAAGGTTACGAATGTGCGTGCGGAGGGCAGGATTTCGCGCGCATGCTCGAGTTCGACCGCCACCCTCGGATCGTCGACCGGTACGAAGCCCACATCGTCGGCTCCCGCCGCGAGGCACAGCTCGCGCAGCCGCGCCGCATTCAGCACCGGATCCGGTGTCGTGCGCGCCATTTCGGTCACCCGCTTGACGGTCGGATGCTCCGCCAATCGGCGCTGTCCCGTTGATTCCTTATCAGTCATCGGCCCTCCTCATAACCGCGAGACCGTTACGGCCTCAGGAAGATAGACCGCGCGGATCCCCGAAACTCATCGCACTCCGGCGTGTCGCACGCATCCGACGGTGAGTCGTTGGCGGTAACGCGGTCGGGCGCACCGCGATGCCTTCAGACCCGGCGGTGTCAGGAGACATCCCGACCCCGCTCTGGTCCGAACATCATGTGTGGCCCGGTCGGGGTGAGGGAGCCCGACCGTGTCACGCATAGGATCGACGGGTGCGCGGATCGGATGCGGGGACCACGGGGTTGGCGACGCTGTTCGCGTTGGCGGACTCGCGCCTGCCGATCGGGGGGCACGTGCATTCCGGGGGAGTGGAGGAGGCGGTGGCGTCCGGGGTAGTGCGGGATGTCGCGACCGTTGAGCTGTATTTGCGGCGGCGGATCCGGACTTCCGGCCTGGTGGCGGCCTCGTTGGCGGCGGCGGTGTGTGCGGGGAAGTTGACCGCGGAGCGGGCCGAAGCCGAGGCGGATGCGCGGACACCGGCTCCGGCCGCGCGGGCAGCGTCGCGGGCACAGGGGCGCGGCTTGGTGCGGTTGGCGAAACAGGTTTGGCCAGGGAAGGATTGGACGGTTCTCGGTGTGCGGCCGCATCTGTCGACGGCCTTCGGTGTGGTCGGTCAGGTCTGCGGTGCGACTTCCGAGCAGGCCGCCGCGGTCGTCGTCTACACGACCATGACCGGCGCGGCGACCGCGGCACAGCGGTTACTGGCATTGGATCCCGCTGCGGTCGCAGCCTGCACGATCCGGCTCGGCGAACTCTGCGACCGGACCGCGGCCGCGGCCGCGGCCGAACTCGCCGCGCTCTCGGATCCGCTACAGGACGTACTCGCACAGCGACACCTCGTCCGCGATATGCCCCTGTTCGCGTCCTAGGCGCGCAATCGGCAAGGATAGAAGCGGAAAGGAGCACCGATATGCCACCCCACCTGATCGACGGCGAACCGCACGATCACTCGCATGACCGGCCCAAGCGCGAGCGCACGCCCGGCGAGGCGCTGCGCATCGGAATCGGCGGACCAGTCGGTTCGGGTAAGACCGCCCTGGTGGCTGCCCTATGCCGACAACTGCGTGACGAACTCTCGCTCGCGGTGCTGACCAACGACATCTACACCACCGAGGACGCCGATTTCCTGCGCCGCCACGCGGTGCTGCCGGATGAGCGGATCACCGCCGTGCAGACCGGTGGCTGCCCGCATACCGCCATCCGCGACGACATCACCGCGAATCTCGATGCCATCGACGATCTGATCGCGGCCAATCCGCCACTGGATCTGATCCTGGTCGAATCCGGCGGCGACAACCTCACCGCCACGTTCTCCTCCGGCCTCATCGATGTACAGATCTTCGTCATCGATGTCGCGGGCGGCGACAAGGTGCCGCGCAAGGGCGGGCCCGGCGTGACGTTTTCGGACCTGCTGGTGATCAACAAAACCGATCTGGCCCCGCTGGTCGGCGCCGACCTCGACGTCATGGCACGCGATGCCGCGAAGGTACGCGAGGGCCGCCGCACGGCGATGATCTCGCTGACCGAGGATCCGGCCGCCACCGCGGTGCTCGCTTGGGTGCGCGAGCAACTGCGGGCCATCGCTGAACAGGACAAATCAGTCACCGAATCCGCTGTTGCGCACTGAGGTTCGCATTGTCGCGGCCGTCGGCGCACTGCCCGAGATCCACGCGAGCGGTGGCCTGGCGGCCCGGCGCACCGGTCCGGACACCGTCCACCTGATCGGCACTGCGGCCACCCCGCTCGGCGGCGATGAACTCGATATCGAGATCGTGGTCGGTGCGGGCGCACGGCTGGTCGTGCGCTCGGTCGCGGCCACCATCGCGCTACCGAGCATGCGCACGCCATTGTCGTTGGCGCACTGGCATTTCGACGTCGCGGGAGAGCTGGATTTCGATCCGGAGCCGACGATCGTGGCGGGCGGCGCGCACCACCACGCGGTGACCGAGGTGCGATTGACCCCCGACGCCCAGCTACGGCTGCGCGAACGCGTACAGATCGGGCGCACCGGCGAAGACGGCGGCGGTTGGCGCGGTGACCTGATCGCCGATATCGGCGCCCTGCCGCTGTTGCGGCATCGACTCGAACTCGGTGCGGGTAGTGCCACCGATGACGATCTCGCCGCACCGAGGGCATTGGACAGCGAACTCGTCTATCCGGACGACCGCCCCGTGGAAACCGACGGCCTGGTCGCGGCCCGCCTCCCTCTCGCTTTGGGCGGGACCCTGTCCACCCGTACGGGACCGCTGCTCGTCAGTACGCGGTAGCTCCAGGTTCGCTGAGCGATGTGTCATCCATCACAGCGGGCTTTTACCCCGACCCACACGGTGTAGCGATGCACCGGGCGGGGGAATGAAAAGAGGTGGGAGCCCGACAACGTCGTCAGGTTCCCACCCCGGTTCGGCGTTCGATCAGTCGCCGACGACCCGCGAGGGCGCGTTGAACGCGTTGACCGCGCCGACGGCCGCACCGGCCGCCGCCCCGATGGCGGCCGCGGGGACCGTGATCACGGCCGCACCGAAGCTCGCCCCGAGCATCGGACCCGCAACCATGCCCACCGGCACGAACGGAAGTCCGAAGACCAGTCCCAGCGCACCCCCGACCAGCGCGGAGGTCGCCGCGACCGGGATAGCCGCCCCCGCCCCCGCCATGGCACCCATCGCGGCGGTGCCGATGGTTTGTCCAGCGATCCGGTCGGAACGACTGCGCTCCATGCCGATCGAATCGAGGAATGTCGCCAGATTGGCCTCGGCCGTCGCCGAGTTGTCGTTGATCTGGATCGCCTGCTCCTGGTTGATCCAATCCGGTGCGTCGATGACGACGTCACCGAAGCGGAACTTCCCGGGTGGCGGGGCGATCGGCGGTACCGGAGCCACGGGGCCGGGGCCGTGCAGCACACCGACGGGGGCGAGGTACTTCTTCTCCGGAGCGGGACGCGACCATTGCAGTGAGCTCTTGGTGTCGTCCGGGATGTGCAGACCCTCGTACGGCATCGCATTCGGGGCGTCGGCCGCAGGCCACTGCTCCGGCTGGGTCACCGTATTCGACTGTGCGGGCTCGGCATTCGCGGTGCCGGTGCCCACCAGCGCCAGAACGAGCGGTACCGCACCCGCCGCGACCATCGTCCCCATCTTCTGCCGCTGCGGGTTAGGAGCTCTGTGCTTGCCTGTCCCCATACATCGCCTTTCATCCGGAGAAATGTCATCCCACATTCGGATTCGAGGCACGCTCGGATGGGTGCGAACTTACGAGGCAGAGAGATTACTGATAATTAGCTGACTGTAAGGCTAGCCCACCTTGCGGTCAGCCGCCTTCTCAGTACGCGCGGCTGCCTTCCCATTCTCCGCGGGCGGCGCCCCCAGCGCCGCCGCGAGTTCGTCGGCATCCTGCTGATCGGCCTGTACCGCCTCCACCGCGAGCCGGGCGAAGACCCACTGCTCGGTGGCCGCCATCTGCCCGCGGGTGCGGCCGAGGAAGGTCACGAACCACTGGATGACCGTGATGATCCGGCTGCGGTAGCCGACCAGGTAGTACAGGTGCAGCGCGAGCCAGGCCAGCCAGGCGATGAATCCGCCGAACTCCAGCTTGCCGACCTGGCAGACAGCGCTGAAACGCGACACCGTCGCCATGCTGCCCTTGTTGAAGTACTTGAACGGCTTGCGGTCCTGCGGCGCTTGGCCCTCGAGTCCGGCCTTGATCTGCTTGGCCGCATAGGTCGCGCCCTGGATCGCGCCCTGCGCCTGACCTGGCACATTCGGCACCGACATCAGGTCGCCGACCACGAAGACATTCGGATGGCCCTTGATGGTCAGATCGGGTTCGACGATCACGCGTCCGGCGCGGTCGGTTTCGGTGCCGTCGGAGCGTTCGGCGAGCATCTTGCCCAGCGGGCTGGCCTGCACACCGGCCGACCACACCTTGCACGAGGATTCGATGCGGCGCACCGTACCGTCGGCATCCTTGACCGTGACACCGTGCGCGTCGACATTGGTGACCATGGCGTTGAGCTGAATCTCCACGCCCATCTTCTCCAGTCGCCGCTTGGCCTTACCGCCCAGCTTCGGACCCATCGGGCCCAGTACCGCACCCGCGCCCTCGACCAGGATCACCCTGGCGTCGCGCGGATCGATGTTGTGGAAGGTGCCCTCCAGGGTGCGATCGGCCAGTTCGGCGATCTGACCGGCCAATTCGACACCGGTGGGTCCGGCGCCGATCACCACGAAGGTGAGCAGCCGGTCCCGCACGTCCTGGGTGACCGCAAGTTCGGCGCCTTCGAATGCGCCCAGGATGCGCGCGCGTAGCTCCAGCGCGTCGTCGATGGTCTTCATACCGGGGGCGTAGGTGGCGAACTGGTCGTTACCGAAGTAGGACTGCTGCGCGCCGGTCGCCACGATCAGGCTGTCGAACGAGGTGATGGTGTTCGTGTTGAGCAGTTGCGAGGTGACCGTTTTGTGCTCGAGGTCGATATCGATGACATCGCCGAGCAGCACCTGGGCGTTCTTCTGCTTGCGCAGCACCAGCCGGGTCGCGGGGGCGATCTCGCCGACCGACAGGATGCCGGTGGCGACCTGGTAGAGCAGCGGCTGGAACAGATGGGTCGAGGTCTTGGAGATCAAGGTGACGTCGACGTCGGCATGCTTGAGGTGCTTGGTACCGAACAAGCCGCCGAATCCGGAGCCGATCACCACCACCCGATGGCGATGGTTCTCCTCGACAGACTGAGTGCTCATCGTCGGTGCTCCTCAAACCTGGGGTGCGGCCCCTCGAACGTTGTTGACCCGACTTACGGTAGTCGGCGCTGTCCTGGCCGTCACGGCGAGATCCCGGTAGCTGATGTGCCGATTCTTTTCGAGCGAACGAATGTGAAAAGAGAATACGATAGATTCTGTCGTTCAGGGAGGTTTGTCATGGTCGGTGGGGGCCGTGTCGTCCACATCCGCACCGGGAACCGAAAGCCCAGCGTGCGGCCCGAATCCGAGAATGTGTCGCTCATCGACATCCCGGACGACCACCTGATCGATCGACTGCTGCGTCGAGTTCCCGAGCGTCCGCATGTGCTGGCCTCACCGCCACGCGGCAGCAGCGCGACCGCGGTAACGGGCGATGCCGGACTTCCGTATTTCGGCCGGGGTCTGCACTACCTGCGCTGGGGTCCGGCGGAAATGATGCAGCGGTATCGCCGCTACGGTCCGGTATCGCTGAATTCGTCGCTTGGCTTGGATCGGGTGCTGGTCTGCGGTCCGGAGGCGATCGATGAGGTGCTCGGCAAGCGGCGTCGCGATTTCGGCCAGGGCTGGGATTACTTCATCGGTCCGTTCTTCCGGCGCGGACTGCTGCTCCTGGAGTTCGACGAGCACATGTTCCATCGCCGGATCATGCAGCAGGCCTTCACCCGGGAGCGGCTGGAGGCGCATCTTGCGGCATTGACGCCGGTGGCGCGGGCCGCCGTCGATCGGTGGGTGCCGCAGAACGGCGGCACTGTCCGGCTCTATCCGACGATCAAGGAACTGACCCTGGAGATCGCGGGCGAGACCTTCATGGCCGTCGATGTCGGGGCGCAGCGCCGCAAGCTTATCGATGCGTTCATCGACTGCACCCATGCCGGGCTGTCGGTTATTCGACAGCCCGTGCCCGGTGGCAATTGGCGTGCCGGGCTGCGCGGGCGCAAGGTGCTCGAGCAGTACTTCACCGAGATGCTGCCGCGCAAGCGCCGGACCGAGTCGGTGGATTTCTTCTCCGGACTATGTCATGCGCGCACGGAGGACGGCGCCGTGTTCAGTGACACGGATGTGGTCAACCACATGATCTTCCTGATCATGGCCGCACACGACACCACGACGACCACCGCCACCGCGGTGGCCTACTACCTCGGCAAACATCCCGAATGGCAGCGGCGGGTGCGCGCGGAGGTGCGCGCGGTCGATGCCGAAATCGGCGGCGGCGCACCGACAATCGCCGACCTGGACCGGATGCGCGAACTGGATCTGGTGCTCAAGGAGAGTTTGCGCTTGATGCCGCCGGTGCCCGGACTGCCGCGACGGGCGGTGCGCGACACCGAAATTCTCGGGCACTACATTCCGGCGGGCACGCCGATCGACTGCGCGTATACGGTTAATCACTTCCTGCCGGAGCTATGGACCCGGCCGGAAGTATTCGATCCGGAACGCTTCGGCGAAGCCCGGCGCGAGGACAAATCGCATCGACTCGCCTGGGTGCCCTTCGGCGCGGGTGCGCACAAGTGCATCGGAATGCACTTCGGAACCTTCGAGGTGAAGACGATCATTGCCGCGCTGGTGCGCGATTACGAGTGGGAACTCCCGGGGGATTACCGAATGCCGTGGGGATTCACGACGATTCCGTTCCCCCGGGATGGTGCGCCCGTGCGGTTGCGCCGCCGCTAGCGATCGCTTGCGGGGCGCCCGAAAGGATCAGCTCAGCGGCCGCTGAACAGCAGTTCGGCGACCTTGGTGTCGGTCGCGGCGCCTTCGGTGTAGCCGCCGTCGCTGCCGAGCGAGCTCATGATTGCCAGCGTGTAGCGTTCGCCGGGTCCGGCGAAGCCGACCGAGTTCACCACCCAGCCGCCCTGCTCCTCGGACCAGCCGTTCTTGAGGCCGGGCCGCATCGCGGCGCCCGCGCCCCATACGCCCCAATGCTGGTTGCTGTCGACCGCGCGCATGCGGTCGAACAGGTAGTTCCGGTCGTCGGGGTGCATATTGTTGAAGATCGAGTCCATCAGCCGATCCAGATCGGCGGGGGTGCACTTCTGGAACGACCAGTCGGGGAACATGGCGGTATTCGTCGGCTGCGGAACCAGGTTCACCATGCCGTTGGAGCGGAAGGCGTTGTTATAGGCCATCCGATCGATGCCGGCGTACTTGTTCCAGAGGATGTCGGCGGCTTGGTCATTGGAGGTGGCGAGCATCGATTCCATCAGGCCGCGGTCCTCCGGACCGAGTCCGATCACGCCGGCCCGCGCGCGGTTGAGCAGATCGGCGGCGATCGCCAATTTGATGGTGGAGGCGGTCCAGACCGAGTTCTCCGCATTCTCGTTCGCGTACACCCCACCGCTGACTCGATCACGGACCACGTAACCGGTCACACCGGGCCGACTCTTCAAATACGCGTCGACAGAGGCGATTCGGCTGCTCATATCGCAGTCGAAACCGGCGATGCAGCCCTGCGTATGCGCCGGAGGCGCCGCGTAGGCCGACGGAATCAGCGCGGTGGTAGTGGGGACCAGGATCGCCGCAGCGGCGAGGACAGAGACGGAGGCGTGACGCACGAGGCAACACGATCGCACATCGGCGGGCCGGACGCACGTCTTGAGCTCTGCCCGTCGCTGTGGTAAACGGCGTTGTGCTTGTACCGCAGCGTCTTTCGCGCTAGCGGAATGCGGCGTGCAATTCCTCGACGGTGCGCCCGTTGAGGCGGTAGCAGTGAGCGAAGGCCTCGGCATGCTGATCGCGCGGCCAGGAGTGTAGGACTACGGTGCGACCGTAGGAGCGCGAGTTGACCAGCTCCCATCTGTCACCGACCCGGCGGACCGTGAATCCGCCTCTCGGCATCAGGGGAATCACCATCGCCATCATGAACGCGAACCAGCCTTTCGTGCAGCTATCCCGTTCCTCCCCGGTTGAGCACTGTTGCACATCGACGGGCGCGATCCGACGTGACACGACCAAGTAAATCGTTCGCGTGTGGCTTATTTCACTCCGGTGCGAATGGGGTCGGGAGGTTGCGTGCTGGTCGCTGGGCGTATAAACGTGCGGAAGCGCCGAGCCGTGCCGATAGACGACTTGACGCGCAGTGCGGACATACCGGACCAACCGAGGAGAGGGCGCAGATGCCGCTGCACATACATCGCGCCGAGCGCGCCGATGCGTTGGCGGAGGCGTTGGCCGCACTGCTTGCCGAACCGTTGCCGGATGCCTTCGCGGCCGAGGTGGTCGCGGTGCCCGCGAAGGGTGTCGAGCGGTGGTTGACGCAGCGACTGTCGACGGTGCTCGGCGTGTCGGGTCGCTCGGATGGTGTTGCCGCGAATATCGGATTCCCGTCGCCCGGTGCGTTGGTCGCCGAAGTATCGGCGGCGGCGAGTGGGGTGCGGCCCGAGGCGGATCCGTGGGCGTCGGAGCAGGTCGTGTGGACCTTGCTGCGGGTGATCGACGCATCGCTGGGCGAACCGTGGAGCGCGGTCCTCGCGCGGCATCTCGGGGTCGGGGAACCCGCCGGACATCGGGTCGGTCGGCGGTATGCGACTGCCGCGCATCTGGCGGCGCTGTTCGACAGTTATGCGGCGCAGCGACCCGGGCTCATCGAGGAGTGGGCGGCGGGTTCGGATACCGACGGTGCCGGGCGGGCGGTGCCGGATGATTTGCTGTGGCAACCGGAATTGTGGCGGCGGTTGCGGGCTGAAGTCGGGGTGCCGAGTCCGGCCGAGCGGTTGGACGCGGCCTGCGCGCGGTTGCGGGACGAGCCGGATCTGGTGGATCTGCCTGCGCGTTTGTCATTGTTCGGGGTGACGCGAATGCCGAGCGATCAACTCGCGGTGTTGTCGGCGCTGGCGCATCGGCGGGATGTGCATCTGTGGCTCGCACATCCGAGTCCGGTGATGTGGACGCAGTTGAGTGGGCTGCCCGCCGCCGTGGCGCGGGCCGATGATGTCAGTGCGACGGTGCTGCGGCATCCGTTGCTCGCGGGGCTCGGCAGGGATGTGCGGGAGCTCCAGCAGCGGCTGGTCGGTGCCGTGGACCGACACCATGCGGCAGTCGGGTCGAATCACGCTGGCGGTCAGGGGGATTCGGACCGAACACTGTTGAGTGCCCTGCAGTCCGGGATTCGGGACGATGTGTGGCCGCCCGAACCCGCGCGCTTCGATGACCAGACCGTGCAGGTGCATTCGTGTCATGGCCCAGCACGACAGGTCGAAGTGTTGCGCGAATGTCTGCTCGGGTTGTTCGCGGCCGATCACACACTGGAACCGCGCGATGTGTTGATCATGTGCCCCGAGGTGGAGGCGTATGCCCCGCTGGTGCGGGCGGCGTTCGGGCAGAAGATGGTGGGATCTGTCGAGTCGGTGGGTGATCCGGCGCATCCGGCGCATCTGCTTCGGGTGCGGCTCGCCGATCGCGGGCGCGGGGTGACCAATCCGATGCTCGCGGTGATCGCGATATTGCTCGAGCTCGCCGACGGGCGGGTGACGGTGACCCAGGTGCTGGATCTGGCGGCGTCCGAAACCGTCCGTCGCCGTTGTGGTTTCGATGACGACGATATCGAGCGGTTGCGCGAATGGGCGGCCGAATCCGGTGCGCGGTGGGGAATCGGGCAGCGCCAACGGCAGGCATTCGGGCTTGCCGACTTCGCGCAGAACACGCTCAATAGCGCGGTGGACCGCATCCTGCTCGGTGTCACCGCGGACGAATCTTCAGAGGACTGGCTGGATCTCGCGCTGCCGCTGGACGATGTGGACAGCAATGATGTCGACTTGGCGGGCCGGTTCGCGGAATTCATCGACCGGCTCGCGGTCTGCCTGCGTGACCTGCGCGGACCACGTCCGGCGCAGGAATGGGCGACGGTGCTCGGGCGCTGTCTCGAACTGCTCACCGACGTACCCGACAGCCAGGCGTGGGTGCGCACCGAGGCCCGTCGTGAGCTTGCCGCCGCCACCGAACATGCGAGTGATGTGCCACTGCGGCTGGCCGATGTCGGTGTGCTGCTGTCGAGTCGGCTCGCGGCGCGACCGACCAGGGCGAATTTCCGGACCGGCGAATTGACGGTGTGCACGATGGTGCCGATGCGTTCGGTACCGCATCGTGTGGTGGTGTTGCTCGGTCTCGACGACGAGATCTTCCCGCGCACCAGCGGCGTCGACGGTGACGATGTGCTCGCACGCAATCCGCTACTCGGCGAACGGGATGCGCGTAGCGAGGATCGCCAGCTGCTGCTGGATGCGGTGCTCGCGGCCACGGAGCAATTGCTGATCTTCCACACCGGAGCCGACCCGGTGACCGGCGCGCATCGTCCACCCGCCATCCCGGTCGCCGAACTGCTCGATGCACTGCGCGCACACGTCGGCGCGCCAGGAATGGACGCGGTGGTGACCCGACATCCGTTGCAGGGCTTCGACCGTCGCAATTTCGCGGCCGAGCGCCCGTTCAGCTTCGACACCGTCGCATTCGCCGGAGCGCGGGCGGCCGGACAACCCGCACAGCCGCGGCCCGCCTTCCTGCCCGAACCGCTGCCCGCGCTCGAACCCGCGGATGTCGCACTGGCCGACCTGATTTCGTTCGTCGAACACCCGGTACGCGCATTCCTGTGGCAGCGCCTCGGACTGCGCGTTCCCGAACACGTAGACGACATTGCCGACCGGCTGCCCATCGAACTCGACGGCCTCGCCAAATGGGAGCTGGGCGAACGACTGCTGTCCGCGCGGCTCACCGGCGCGGATCCGTCGACGCTGCGCGCTGCGGAGTGGCGGCGTGGCACATTGCCGCCGTTCGGATTCGGTGGTGCGGTGCTCGACGAGGTCGAGTCGACGGTGGACAAGCTGGTGCGCGCGGCGCTGCCGGAGTACGAGGGTGCGCCGCGCGCGGTCGATATCGCGGTAGATCTCGGTAATGGCCGTCGGCTCACCGGCACGGTGCCCGAGGTGCGCGGCGAATCCTTGGTTCGCACCACGTTCTCTCGGCTCGCCCCGAAACACCGCATTGCCGCTTGGGTTTCGTTGCTTGCCTTGGCGGTGACAGAGGATCGCTCGTGGCGCGCGGTCACCACGGGGCGCGGCCAATTCGGCCGTCCGGCATGGCGTTCCGAGCTCATGGCTCCGGAACCGCCCGCCGCACTGGCGATCCTGCGTGAACTGGTGCGGTTGCGTGATGCTGGCCTTACCGAACCGCTCCCGATCGCTGCTGGCGCTACCGCCGTTTACGCCGAACGTCGCTTCCGCGGATCGAACGCCGACGAAGCGGTGAGCGCCGCCGAACGCGAATTCAATGGCGGGCCCAATGGTCCCGGGCCGTTCGGTGACCACACCGACCGTCACCTGCGCTACATCTGGGGGCCTGCCCCTCGCCTGGAACACCTCATGGCCGCCCCCGCGCCCGCGGGCGAGCCCGGGGAAACCACCCGCTTCGGGTCCGTGGCTCGTCGCATGTGGGCACCGCTGCTGGCTGCCGAGAATCAAGGCCAGCCATGAGGCGTACTCGTCGATTGGGAGGGCACTTCGTTCGGCGCGCCTCCCGGATACGGGCGGGCGCCGGGGGGAACGTGGAGGCGAGCACCGGATTTGCCAGGCACGGAAAGGGGCGGCGGGGATGACCATCGAGGAAGCCGCATTCGCCGCGCCCTCGCTGGATGCCGACCGGTTCGATCCCGACGGGCCACTGCCGACCGGAACCACGGTGCTCGAAGCGAGTGCCGGTACCGGTAAGACGCATGCGATTGTCGGGTTGGCGGTGCGGTATGTCGCCGAGATCGGGATCGATATCTCGCAGCTGTTGCTGGTGACGTTCAGTCGGGCCGCCACACAGGAACTGCGGGAACGGACGCGGGACCGGTTTGTCGCGGTGGCGACGGCACTGGCCGATCCGGAGACGGCTCGGGCCCACGCCGATGAGCTGATTCGACTACTGGCGCAGGCGGATTCGGCCGAGGTGCTGCTGCGTCGGCGGCGATTGCTCACCGCGCTTTCGGATTTCGATGCCGGGACCATTGCGACGACCCACAGTTTCTGCCAGCGGATGCTGGACGAGCTCGGTGTGGCGGGCGAACATGATCCCGGATCGCGGTTGGTCGAGACGATCGATGATCTGATCGGCACGGTAGCTGATGACCTGTACCTGAACCGGTATGCCCGCGCGGAGCCGCCGTTTTCGCTGAAGGAGGCGCATACGCTGGCGCTGGCGGCGGTGCAGGATCGCCACGCCGTATTGGTGCCGAAGGGAGAGGGACCGGCGGGGGAGCGGGTCGCCTTCGCCGCCGCGGTGCGCAAGGAAACCGAGCGCCGCAAACGCCTTGCCGGACTGCGTGATTTCGACGATCTGCTGGTGCTGTTGCACGACGTGCTCGCCGATCCGGAGCACGGGCCGCGGGCCTGTCGCCGCATCCGCGACCGGTATCGGGTCGCCCTGGTCGACGAATTCCAGGACACCGATCCGCTGCAGTGGGACATCTTGCGGCTGGCGTTTCACGGTTATTCGACCCTGGTGCTCGTCGGTGATCCGAAGCAGGCCATCTACGCCTTCCGCGGCGCGGAGGTGCTCAGCTATCTCGATGCCGTCGCACACGCCGATACCCGTAAGGAGCTCACCGACAACTGGCGCAGTGATGCGGGTCTGCTCGCCGCACTGGATCATCTGCAGGGTGGTGCGGCGTTGGGGCATAAGGAGATCACGGTCTACCCGGTTACCGCGACCCGTGGCTGGTCGCGACTGTCCGGCCCCGATGACCTGACGACGCCGCTGCGGATGCGGTGTCTGCCGCGCACCGGAGCCGGGCCGCTGAACAAATCGGGATTCCCGGCGGTCGGGCGCATGCGGTCGAAGGTCGCCGAGGATCTCGCGGCGGATATCGTGGGGTTGCTGGAGTCCAGTGTGCTGTTCGCGGCGAAAACCGGACCGCGACCGATCGGACCGGGCGATATCGCGGTACTGGTGCGGACTCGATCCCAAATCGACGTGGTGCGAACCGCTTTGGAGCGTGTCGGGGTCGCCTCGGTACTCGCCGGTGGCACCAGCGTCTTCGCCACCAGCAGTGCGACGGACTGGCTGTGGCTGCTGCGCGCACTCGAACAGCCGCATCGCTCCGACCGTGTCCGCCTCGCCGCCTGCACACCGCTGCTCGGCGTGACCGCGGTCGAGATCGATAGTGGGGGTGCGGATCTGGTCGGCCGCATTTCCGCCCAGCTGCGGGAAGCGGCCAGGCTGTTCGCCCGCGCGGGTTTCGCCGCGGTCTTCGAAAAGATATCCGCCGAAGCTGATCTGGCCCAGCGGCTGCTGTCCGTCGAGAACGGTGAACGCGAGCTGACCGATCTGCGGCACATCGCGCAACTGTTGGATCAGGTCGCGCTGACCGAAGGTCTCGGCCTCACCGCGCTGACCCGCTGGCTCGCCGACCGAGTGCGCGATCCCGCCTCCGGCTCGGTCGCCGACCGCAGCCGTCGCCTAGATCGCGATGCCGCGGCCGTGCAGATCGCGACCGTGCACGCCAGCAAGGGACTCGAATTCCCCATCGTCTACCTGCCATTCGCATGGGACAACGCGAAGAACCCGTACCCGCAGACCCTGCTATTCCACACCGACGACGGCGCCCGCGTACTCGATGTCGGCGGCCAGGACGCGTCCGGCTATGGCGAGCGCAAGCTGCGCAGTGAAGCCGAGGAGGCGGGCGAGGAACTGCGGCTGCTGTACGTCGCACTTACCCGCGCGATGTGTCAGATCGTCGCCTGGTGGGCGCCCGCGATCACCACCGCCAACGCACCGCTGCATCGAATGGTCCTCGGCCGCCCGGACGGCGGGGATCTCGTACCGAGCAAGGCGGCGGTGCCGGCGGATGCCGTTGCGGTGTCGATGCTTTCGGCCTGGGCCGCCGGGGCGCCGGAGGCCATATCGGTGGAAGGTGTCGAGCACACCGATACGGTCGAGGTCCGCCGCGTGCGCACCGAACTTCCGACCGGAGCCATTGCCGCGGCGCAGTTCGCCCGCACCATGGACCTGCAGTGGCGTCGCACCTCCTATTCGGCACTGACCGCAGATGCGCACGACGCCGCTATCCCGGAGGCCGAACCGGAGGACGACCGCGGCCCATCCGATGAACCCGGCACGCCGCTTCTCGCCGAAACCGAACCCGCGATCGCCGATGCGACCCGTTCTCTGATGAACGCGCTGCCCTACGGCGCCGAATTCGGCACGCTGGTGCACGGTGTGCTCGAGCGAATCGATACCGACGCACCAGATCTGGCCACCGAGGTGCACACCCGCTGCCGCGCGGCCACGGAAGAGCTCATGGCCGAGGCCGATCCGGTGCTACTCGGCACCGCCCTACTCGCCGTGCTGCACACACCACTCGGATTCGGTTGTCTCGCCGATATTTCCACCCGCGACCGGCTCAACGAACTCGACTTCGAGCTCCCGCTCGCCGGCGGGGACATCCCCGGTGCGCACACAGTCACCCTGCGCCGGATCGCCGAACTGCTGCGGACCCATCTCCCGGCCGACGATTCCTTGTCCGGCTACGCCGACCAACTCGCATCGCTGGACGACACCCCGCTGCGCGGCTACCTCACCGGCAGTATCGACGCTGTGCTGCGCATCACCGAAAATCCGGATGCGCAACCACGATTCGTCATCGTCGACTACAAGACCAACCGCCTCGGCACCGGCGATCTCACCGTCGACCACTACACTCACGACCGCATGGCCGCGGAAATGCTGCGCTCGCACTATCCGCTGCAAGCCCTGCTCTACGCGGTCGCCCTGCACCGCTACCTGCGCTGGCGGCTGCCCGGTTACGACCCCTCGCACCACCTCGGCGGTGCCCGCTACCTGTTCGTGCGCGGCATGATCGGTCCCGACACTCCGTCGGGCTGTGGAGTTTTCGACTGGAATCCACCGGCTGCGCTGATCGTCGCGCTGTCCGATCTACTGGCGGGGGAGGCTGCCCGATGACCGACGGTCGCCCGCACACCCACTGTGGCAACCGCACACCCCGCAAACCTGGTGTGCGGCTGCGACAACGGGTGCACAGCCTATTCGAGCGAGCCACCTTCGACAGCCACCTCGCGTCGACGGCGCAGGCACGCCGATGACGTCGATTCAGCTGGCGCAGCGGGGAACCGGGCTGCTGCGCATATTCAACGAGGCGGGGGTGCTCTCCGCCGCCGACGTGCACGTTGCACTCCGATTGGGGCGGATGGGGCGCGAATCCTCGGAGCAGGTGCTGTTCGCGGCGGCCCTGGCCGTGCGAGCGGTGCGCTCTGGCTCGGTCTGCCTGGAACTGCACCGCATGCGCGAAATCGGTGTCGATGCCGACGAAACCTGGGATGCGGGTTCGGATATCGACCCCGCGACGTTGCCGTGGCCGGATATCGATGCCGTGGTCGCCGCGCTGCGGGTCAGTCCATTGGTATGCGGGGGACCAGCTGGGCCCTTGCAACCGCTGCGCCTGGTCGACGTGCAGTCCACCGGGCCATTGCTCTATCTGGACCGCTACTACCAGCAGGAGCAGACGATCCGCCGCGTGCTCACCGAGCGCTCCGGACACCATCCGAAGGTCGATCCGGCCATCGTGCGCCGCGAACTCGACCGACTCTTCGACGCCCAGGTCGGTGCGGTCCCCGACCGCCAGCGGATCGCCGCCGCACTCGCCGCGACGCACTGGACCACGGTGGTGGCGGGCGGGCCGGGCACCGGCAAGACCCACACCATCGCACGCATTCTGGCCCTGCTCGACGCGCACCAGAAGGCGCATCCGAAGCTGCCCGCACTGCGCATCGCCATGGCCGCGCCCACCGGCAAAGCTGCCGCACGATTGCAGGAAGCGGTGCGTGAACAGGCCGAATCGCTCGCGCTGCCGGAGCTCACCGCCGCAACCCTGCACCGTCTGCTCGGTTGGCAGCGCGGCCGGGCGACCCGGTTCCGGTATCACGAATACAACCGGCTGCCCTATGACGTGATCGTGGTCGACGAAACCTCGATGGTGTCGCTGACCATGATGAGCAGCCTGCTGGCCGCGCTGCGCCCGGATACCCGCCTGGTGCTCGTCGGCGATCCGGATCAGCTCGCGTCGGTCGACGCGGGTGCGGTACTCGCCGATCTCGTCGCCGGACCTGTTGTCGGCGAACCGAATCCGGTTCTCGACCAGGTGCTTGGTGGGGAATCCATTGCGGCCGACGGTAATCCGGAGGCGCTGACCGATCTCGAGCGAACGCGGTTGCGCGGCGGCATCGTCCGGCTGACCCGTGGCCGCCGCTTCGGCGGCAAGATCGCCGAACTCGCCGTCGCGGTCCGCGCTGGTGACGCCGACACCGCACTTGCATTACTGCGCGCGGGTGGCGAAGAACTCTCGCTCTGCGCTCCTGAGGACACCGCACCCGTTCGTGTCGATGTCGTGCGCGCCGCCCGCGAGGTCACCGCGGCCGCCCTCGATGGCGATGCCGCGGCCGCACTGACCGCCCTCGAATCCCATCGCCTGCTGTGTGCGCATCGCCAGGGTCCCTTCGGTGTCGAGCGCTGGGACCGCATGGCCGGTGAATGGGCTGCGGCCGGTGGCGCGGGGCCGGATTCGCACCACGCGCCGTGGTATCCGGGCCAGCCCCTGCTGGTCACCGCCAATGACCACGAGGCGCGCATCTACAACGGCGATACCGGTGTCATCGTGCGCATGCCCGACGGTTCACTGCGCGCGGCGCTGCAGCGCGGCAGCGAACCCTATCTGGTGCATCCGACCCAATTTCCGGCCGTTGTCACCGTCTTCGCCATGACCATCCACCGCAGCCAGGGCAGCCAGTACGACACCGTCTCGGTCGTCCTGCCCGAACCCGAATCCACCCTGCTCACGAGGGAACTGCTGTACACGGCCATTACCCGCGCGCGCCGCCACGTGCGCATCATCGGCACCGACGACTCAATCCGCGCCGCCATCGACCGCCGCGTCCTGCGTGCCAGCGGCTTGTCGCGCACTCCGGAATCATAGTGAGCCTGACCTGGGAATCTCACGTTTTCCGCGTCCCAGCCGTCTACCTAGCGTGAGATTGCCTCCGTTCGAGGAAGTGGTGGCCGAGTACGGCCCGATGGTGCTGCGCGTGTGCCGGGCGGTGCTCGGTCCGACGGATGCCGCCGATGCGTGGTCGGAGACCTTTCTGTCGGCCCTGCGGGCCTATCCCGAGCTCGACCCGAAGACGAATATCGAGGCATGGCTGGTCACCATCGCGCACCGGCGCGCGATCGATGTGGGGCGCGCACTGACCCGCGCGCCCGTTCCCGCCGAAACCCTGCCCGATCGCATGGCACCCGATGCCGACCCGGCCGAATACGACCGCGATCTGTGGGACGCACTCGCGGTGCTGCCGCCCAAACAGCGTCAAGCGGTGGCCTACCACTACCTGGCGGGTCTACCGCACGCGGAAATCGCTCAGCTGCTGGGCAATTCGACTGATGCCGCCCGTCGCGCCGCCGCCGACGGCCTCAAAACATTGCGCAAGCTCTACCCGAAGGATCGAACATGATGGCCACTATCGACCGGGATCCGGACGGCCTCTTCGACGGCCTGACCCCGAACTCCGCCGAGATCCTGTCCCAATTGCGTCGACGTCTGGCCGCCGACGCCCAGGCCGCGGGCCTGCTCGACGTCGCCTACCGCACGCTGGACACGCCCGTCGGCACCTTGCTGCTCGCGGCCACCCCCGCGGGTTTGGTGCGGGTCGCCTACCCCAACGAGAACCACGACACCGTACTCGCCACGCTCGCCGAGCGGATCAGCCCGCGTGTGCTGGCCGCCCCGAGTCGTCTGGATGCTGCCGCCCGTGAGATCGAGGAGTACTTCGCCGGTGCGCGAACACAATTCGATCTGCCACTCGATCTGCGGTTGACCGTCGGGTTCCGGCGTCAGGTGATCGAGCATCTGAGCGATATCGGCTACGGACATCGCGAGAGCTACGCCGATGTCGCCGCGGCCGTCGGCAGTCCGCGCGCGGTTCGTGCGGTCGGCTCGGCCTGTGCGCACAATCCGCTGCCGGTGGTCATCCCGTGCCACCGGGTGGTGCGCCGCGACGGTTCGATCGGCCAGTACGTCGGTGGTGTCACCGCCAAGACCACCCTGCTCACGCTCGAAGCTGCGTGAAAGGAGAGGCGATGACAACCCTTGCCGCACTGGAAGAACGAGTCGAGGCACAGCCGTGGAGCGTTCTTACCGAGGAGATCGATGCATACGGCTGCGCTCAGACCGGCCCGTTGTTGACTCCGGAGGAATGCGCCGAATTCAGCGCCATGTGGGAGGATCTGGGCCGCTTCCGGTCGACGATCGATATGGCTCGGTACCGATTCGGCCAAGGCACCTACCGGTACTTCGCCGATCCGGTGCCCGCGCCGATCATGCGGTTGCGCAGGGCTTTCTACCGCGAATTGCTGCCCATCGCCCGTACTTGGGCCGAGCGACTCGACGATCCGACGCCTTGGCCCGACGAGTTCGACGATTGGCTCGACACCTGTCGCGCCGCCGGTCAAGCCAAGCCGACGCCAATCCTGTTGCGCTACACCGAAGGTGACTGGAATGCCCTGCACCGTGACCTCTACGGCGAGCTCGTCTTTCCGCTGCAGGTCGTAATCGGCCTGGACCGTCCCGGCATCGACCACACCGGCGGTGAATTCCTCCTGGTCGAGCAGCGCCCTCGCGCGCAATCCAAGCCGATGGTCACTATCCTGGAACAGGGCCACGCGCTCGTCTTCACCACCCGAGACCGGCCAACTCCATCGGCGCGTGGTTGGTCTCGCGCCCCGATCCGCCACGGCGTCAGTCGAATTCGTAGCGGTCACCGACACACCCTGGGCCTGGTTCTGCACGACGCCGAATGAGATGTACACCCTGACCGACGCCGACGGCCGCCCGTATCCCAGCCCCACTCCGGGCCGATTCGGCGGTCATCGGCGCGGCAAACTCTACGGCCGCCTCGACTGCCCGTCGGCCTTGCGTGCGTTGGCGCGCGGCCACTACCGCACTCAGCGTGTCTTCTTCGCCGATGAACAGACCGCCGTCGCCGCCGGTTACCGGCCGTGCGCGGTCTGCCTGCCTGCGGCATACGCGGCATGGAAAGTTGACTCCGGCAGGTGATCTCACGTTTCGGTACTGGGCGGCGTCTACCTGATGAAGGCTCGAAAGAAGGGAGCAACATCATGTCCGATACCGCCACCGCACGACTGGTGCACGGCTCGACGCTTGGCAACCTGCTGATCGAAGCGAACCAGACCGGTGTCACCATGGTCGCGTTCACCGACGCTCCGCCGACCGGATCGTCGGGCAAAAACGTCACGGCGCGTGAGCATCTGGAGATCGCCGCAGATCAGATCGACGAATACTGCACCGGCGAACGCCAGCAGTTCACGGTACCGATGGATCTGACGGATATGAGCGCATTCGATCGAGAGGTCCTGCGGACACTCGAGGCGACCACCGGATACGGCAGAACAACCACCTATGGTGCTCTGACCCGCCAACTCGGCCGCACCGTAGCCGACGCTCGCAAGGTCGGCGGTGCGCTGTCTCACAACCGACTGTTGATCCTGCTCCCGTGCCACCGCGTGATCGGAGCCGACGGATCCCTGACCGGCTATGCGGGTGGACTGCCTGCCAAACGAGCCCTGCTCGACCTCGAATCGGCCGACCTGCTGCTGCCGCTGGGTGGATAACGGCACGATCGGGAATATCGGCGGCGGCTGTGTGCTTGCATGAGGTCATGACGAGCGCTGAGTTGTTGGTCGATGCCTTCGGACGGGTTCGGGAGAATGTGCACGGCGCGGTCGAGGGGCTCGGACAGGCCGAGTTGGCGGCTCGGATCGATCCGGACGCCAACTCCATCGCCTGGTTGATTTGGCATCTGACCCGGGTGCAGGACGACCACGTCGCGGACGTGGCGGGACTGGAGCAGGTGTGGACGGCGGCGGGCTGGGCCAAGCGGTTCGACCTGCCGTTCCCCGCCGAGGCGACCGGCTACGGGCACCGCGCCGCGGAGGTCGCCGAACTCGGCGGGATTTCCGCCGAGCTGCTGCTGGGCTACTACGACGCGGTGCACGCGCAGACGATCGACTACGTCTGCGGACTCGCCGATGCCGATCTGCCCCGCATCGTCGACCCCCGCTGGGACCCGCCGGTCACCTTGGGCGTACGGCTGATCAGCGTCGTGGACGACGATATCCAGCACGCCGGCCAGGCCGCCTTCATTCGCGGAGTTCTGCTGCGCCGCAGGTAGTTTCAGCGCTCCGGCGCAGCCTCGAACAGCAGGTCGGCGGCGCGGACGACCACCTCGAGGCGGGTTCGCTCGTTGTGGTCGGCGGCGAGGAAATGTTTACCGACCGCCAAACAGAATGCGAGCAGCGCGCGGGCCTCTATTTCGTCGGGATCCGAGCAAAACTTGCCGAACAGCTCGCGCGCATACTCCATCCGGTCGTTGTCTACCCGACGTAGCCGTTCGGCGACCGCCGGATCACGGCGGGCCCAGTCGCGCACGGCGAGGTCGATGGGCAGGCGCTCGTCGGAGAAAGTGAGCAAGCCCGCGCGCCGAATCTTGGTCTGTGGGTCGCCGCCCTCGCTCTCGACCTGCGCGCGAACCTCATCGGTGCTCTCGTGCTCCCACGTATCGAGCATTTCCTCGAGCAATGCGTTGCGGTCGGCGAAGTGCCCGTAGAAGCCCCCCTTGGTGA
Source organism: Nocardia sp. NPDC049737 (assembly GCF_040674755.1). Taxonomy (NCBI): domain Bacteria; kingdom Bacillati; phylum Actinomycetota; class Actinomycetes; order Mycobacteriales; family Nocardiaceae; genus Nocardia; species Nocardia sp. NPDC049737. The sequence continues at coordinate 189,928 of NZ_JBFANH010000014.1, read as the reverse complement.
CACCGAGTGCCTGCGCGAGGCTCTCGATGCGGACAGCATCGGGACCGCCGGTCGACAGCGCCAGCAGGCCCTGCTCGATCCAGCTGCTTCGTGGGGTGCGAGTGACGGCAACCATACCTTCAGTATCGCGGACGGTGTTGACACCGCCGCACCGCTGGCTACGATCGAAGTATACGGCACCGTATATTTGAAAGCCGTTGGTACATCAGCGATTGCGAGGGCTACGGTGTCCTCGCCAACGAGAGGGGACCGTCATGACGGTCGGATTCGTCGCATTCCACTACCCACGACCCGAGGATTTCGACGACTTCGTCGCCCGGGTCCGCAAAGTCGGCGCGGTGCTGCGATCGGTGCCCGGATGCCTGTCCGCTGACTGCTGGGTCACCACCGATGGTGGTGACGCGGTCGTCTCCACGGGACAGTGGGAATCCGACGAGGCGTTCGCGGCGTCCTTCGCGGCCGTCGCGGCGGCCGATGTAGACGTCACCTTCGACGAGCGCGAAGACCGTCCGCGCAAGATCTTCGAACTCGCATCCCGATGACGGCCTCGGATATGGATGGCGCAATGCGACTACCGAATTCCGCACACACATCCCGGCTCTGGCGGATCCATGACATAGCGCCCGATTTCGGGGTCGAGGATGTCTGGGAATTGCCGACACCCGGCGGTCCGGATGATTTTCCGCGGCTGGTGCGGCAGATGACCTCGGGTAACAATGCGAGTGAATTCTCCGTCGTCTACCGAGTGCTGTTCGCGATCCGCTGGAAGCTCGGTGCGTTGCTCGGCTGGGACAGGGCCGACGCGGGTATCGAGGCGCGCGTACCGTCGCTGCGTGACCGGTTGCCCGCTGATCTTCGCGACGTGCGTGGACCAGTGTTCGAGGGCGCCCCATTCCGCTCGATCTACCTGACCGACACCGAATGGGCCGCCGAGATCGCCAACCGAACCATGCACGGCGTGATGCATATCGGTTGGGTCCGCGACGAAACCGGCGGCTACCGCGGCCAGATGGCCGTATTGGTCAAACCGAACGGCCCACTCGGCAAGCTCTATATGGCCGGAATCCTGCCGTTCCGCTATCTGCTGGTGTACCCCGCGCTGATGCGCGGTATCGAAAGTGGCTGGCGAGCGGCGGGCGATCCGGTTGCGGGATAATCGGATTCGCTCCAGGGCGACAACCTGTCAGCTGCCTTGGGGGAGCTGTGGGACGACGGCTTCGGCGATTTCGGTGACGTTATCGCAGGGGGTGAGTTTGCGGGGGTGCAGGCCCCGGGGATCGTCTACGAGAATGTAGAGGGAGCCGGATTTCATATCGATATTGACGGTGCAGCCGCCGGGGACGTCGGGGCGGGCCTCGTAGCGCAGGGCTTTGCGGCCGTGGATGGTGAGTTCGGTTGCGGTGGGGAACTTTTCGCGAACCTCGGCGAGGGTTCCATTGGTGGTCTGGACACCGAAGCTGTAGCGCGCTTGTGCGAGGTAGGCGCAACCTGTCCAGGTGAATGCGCCGGTGGTTGTTTGCTTGTGCTCCGGAGCTCGGGCATCCCATTGATGCTGAGCCAGAAATTGCGGCGTCAAGGCGGTGCAGGGATCGAATGCCGTCGCGGTGGTGTCGGACGAGCCGGGCGCGGAGGTCGAAGTGATGCTCTGCGGGGTCGGTGAGCCCTTGTCACTCGTGCATGCGGTGAGAAGTGCCAGCGCGGCCGCCGACAGCGCCGGACCGGTCAGCCGCCGATTGCGCAGCGGCTGGCTCATACGCGGATCTCGCGAAGCTGACGGGCGAATTCGGCGTCGGTCTGCTCGTAGGTGTCGCGGATGGTCTTGAACAGGTTCTGGATCTCGGTGGCGATTGTTATGTAGTCGCCGATGGTGTCGTATGCATTGTTCGGACCGCCGAAGGCCTTCTCCCGGAACAACTTCACCAGTTCGATGGCGGACGTGAGCCGGGGATTGTTCTCACCGAGGCCCCAGGACTCTTTCTCGCCGAGCGACCGGGCATCGTGCTGCGCGACCGTGAGCTCGTCGATGAGGCTCTGGCAGGCCGCGTCGATATCCAGAAACGCCTGCGGTTCCATCCGCACCTTCAGCGCCCCGGTCTTCGCATCCTCGGTATACCCGCCGAACGGACTATCAACAGCCATCGCGGTCGCCCCTTCCTTATCCCGTCTGATCATAGAGACGCACACGCCGAGGAAACGGTTCCATCGAAACATATGTGCGTTTTCAGGAAGTCGGTGTGGGCTCCTCCTCGACCACCGGGACAGTGCCCCCGGCGGCGAACCACCACCCGGTAGCCACCAATTCGCCCGCCCCCATCAGCGTGACCAGCGCGGGCACCAACAGCATCCGAACCAACGTCGCATCCACGACCAGGGCGATGATCATCCCGATGCCCAACAGATAGGCTGGAGGTGAAGTCGGTGCGAGTCGCGCCGCCGAATATCGGAGGACGAGATCGATGACGGTCGCTGGCGAGCACGTCGATGTGCTCATTGTCGGTGCCGGACTGTCCGGCATAGGCGCGGCGTATCACCTGCGGTGGGCCTTCCCGGGGAAGAGCTATGCGATTCTGGAGAGCCGCGACGCGATCGGTGGCACCTGGGATCTGTTCCGCTATCCGGGAATTCGCTCCGATTCCGATATGTACACCCTCGGCTATCGCTTCCGTCCATGGCTGGGGGACAAGTCGATCGCCGACGGGGCGGACATCCTCGACTATGTGCGCGCCACCGCCGCCGAGAACGGGATCGACCGCAATATCCGCTTCAATCATCGAGTCGTCGGTGCCGAATGGTCCTCGCGGGAGAACCGGTGGACGGTGCGCGCCGAGCGGACCGATACCGGCGAAACCATCACATTCGCAGCAGGATTCCTGTTCTGCTGCTCCGGTTACTACCGCTACGACGAGGGCTACACCCCGTATTTCGCGGGTACCGAGCGTTTCGCCGGGCCGACCATCCATCCGCAGCACTGGCCGCGTGATCTCGATGTCGCGGGCAAGCGCGTGGTGCTGATCGGCAGCGGCGCGACCGCGGTGACGCTGGGACCGGCACTGACCGACCAGGGCGCGCACGTGACGATGCTGCAACGCTCACCGAGCTACATCATCTCCGCACCCGCCCGCGACGACCTCGCCGTAAAGGCGCGCAAATTCCTACCGACTCGCGCCGCTTACGCGGTGGCCCGGGCCAAGAATGTGGCGCTGGCCACCGCGATTTACCAACTGAGCCAACGGTATCCGCAATCCATGCGCAAGCGGATCAAGGGCTGGCAGCGGCGCTGGCTGCCGGCGGGCTACGACATCGATACCCACTTCACCCCGATATATGATCCATGGGATCAGCGACTGTGCTTGGCCCCCAATGGCGACTTCTTCCGCGCGATCCGCAAGGGCCGATTGGATATCGTGACCGATAAGGTCGAGACATTCACCGAGACCGGCCTTGCCCTGGCCTCCGGCGCGACCCTCGATGCCGACATCATCATCACTGCAACGGGTTTGAATCTACTCGCCTTCGGCGGCATGGAACTTTCCGTCGACGGACAGCCGGTGCACCTCTCGGAACATATGGCCTACAAAGCCATGATGCTGTCGGATGTGCCGAATTTCGCATATGTCATCGGATACACCAATGCGTCGTGGACGCTGAAGGCGGATCTGGTGTGCGAGTACGTCGTTCGGCTACTACGCCACATGCATGACAATGGATACGCCCGCTGCACGCCGGTGCGCGATCCGTCCGTCGGCGCTGCGTCGCTATTCCTGAATTTCAATCCGGGCTACGTCCAGCGTGCCGCGAGTCAATTCCCGATCCAGGGGACCAAGGCGCCATGGCGCCTACGCATGAATTACCTACGCGATCTGTTCACGCTGCGCCACGGTAAGATCACCGATCGCGCAATGGTTTTCGAACGGTCGCGGGATCGGGATCCGGTGTCCACGCAAGGGTAACGGCAGGTCAGTGTGACTCCTGCGGCTCGGACGATCGCGCGGCCGCGATATGGCGCAGCACGCTGGTGGCGTGATCATCGAACCGTTCGCGCGGAATATCGATCGTTCCATCCAGCCACGGACGGTACATATACGCCATCGCGCCGAAGATGGCGTTCGAGTTCAGGCTGTTCTCGTACTGGTCCGGTGGGGTCTGCGGCCCATCGTCACCCAACCCGATCGTGAGCGCGATCGGGGCGGTGAACAATTCGATGAGCTCATTGCCTCGGTCGCCGAGTACCCGGGTGGCCTGCGATTCCACGAACATGATCTGGCCGCGGCGGCGATCCTCGATCAGATATTCGGTGAACGCCGAAATGGCATGACGAAATAGTTTCTCGGGTTCGGGCGGCGCGGTGGCCAGCGCCGCGAGCAGGCATTCCTGCGCACCGAGAACGACGGTTTCCAAGGCCGCGGTGAGCAGTTTGTCCAGATTCGGGAAGCTCTCGTAGAAGTAGCGCTCGGTGAGTCCGGCCTGCCGGCAGACCCCGCGCATGGAGATATCGGAGGCTCCGATCGTGGCCATCAACTCGATGGCGGCCTCTACGAGCTGTTCGCGGCGCGCGGCGATTCGGTCGGCCGGGGGCGTGCCGCGCCAGCGGCGCATGCCCGGTATCGATCCATCGGAAACGGCGTCGTTCATGGCTCGATCCTCCCATAGCGGGGAAGTTGACATCATGTGATGTTGACAGCATTTGATGTTGACAGCGTCTGATGTCGGCAATACCCTGATCTTCCAGGGACCAGACGTGAGGACCATCAGATGGGCACTGCTTACGCCGATCAGGCTCATGCCATCAACGCGCGGGACGTCAGCTTCGATTTCGATTCGGTGCCGATGCACTACATCCCCGGCGAAGTGATGGCCACCCACATCATCAATGTGATGCACCTGGTGCTCCCCGAGGGCGAGCGGGCCATGGCGCAGGCGCTGGCCGAGGCGCTGCCGCTGATCGATGACGAGCGATTGCGGGAAGAGGTCCGCGGCTTCATCGGTCAGGAGACGATGCACGCCGGTTCGCACGAGAAGGCCCGCCACCAATTGGAACACCTCGGGCTCGATGTCGGTCCGATGGTGGATCGCGTCGCCTGGCTGATCGATCGGCTGCTCGGTGACCACGGACTGTCCGGCCGGGCCAAACACGAATGGCTGTGTGAGCGACTCGCCCTGTTCGCGGGAATGGAGCACTACACCGCAGTCATCGGCGAATGGCTGCTCACCAATGACAAATTGGCGGCCAAGGGAATGCATCCGGCAATGCTGGATCTGGTCCGCTGGCATGGTGCCGAGGAGGTCGAACACCGCAGCGTCGTCTACGACGCGTACATGCATCTCGACGGCGGCTACGCCCGCAAGGCGCGTCAGGCGCTGATCGCCAGTTCGGGTTTGCTCGCGTTGTTCGTGATTTCGGGCGCCTACCTGTTCCAGCGTGACCCTTCGCCGAATAAGGGCCGGTGGTGGCCGCTACAAATGGCCAGTGCCTCATTGCGTGGTGTGGTGCCGAACTTCACCACTTTCTTGACCGAGATTCCGCGGTACCTGCGGCCGGGATTCCATCCCTCCCAACTCGGTCCGATGGATAACGCACTGCGCTACCTCGCGCGGTCGCCAGCGGCACAGGCAAGCGCAGTGACCGAGCGCAGCGAGGAAACCAACACAGTCGCCCGGGCGGGCGTGACACAGCCGAGCGCAAGCGAGGCGGAGTCATGACCGCCGTGGAGGAGCAGTTCCGGCCGGGAGCCGGGCTGCGGATGATCGCGTCGGCGGTGGACACCTACAAGCGGGTATTCACCGAAGGGAAAGCGGCGCAGCTGCTTTCGCGGCCACAGCCGGTGCGGCGCACCGGTTTCGATTTCGAGTTGGCGATCATCGGAATCGAGGCCGAGGCAGACGAGGTGGTCAGCCTGACTCTGTGCGATCCAGGCGGCGCGGACCTGCCCGCCTGGACGCCGGGCGCCCATATCGATGTATTCCTGCCCTCGGGTCGGCAGCGGCAGTATTCGCTGAACAGTGATCCGGAGGATCGCAGCTGCTACCGAATCGCGGTGCGCTACATCGCCGATGGCGACGGTGGTTCCCGCGAGATCCACGAGCAGCTGCGCGTCGGCGACCGAGTGTGGGTGCGGGGACCGCGCAATGCGTTCCCGCTCATCGACGCATCGGAGTACTTCTTCGTGGCGGGCGGTATCGGGATCACGCCGATTCTACCGATGGTCACCGCCACCGAACGTGCCGGAATACCGTGGCGGCTCATGTATTTCGGGCGCTCGCGGGCGCGGATGCCGTTCCTGTACGAGCTCGCTCACTTCACCGGTGGTGATGTGGTGGTGCGACCCGATGACGAGTACGGGGTGCCGGATCCGCGGATGATCTTCGAACAGACGCCGACCGGTGCCGCGGTATATGTCTGCGGACCACCGGCATTGGCGGAAGCCGCGCGTAAAGTGCTGCTGTTGCACGATCCGACGGCTTCGCTGCACACCGAGCGCTTCTCGGCGGTACCGGTCAGCAACGGTGCGCCGTTCCGTATTCGATTGCGCCGCAGCGAAGCCGAGGTCGATGTCGCGGCCGACGAATCCGCGCTGACCGCGATCCGGCGGGCAGTACCCGGCGTCGCCTACTCGTGCCAGCAGGGTTTCTGCGGGACGTGCCGGGCGAGTGTGCTCGCCGGTGAGGTCGAGCACCGGGACCGGGCGCTACTGCCCGGCGAGCGCAACAATGCGATGCTCACCTGCGTATCGCGTTCTCGCGGTGGCGAACTCGAACTCGATCTATAGGTTCACTGCGCGGCCGGGAAGATGCCCGGTAGCGTCATCGCGTATTCGAGATCGGCGCGGGTGCCGAGCGTGGTGAGCAGTACGCGGATCATGGTGAGCCGTCCAGCGGCAACGGTTTCCGCGTCCGGCTCGGCGCCGGGCGTGGTACCCGCTGAAATGCGATAGACCACATACTCGCAAACATGCAGGGCCGCATCGAGATCCAGCGGTGACGGTACCGGCCGGCCCAATTCCGCGAACGTTTCGCGCACCAGCGCGCGGATATCGTCCAGTGCCCGTTCGCGATAGGCCGATACTGGTGAGGCCGGATCGTGCAGTTCGGCGAACAGCGGGCGCAGCATCGCACCATGTCCACGGGCCCATCCGAGGTAGGCGTCGATGAGACGAATGCCGAGTTCGACCGGCTCGTCCGGACCGGTCAGTGCCGTGCGGATGCCGTCGACGAGGCCGTCGTTGGAGACCTCCAACACGACGTGCAGCGGTTCGGTGGCATTGCCGAAATAGCGGTAGAAGGTGGGTCGGGCCAGTCCTGCCTGTTCGATGATCTGGGCGACGCTGAGTCCGCGCGAGCCGCCGCGGGTGAATACCGCCGCGGTGGCGAGCACGATGCGGGCGCGGACCTCCTCGGCCTGCTCCTGGGTCTGTGGTGGTCTGCCCCGGCGGGCCGCGCCATTCGTGTGGGAAGTGTCAGTGGACATGGTGATGCCTCACAACTCGAAGCCTGACCCGTCTGTGTCCCACACCCGACAGCTTGACATGAGGTGCGGCACCGGCATTAATCTAACACTAGTGTTCAGGAAATGGCTGAACTCGGCTTACCGCCTCGTCCAGCACAGGCGCCCGACCCAGGAGAGGGCCGACAATGACGACCGCCCGCCAGCTGACCGAACCGACGGCCCTGCCCGCGGCCCTGGTGCAACCCCTGCTGAATCGTGCGATCGCGGGCGGTGCCCCCGCGGTGGAGGTGTTTGCGCCCGCGACCGGACACAAGATCGCGGACCTGCCGCAGTCCGCTACCGGCGACATCGAAACGGCCTTCGCGACCGCGCGCACCGCGCAGCAGGAATGGGCGCGGCGCTCGGTCCGCGAGCGGGTCGCGGTGCTGCGGAAATTCCACGACATCGTGCTGGCCGAACAGCACACCATCCTCGATATTGTGCAGACCGAGACCGGTAAATCGCGCGCGCACGCCTTCGACGAGGTCGGGGATGTCGCGGTCAATGCCAGGTACTACGCGTCGGTCGCGAACAAGCTGTTGGCCCCCCGCAAGCCGCGCGGAGTGCTGCCGGTATTGACCCAGGTCGATGTGCGGCATCGGCCCAAGGGCGTGGTCGCGGTGATTTCGCCCTGGAACTATCCGCTGGCCCTGGCGGTCTCCGACGCCCTGCCCGCATTGGCCGCCGGAAATGCCGTGGTCGCGCGCCCGGATAACCAGACTGCGCTGACCGCACTATGGGCCATCGATGCCGCCGAGCGCGCCGGGCTGCCGCGCGGACTCTGGCAGGCGGTGCTCGGTCGGGGTTCGGTTATCGGCGGTGAGGTGATCGCGCGCGCCGACTATGTCGACTACACCGGGTCCAGTGCGACCGGCCGGACCATCGCGCAGCAGGCCGGGGCACGGCTCATCGGTTATTCGCTCGAACTCGGCGGCAAGAATCCGCTGCTGGTGCTGGCCGATGCGGATGTGTCCCGGGCGGCCAAGATCGCGATTCGGGCCTGCTTCGCCTCGGCGGGGCAGCTGTGCGAGTCGATGGAGCGAATCTATGTGCACGACAAGGTCTATGACCAGTTCGTCGGCGAATTCATCGAGCATGTGCGGGCGATCGAATTGGGCGGTGCGCTCGATTACGCCAGTGATATGGGGTCTTTGACATTCCAGCGCCAATTGGACACCGTCAGTGCGCATGTCGACGACGCCGTCGCGAAGGGCGCACAGGTGCTGGCGGGCGGCAGGGCTCGTCCCGATCTCGGACCGTATTTCTACGAGCCGACCGTGCTGACCGGAGTGCGTCCCGGGATGACGGTGTATCGCGAGGAGACCTTCGGGCCGGTGGTGTCGATCTATCGGGTCGGCAGCGACGATGAGGCGGTCGAGCAGGCGAATGACACCGCATACGGACTCAATGCGAGCGTCTGGACCAAGGATGCCGATCGAGGCCGCAAGGTAGCCGCGCGCATCAATGCGGGTTCGGTGAATGTGAACGAGGGCTTCATCGCGGCATGGGGGAGTGCGGACGCGCCATCGGGTGGGCTCGGCATTTCGGGTACCGGGCGTCGGCACGGTCCAGAGGGCTTGTTGAAGTACATCGACACCCAGACGATCGCGGTGCAGCGGATGCTCCCGATCGCGCCGCTGCCCGGCATGTCCGAGGAACTGTGGGCGAAGACGATGACGCTGTACTTCGGCGTCATGAAGGCGCTGCGTCAAAAGTAATTGCGCCAGAAGTTATTTCACGAAGAAATCAGGATGAGGACGAATGAAACTGGACACGGTAGCCGATAAGAAGGTCCTGGTCACGGGCGCGGCAATGGGCCTGGGTAAGCGGTTCGCCGAGCGGGCGGTGCGTGAGGGCGCGGCCGCGGTGGTGCTGTGGGATATCAACGAATCCGCATTGAAGGAGACCGCGGTCGAGTTGTCCGGTCGCGGTGTCGCCATTCATCACTATGTGGTCGATGTATCCGCGCAGGACGCCATCGGAGAGGCCGCGGCGGCGGTGCGCGCCGAAGTCGGCGATATCGATATCCTGATCAACAATGCGGGCATCGTGCGCGGCAACAGTTACTTCTGGGAGACCACCGATCGCGCCGATATCGATAAGACGATCGCCATCAATTCCCTTGCGCCGATGTACATTACGCTCGAATTCCTGCCCGCGATGGTGCGCGGCACGGGTGTGGCGCGCGTCTTGACCATCGCGTCCTCGGCGGGTCTGGTTTCCAATCCGCGCATGAGCGTGTACGCGGCCTCGAAGTGGGCGGCGCTGGGCTGGTCGGATTCGGTGCGCATCGAACTCGAACAGGCGGGCCACGACCACGTGCAGATCACGACGGTCTGTCCGACCTACATCAATACCGGAATGTTCGATGGCGCGAAGGGGTTCCTGTTCACGCCGATCCTGGAACAGGACGATGTCGTAGATACCTCGTGGCGGGAAATGAAGGCAGGCACTCCACTTGTGATCCTGCCGTGGACCTCCCGCCTCAACAAGGCGATCTCCGGTCTGCTGCCGATCAAGCTGCGCGATCTGTTCCTGAATTCGGTTGGTGTGTACCACTCGATGGACGAGTTCACCGGGCGCAAGAAGTAGCGGCCTCGGATCGCCCGAGCGGTCGTATCCAGTTCATCGGCGTTGCGTGGTGGCCTGCATCACGTATTCGGCTTGGTGCCGATTACCACGGTGGAGTAGAACTCATCGGATTCGGCGATGCGGCCGGTGAAGCCGTGCGCGGTGAGGACGCTGATCGAGGGCATGGCCTGGGCTTCGGTGGATTCGACCAGCAGGTGGCCGCCCGGCGCGAGCCAGCTGCGGGCGGCAGCGACGACACGGCGGAAGATATCCAGGCCATCGGGACCGCCGTCGAGGGCGGTGCGCGGTTCGTAATCGCGTGCCTCCGGCGGCATCTTGGAGATCATCTCCGATGGCACGTACGGGGTGTTGGCGAGCAAGATATTGATGCGCCCGGACAATTCACGGGGAAGCGGCTCGAAAAGGTCGCCTTCGTAGACGGGCGCGCCGATCGGGGTGAGGTTGCGGCGGGCGCATTCGACCGCCATAGGTTCGATATCGGTAGCGGCGAGTTCTATCTGACGGCCTTCGGCGGCCAGAGTTTTGGCCAGCGCGAGACCCAATGCGCCTGAGCCGCAACATATATCGACGACGAGGGGGTGCGCGGACATGGCGCGAGCGAGTTCGGCGGCCTCGTCGACGAGGAAGACCGTGCGCTGGCGCGGTACGAACACGCCCGGGGCGACCGCGACACGGATGCCGTGGAATTCGGTCCAGCCCAGCAGGTATTCCAGTGGAGTTCCGGAGACCCGTTGGGCGACCAACTCCATGAGATCGGCACCGGTCTCCGTCGCGGCGGCGATGAGCAACCGTGCCTCGTCTTCAGCGAATACACAGCCCGCGGCGCGCAGTTGCGCGACCACATCTCCGGTTGATGTCATCGGAATATCGTGCCGTGTTTGCGGGTGTGGTGGTGGCCGAGCGTGCACTTTTTGCGTTTGTGCCATTTCGGGGCCGAATGTGCACGCTCGGACCGGGTCGCTCAGCGGGTGGTGGCGAGCTGGAATGTCCGCGTGGCGTCCAGGTAGATGCCGCGCTGCGCCTGCCTGCCGGGCGGCGGCAACTGTGATACCAGCTGCTCGAGTGAGGTCATCGCCCCGACCACCTGGGTGCCCGCGACGATGAAATCGGCGACCGCGCGCCGGATGTGGTTGGGCGAGGTGACCACGACCGCGCTGTTCGCGCCGAGATCCCGCAGCATCCTGGTGCTGAAAAGTGCGTTCTGCACCGTAGATCCGGCCCGGCTCTCGACATTGATCCGGGATGCGGGCAGGCCATTGCCGACCAGCCAGGCCCGCATGGCCTCGGCCTCGGTGATCCCGTTCTGTGGATTACCGCCTGTGACGACGATCGGTGAAAGTGGTGAGGCGACCGCCTGCAACCAGGCCGCGGTCAGCCGGTTCACCAATTCGGGGCGCAGCGAACCGTCCGGGAGCAGGCCGTAGCCGAGCACCACGATTCCGGTCTGCGGTCCGACGATCGCGGGCAGCGGATTCGGCAGGGTGGCGATCGCGGCGCCGATCGCGCCGAGCACATTATTGGTGCCCTGGGCCATTGCCGGGTCGGCGGCGGCGAGGCGGGCCAGCGCATCGGCCATGGCGGGCAGGTCACCGGCGTAATGCGACCAGATCGCCTGCAGCGAAAGGGCCTCGGTATCAGCCGGGTCGGCGGCGATCAGCTGTCGAAGTTCGGCGCGTCCGGCGGCATCGTCGCCGTCGGTGAAGGCACGCTGGGCGGAGTTGTAGAGCACGTCGGTTTCCGGCGCCGCGATGGCGGGTGCGCCCGATAGTCCGGTGATGGTCGCGGCTGCGAACGCGGTCGCCACCCATAGTTTCCAATGCCTCGAGATCTTCACTGCAGTCGACACCTTTCCACGCGTGAAACGGGGTATGAGGTCGGTAAGCTGACAGTTAGCCATTGGCGAGCACAATCACAATACGACTGGTAAAGGCCATAAACTGGGAATTGCCAGGCGTTGTTTCCGGCGTTCGGGTAAACCGGGCCGCGCGCAGGACGACCAGCGGAACCAGCCGCGCGGTGCAGCCGATAAGGTGTGACAACGTGGATACCGTTTCGCTGTCCGGCAAGGAACTCGCCGCCGCCATCAACGCCGACACCAAGCAGCGCGCCGCCGCGCTCACCGCGGGCGGAACCGCGCCGCGCCTGGCCCTGATCGTGGCCAATGACGATCCGGCCAGCGCGTGGTACGTGAACTCGCTGCGCAAGGCCGCCGAACGTCTCGGAATCGCTTGCGACACCATCGAACTCGGTGCGGACGCGAGCATCGAGCGGATCCGCGAGGAACTCACCGCCCGCAGCGCGGACAGCGCCATCGATGCGATCATGCTGCAGACGCCGCTGCCCGCCGGTGTCACCCTCGACGATGTCAGCTCCGCCATCGCCGCCGGCAAGGACGTCGATGGCGTCAGCCCGCTCTCCCTCGGCCTGCTCGCCTCCGGCCTCGACGGTTTCGTCCCCGCCACCTCCGAGGCCGTCGTCGAACTACTGAAGCATCACGAAATCCCGCTCGCCGGTCGGCATGTCGCCGTCGTGGGCCGCTCCAATATCGTCGGCAAGCCCCTTGCCCAACTCCTGCTCGCCGAAAATGCCACCGTCACCATCTGTCATTCCCGCACCACCGACCTCCCGGTCGTCACGTCCGCCGCCGATATCGTCGTAGCCGCCGCCGGCCGCATCGGCCTGGTCACCGGCAAACACGTCCGCGCGGGCGCGACTGTCATCGACGTAGGCACCAACGAAGCCCCCGACGGCAAAATCGTCGGCGACGTCGACGCGGAAACCGTCCGCGGCAAAGCCTGCGCCCTCAGCCCCGTCCCCGGCGGCATAGGCCCCGTAACCACCGCCCTCCTCATGCGCCACGTAGTAACCGCCGCCGAAATTTCCCGCTCCGCCTAACACGCACCGCCCCAAGGACTTCGGCACTACGACCTGGCTACCTTGCCCGCAGCCACGGCGTGGATGTCGCGGGGTGACGCTGGCCGGTCCCGATGGTGCGGCTATTCCGGGCGACGATCAACGTCGAGACCGGGCAGGGATGCCTGGCCCGCTATGGGCTAGGTCCGTCTCGGCGGCGATGTCGGTCTGCGCCCTCGCAATCGGACCGGCGGGCGAGGCCGGCATGTCCCAATTCAGCACCGGGGCGGCGGGGAGGTCAACGAGATGTTCGTCCCAGCGGATGGGCCGACCGGCGCCTCCGAATCGAGTGCGGCAAGTAAATCGCGAAGCGTTGTGCGCTGCTGTTCACTCAGGCTGGCAAAGACCTCTTCAGCGGCCGCACGGCGGGCCGCGGCCATCTGCGAGAGCGCGGCTATGCCGGAGTCGGTCAGCGTCACCAGGGTCGAGCGGCGGTTGGTCGGGTCGGGCGCGCGCGTGACCAAGTCCGCGGCTTCGAGCGCATCGACGACGGTGGTGGCCGATCGCGGCACGATGCCCAGGTGCTCGGCGAGTATGGCCATCCGCAGTGGCTCGTCGTGGTGGCCGATAATGCGGAGAGCACGGGCCTGACCTGGGGTAATGCCTAGCGGGGCGAGTCGGGCGACCTGGTTGCGGCGGATGCGTTTCGCGGTGCGCAGGAACAGCTCGGGAAGGTCGGGATCGAGCGCGATATCCATTCGTTGAGCATAACTCATTGTTTTGGGAACAATTATGAGTCATGCTCAGTTTGCTGTAGTAGTCCTCGGAAGGAGGCGCCTATGCGGCCCCCACATCAACTTCGCCGGATCGTCCGGCTGTTTCGTCCGTATCGCGCGCGCTTGGCATTGGTCGCCGCGCTCGTAGGTCTGTCGTCACTGGTCGCGCTGGCATCACCGTTCATGTTGCGCGGCATCCTCGATGACGCCCTGCCACACGGCCGCACCGATCTGCTGACCGTGCTGGCGGCGGGCATGGTCGCGGTGGCCGCACTCACCAGCATCTTCGGCGTGCTCCAGACCTACATTTCCACCGCGGTCGGTCAAGAGGTCATGCACGATCTGCGCGCCGCGGTGTATGCGCAATTGCAGCGAATGCCGTTGTCGTTCTTCACGACTACCCGCACCGGTGAGGTGCAGTCGCGGATCGCCAACGATATCGGCGGCATGCAGTCGACGGTCACCTCGACCGCGACCTCACTGGTCTCGAACTTCACCACCGTGACCGCCTCGGTGATCGCCATGATCGCCCTGGACTGGCGGCTCACCGTGGTCTCACTGGTCATGCTGCCGTTCTTCGTCTGGATCAGCCGCCGCGTCGGCGACGAACGCAGGAAGATCACCGCGCAGCGGCAGCAGAAATTGGCGGGCATGTCGGCGATCGTGGAGGAATCGCTGTCGGTGAGCGGCATTCTGCTCGGGCGCACGATGGGCCGCTCGCCCGCGCTGGTTGCGGATTTCGCGCAGGAGTCGCGTGGGCTGGTGGACCTGGAGATCCGGTCCGGCATGGCCGGACGGTGGCGGCAGTCGACGATTCAGATCGTCATGGCGGCCATGCCCGCGATCGTCTACTGGGCGGCGGGATTGACCGTGGCGGCGGGACATCCGCTGGTTTCGATCGGCACCCTGGTCGCCTTCACGACCTTGCAGACCAGCCTGCTGCGGCCGATGGTGCAACTGCTGTACACCGGCGTGGAGGTGCAGAGTTCCATGTCGCTGTTCGGCCGGATATTCGAATACCTGGATCTGAAGCCGGATATCGAGGAACCGATAACGGCTGTGCCGGTGCCGGATTCGGGCGTCAAGGGCGCGGTCCGCTTCGAGCACGTCGGCTTCACCTATGGAGCCGGGACTCGGGATGTTTTGCAGGACATCGACATCGCCGTCCCCGCCGGGTCCAGCTTGGCAATCGTCGGCGAAACCGGTTCGGGCAAAACCACGCTCGGCTACCTGGTGGCGCGACTCTACGATGTGACATCCGGACGGGTCGAGATCGACGGAATCGATGTGCGCGACTTGTCGTTTGCCGATCTGGCCGCGGCCGTCGGCGTGGTCTCGCAGGAGACCTACCTGTTCCACGCCTCGGTCGCGGACAATCTGCGCTTCGCCAAACCCGATGCGACCGATGAGCAGTTGTACGCCGCGGCGCGGGCCGCGCAGATCCACGACCATATCGCGAGCCTGCCGGACGGTTACGACACGCTGGTCGGCGAACGCGGCTATCGGTTCTCCGGCGGTGAGAAGCAGCGTTTGGCGGTGGCGCGGGTGATTCTGCGCAATCCGCCGATCCTGGTACTCGACGAGGCCACCAGCGCACTGGACAACCGGACCGAGCAGGAGGTGCAGGCCGCCATCGATGCGCTCTCCGAAGGCCGCACCACCATTACCATCGCGCACCGGCTCTCCACCATCCGCGACGCCGACCAGATCGTGGTACTCGACCGCGGCCACATCATCGAACGCGGCACCCACCGCGAGCTCATGGACGCCGAGGGGCGCTACGCGGCCCTGGCATCCGGTGGCGACCTCCTGCACGCCGCCTGACCCACGGCTGAAAGACGCGGGTGGCATTCAGATGGGTTCGGGCTCGGCACGTGTATCGAATTCGTCGCGGGCGGAGAGGATTTCATTGTGGTGCTGCACCGACCAGACCCCCATCGCGTGGCTGAGCTCCCCGAGGCTGGCACCCAGATCGGTCAGTGAGTACTCCACGCGTGGCGGGACGGTGGGATAGACCGCACGGCGGACCAGCCCATCGCGCTCCAGATTGCGCAGCGTGCGGGTGAGCATCTTCTGGGTGATGCCGTCGAGCCGACGTCGCAGATCGTTGAAGCGCACCGGCCCGCCAGCCATGCGCAGCACACCGAGGACCAGCAGCACCCATTTGTCGGCGAGCACCGTCAGCACTTCGCGCGCCGGACAGTTGGTCAGATAGCTCTTGACCAGGTTGTCGGAGCCGGACCAGTCGACAATAGTATCCATCGGGTACCTCGGGATCATTGAAGTGCCTTCTTTCCCTTGGATACTAGGGGACCGCAGAATCGAGGGCATGCTCGCAATCACGCAAAAAACATTCGGTGGTCCCGAGGTTCTGGAAATCGTCGAGGTCGATCGGCCGAGCGCCGGACCTGGCGAGGTGGTGGTGCGGGTCGCCGCCACCGGTATGAATGCGGCGGACTGGAAGCTGCGGTCCGGACTGGTGCGCAAACTCGGGGATCCGCCGTTCACCCTCGGCTTCGATGTGTCCGGGATCGTCGATGCCCTCGGTGCGGGTGTCGAGCAATTCCGGGTCGGCGACGAGGTCTACGGCATGGTGCTCAGCCGGTCCGGCGGCTATGCGGAATACGTTGTGGTGCAGGCGGATTTCCTCGCACCGAAACCGGCGATCCTGGATCACATCCACGCGGCCGCCGTGCCTACGGCAGTGCTGACCGCATGGCAGGGACTTACCGAAGTCGTTGCCGGACAACGGGTGCTGGTGCATGCGGCGGCAGGTGGTGTCGGGCATTTCGCAGTGCAGATCGCGAAGGACCGTGGCGCGTATGTGATCGGCACGGCCCGCGCCGCCAACCACGAATTCCTGCGGGAAATCGGCGCGGATGAGGTGATCGACTACACGACATGCGATTTCGCGGACGCGGTGGGTGATGTCGACGTCATCGTCGATCTCGTCGGCGGTGACTACGGATCGCGTTCGCTACCGGTGCTCGCCGCGGACGGTCGCCTGATCGACGCACAGGGCAATGATGCCGAGGGCGATCCGCGGTACGAGCGGCTGTATGTCAATCCGTCCGGCCGCGATCTGCGCGAGCTGGCCGCCCTGTTCGAGGCGGGCCGGTTGCACGTGGAAATCGATCAGGTGCTGCCGATGGCAGAGGTGGTCAAGGCCCATCACCTGAGCGAATCCGGGCACGTCCGCGGGAAAATCGTACTGGTGCCATGGAATTCGCCGGTATGACCGTCAGGCCGCGCCGATTCCGGTGATGAGTGTCTGGTTGCCCACCCGCGCCGTCGTGACGACCTGAGGTTTGTAGGTGACCGATGTCGAATCGGGCCGGTGCTCGGTAACTTGCACCAGATACTGACCGACGGACGCCCCCGGCGTAATGCTGATGCAGTGGGTGGTCCCGGCCGGAATGCCATCGATGCCCTGTTGAATCGTCCCGGCAGGCGAGACGGATGCATTGGGCACGACGAATTCTCGGGTCGCCGCGCCGGATCGGGTGACGTAATACGCGTACTGGAACGCGAAGATGACGCCCGGTCCGGAATCCATTCCGCCCGCACCGTTGCCGGTGATGGTGTCCCCGACCCGCTCGGCCGGGCACTCCGCGGCGGAGGTGGAGCCGGAGACCGCGACCTGGCTGGGAGTGGAGGAGGCCACCGTCGCCGGTTGCGGATCCGGCCGAATTTGCACGAAAGCCACCACGAGCAGTCCGGCCGCCGCGACCGATCCGACCAGCACAGGCATCCACCGGCGCTTCGATCGATTCCGTCCGGACCGATCGATCATGGCCGCCAAGGCATCCTCATGCCGGAAGTAGTCCGGCGCAGACGGTTTCGACTCTTCGGGCGCTTCCTCGACCCACTCGGACCACTCACTTCGATAGTCGAACTCCTGCCGCGCGGGTCCCCTGTCGTCTGCCTGAATCGGGTGCTGCTCGTATGTGCGCGGAGCGTAATGGTTCGGATCGTGCCAGGCGGCCTCGCCGTGGGCGAACCCCGGATGAATCGGGTTCTGGCGCATCGGATCTCGCTGGAGCGGAGCCCGCCTGGGCGGCTCCTGGGGAACAGGCGTATGCCAGTTCGGCTCTTGCGGGGCGGGAGAGCTCGGGTTTCGGGTGATGGGTGCCTGACGAATCGGGTCCGGCAATGTCAGCGACTGCTGCTCACTGTCCTGCACGGTCGGTGCCTGATGCATCGAGACATGTGGGTCCGGGGCCGGACGCGCGGGAACTTCCTGCACGGGAATATGCGGGATCGGTCCGGTTTGCCTCGGGCCCTGGGGATCCGGAGTTGGGGGATTCGGAGCCGGGAGTTTCGGAGCCTGGCCTCCGGGAACTTGTTGGCCGCGAATGCGCCGGAACGGGTCGGTATTCGTCGGCGCCCGGTCGACCGGTACTCGGGGCGGCGGCCCGGATTGCGTTGCGGCGTGGTCGATCGGAACGCGCCGTAGTGGGCCGGTGTCGATAGGTGCGCCGTCGACCGGAATCCGGGGAATCGGCCCGGTCGGCGCATTGTCTTCGGTGAAGCCGATCCGGTGGAACGGGTTCGGCGGTGCCGGAGTCTGGTATGCCCTCGGCGCACCGAGCGGTTGTTGTGGTGCAGCGCCCGGCGGCGGGCCCGAATTCGCCCGCGAGGTCATATCCGGTCGATCCATCGCCCACCTTCATCGGGTCATACGATCACGTGTGTCTCGCAGTTGTATCAACCCCGGCAGGATACTGCCAGGTTTGCCGCGCGTGACGAAATTGAAGGGAGGTGTCGCGAAGGAAAAACGGATTGATTACGGCTCACCAGTGCACGGTGACCGGATCGCCGACGCCGACGGTCTGGTAGTACCAGGCAGCGTCATCGGGCGCCAGGTTGATGCAGCCGTGGCTGACATTGGCATTGCCCTGCGAATCCACCGACCACGGTGCGGAGTGCACGAAAACCCCGCCCCACGTAAGGCGTTCGGCGTATTCGCCATTGATGACGTAGCCCTCGGGCGAGCTCAGCGGGATCCCGATGGTGCGTGAGTCGAAGACGATGGAACGGAACTTTTCCAGCACCGGGAACGTACCTGTCGGTGTCTCGTGGCCAGGCTTGCCCATGGATGCGGGCACCGACCGCGCGACTGCTCCGCCGATGTTCACGGTGAAGGTATGCGCCGACATATCGGCGTCGGCGACCACGCCCGCATTGGTGCGGAACTCCGTGCGCGCGTTACCGACCTGCACCGAGATCGGCGCCCGGGCTGGCAGGAAACTTGTTGGCGTCCAAGTCAGTTCACGATCATTTGCCCAGGATAAGGCTCCAGGCAGCGGCTCGGTGGCTCGAATATCGACCAGTCGTTCGGCTCGGTCGCGGTTGGCGACCGGATTGGCGAATCGAATCGTCACCGGTGCCGCGATCCCGACTTCCTGGCCTGCCGACGGGGTAATCGTCGCGACGACGTCGGCGCTTGGTTTGAGGATCGTAGTGGCGAATGCCGTTCCGGACCCGAAGGCCCCCAAGGCGACGATCGTGGTCGCGAGGAACAGGTATCTGAGTGCGCTCCGCATTGTCCACCCCTTCACGCTGGTGTGGGACGCAGAAATCCAGTCTAGGACTTCATGATCAACTCGACGTACCGGTTCTGTAACGGCCGTCCAAGTCCACAGTTTTTCGTATAGGGGCGACATACCCGGCATGAAACCGAACAAACGATCCGACCGGTCGGTCGATTTCAGCTGCGTACGGCGTGCAAAACGTCCGCGTGCAATGCGTCCGCACGGGCAGTGATCTCGTCGACGCGGATCAGCACCGCCGCGAACTTATCGCCCTGTTCGGCGCTGAGCGAGCGGACGTTTATTTCGATATTGAGCTGCGAACTGGTGGCCGCGGCCCGTGCCGCGTCGGCGGCGGCGCCGATATCGGTGACCACATTGGGATTGCCGATCGGCAGCAGTTCGGTGGCGAGAGAGAGCACCTCGTCGGCCTCGTCGAGGACCGCGGCGGGCACCCGGGCCGCCTCGAGCAGCGCGGCGGTAATGGCATCGCTGCGCGCAGCGACCTGCTCCGGGGAATCCTTCGACAACTTGTAGGCGTTGCCGACGGCGGTGAATGCCGCCGCGTCGGCATCGGCCAGGGCCAGCGCGCGCTCGCGGGCCGCGTCGGCCGCCTCGATGATCCGGTCGATGACCGGCCGGTGCTCGGCGTCCTTGGCGCGGGTGGTGTAGCGCGCGACCATCGCGACCAGCGCGGCGCCCTGTGCGGCGTGCAATGCGGCGACGGCACCGCCGCCTGGTGCGGGCACCTTCGCGGCCAGGTCGGTCAGGTACTGCGCGAGGGTGGCCTCAGCGAAGGCGGGCTGCGACACGTCGGGTGGCCTTTCGTTTTCCTGCGACGACAGTGGAGAACTACGGCGAATACGCTACCGCTCGCACCGAGGTGGCCGGTGCGCGGCCGGTGCGTAGCTGCGGTTATGTTGAGTGCTATGCGGATCGGATTGAGCATCAACTACTCGGGTGGCTTCAAAGAGGCGGCCGCCGAGGTGGCCGACCTCGAAAAGGCCGGACTCGACATCGTGTTCGTGCCGGAGGCCTACTCGTTCGACGCGGTGAGCGCGCTCGGATATCTGGCGGCCAAGACCACCCGGCTGCAGCTGGCCTCGGGCATCCTGCAGATCTACACCCGTACGCCCAGCCTGACCGCCATGACCGCCGCCGGGCTGGACTTCGTCTCCGACGGGCGCTATGTCCTCGGCCTCGGCGCCTCGGGCCCGCAGGTGATCGAGGGCTTCCACGGCGTCCCCTATGACGCACCCATCGGACGGACCAGGGAACTGGTGGAGATCTGCCGCAAAGTGTGGCGTCGCGAGCGGCTGGAGTACCAGGGTAAGTACTATCAGATCCCGCTGCCCGCCGATCGGGGCACGGGCCTGGGCAAACCGCTCAAGCTGATCAATCATCCAGTGCGCGAACGCATTCCGGTGCTGCTGGCCGCGCTCGGCCCGAAGAATGTGGAGCTGGCCGCGGAAATCGCCGAGGGTTGGCAGCCGATCTTCTTCGTACCGGAGAAGGCCAAGGAAATCTGGGGCGAATCGCTGGATGCCGGTCTGGCCAAGCGTGATCCGATCCTCGGCGAGCTCGACGTCTACGCCGGCCCCGCACTGGCCATCGGTGAGAATGTCACGCCGCTACTGGAATTCGTGAAACCGCATCTGGCGCTCTACATCGGCGGCATGGGCGCCAAGGGCAAGAACTTCTATCACACGCTGGCCACCAAGTACGGATACGGCGCCGAGGCGGACCGGATCCAGGAGCTGTACCTGGCGGGTAGGAAGGAAGAGGCCGCCAAGGTGGTCCCGGACGATCTGGTTCGGGATATCTCGCTGGTCGGCCCGGCCGGATTCGTGAAGGAGCGGGTCGCCGCATTCCGCGCGGCGGGTGTCACGGTGCTGAATGTGGTGCCGATGGCGGCGACCGCGGCCGAGCGGGTCAAGCTGATCGAGCAACTGCGCGAACTCTGTGTCTAATACGCAGCGCCTGCGGCGCTGCGTATTCGCGGCCCCCTAGTGTCTCGAGGCCGAGCGGTCGAGACTCGCGACTTTCGTCGCATGCGCTTCGACCGCTCGGCCTCGAGACGGGCCGCGAACGTCGCTCGTAAGACTCGCTCCGTGACGGTCAGGTGATCGGAAAGGGTTCGGGTTGAATCGGGTGCGCTACCGGATCGAGGCCAGCGCCTCGGCCAGGGTGGTGTGCAGTGCGAACACCTGATCGAGGCTCGTCATCTTCAGCTGCCGACTGGTGGCCGGACCGTCCGCGACCACCACGATGGTCGTTGTGTCGCCCGCGCGCTGATGCGCCGCGACCAGGGTCGCCATACCCGCCGAGGCGAGGAAGCTGACACCGGTCAGGTCGATGATCAGGACCGCCGGTTTGCCGGTCAGGATGGCCTCGATGGTGTTCTCCAGCGCTGGCGCGGTCGCCAGATCGACCTCGCCGGAAACCGTGAGCACGGTCGCGCCATCGTGTGCCTCGACTGTGGTGGCCATCGTGTCCGCCAAGGGATACGCGTCTCCGGAGTTGTTTGTCACATCATCACAATCTGCCATGAACCCGCCTTTCGCGCTGCATTCCTCAGCCAGAAATCTGGCGGTTCGTGCCACGCAGTGGGTTCGCTACGGGGGATTTGATCGCGGGCAACGTTACCGACATGCGGACGCGGGTGCCCACCCCGCTGTGGTCTATCTCCAATTCTTCCGTCAATGCCCGCATCATGTCGATGCCGCGTCCGCGCGGCCCCGGATCGGCGGAGCGTGGTTTCCACGTTCCGGAGTCGGCGACCAGAATGACGACCTTTTGGGTATCACATTCGGCGGTCAGTTCGACGAGTCCAGGATCGGTGGTGGCCGCCGCGGCGCTGGTGGCACGGCCGAGCAATTCGGCCGTGGAGCTGATCGCGCGGGTGACCGGGCCGCCGCCATTGCGGTAAGCGTGCTCGATGCTGTTGCTACAGGCCTCGTTCGCCGCGGCGATCAGGTCGGAGGCGAGATCGTGCGGTACCGCGGCGGTGGCGAGCCAGGCCTTGAGCCGCTTGCGCATGGCCGAGAGCTGATCTGGATTGGCCGGAATCTCGAGCCGCAGCGGTGCCGGGGGTTGCCGGTAGACCACCATGGCGACGTCATCGTCGTAGCCCGCCGCCGGACGTAGTCGCGAGAGCACGGCATCGGCGACCTCGCGCGGCAGCTTGCCTGCGGTATCGGCGAGCACCCCCGAGATCTTCGCGAAACTGTCATCGATATCGACGCCGCGCTGTTCGACCAAGCCGTCGGTGAACAACACCAGCGTCGAACCCGGTGTGAGCGCTGTGGTGGCTTCGGGACGTCGTGGCGTATCGAAGGTTGCCAGCGGTACCGCACGGCCGCCCTCGAGTAATCGGCCGGGCTGACCGACGTCGGCCAGAATCGGCGGCATGTGTCCAGCGCTGCTGTAGCGGACCAATCCGCGCACCGGATCGAGGACGGCCGCGCAGACCGTCGTGCACATCGCGCCGGGAATCCGACCCGCGACGGTATCGAGTTCCGCGATCAGCTGCGCCGGGCCCGCACCGCGCAGCAGCAGAGCCCGTGCGGCCGTACGCAATTGGCCCATCACGACGGCCGCGGACAGACCACGTCCGACACAATCGCCGACCACGACGCCGATGGTGCCGTCGCGCAGCGGAACCACGTCATACCAGTCGCCGCCGATCTCCAGCGGCGGCAGCGCGGGCTCGTAATGCACCGAGAACCGCGGCGGCAGTTCGATCGGACCGAGCATGGCGCGCTGCAGCGTCAGCGAGGTCGAGCGCGCCTGATCGAAGTTGCGCGCCCGTTGCACCGCCAGGCTGAGATGGCCGATGAGCAGCGAGAACAATGTCCAGTCGGCAGCGCTGATGGCGCGCGGCGCGGCGAAGCGCAGCCACAGCGCCGCATCACCTGTCTCGCCGAGCGGTGCGACGATGCCCTCGGAACTCTCAGTGCTCTCCGGAATCGCGAACAGGCTGCGCGCCGGACGGCGGCGAGCCCGATCCAGTAGCGCCCGCGCACGGGCGTCGAGCACCGATCCCTCCGGAACACCCTCGGCCCCCGAGACATACGTCTCCGGCCCGGTATTGCGGTTGGGCCACACCATCACCACCGCGGTTTCCGCGCCGACGGTCCGTCGCAGTTCGTCCAGCCCGACGGCGAGCACTTCCACCACGCTCGTCGCCGCGCCGACCGCGGTGGCCAGTCGCGACGCCGCCTGATCGCGGGCCTGCGCATCGTGTTCGGCGGTGACATCGCGGATGGTGCCGACGAAGATCTGCTCGTACTTCTCCGGTTCGACCATCGCACTGGTGCTCACCGCCAGCCAGACAGTGCGACCGTCGCGATGCTTGACCGGAATCACGAATCGCTGTGCCTCGCTACCGAGATCGGGATAGCGGGGCCCTTCCGGCGTCGACCACGGATGCGGCAGCGGGAACGGAAGTTCCGATGCGCCGTAGCCGGTCAGCGCGCCGAAGGCGGAGTTGACCTCGATGATGGTGCCGCGCGCATCGGCGACGAAGAAGCCGTCCTGCAACGACTCCACCAGAGCGGTGCGAAAGGCGTCGCGCCCCGCGAGATCGTCGATGCGCGAACGCTGTTGTTCGGCGCGGCGGGTGCCGTCGATATAGCCGCGAGTTGCGATGTCCAGGGCGGCGAGGGTCTGCAGCAGGAATTCGAGTGCGGTCTCGGCGGGTTTGGGGGATTCGTCGGCTGCCGCGGTGCCCGATTCCGTGGCTTGCACCACACGGTAGTGGTTTTCGGTGAGATCGAGCAGGCTGATGCCCTCGACGAGAGCGCGGCGGCCCAGTTCGTAACCCTCGCCGAGACTCGCCTGCGACGGTGAGTGCAGATGCCGCCGTAGCGCATCCGAGTAGTCGTCGAGAAATGCGGCAAGTGCCGCGCTCATGTCTCCGCCTCGCTAGCGCTCGGCTCCGCCATGACCGCGTTGGCGGCTGCGCCTTTTGTTCGCTCGCTCCGCTCGCTCATGTCTCCGCCTCGCTAGCGCTCGGCTCCGCCATGACCGCGTTGGCGGCTGCGCCTTTTGTTCGCTCGCTCATGTGCATTCCGCCGTTCACGCTGGTGCCTCCAATACGCCGCCCCGGTGGCGGGCCGCGAGCGCCAATGCGTCATCGGTGTCCTTGGCATGCCTGGCCAGGATTTCGGCGGTGATCTCGGCGGTGGATTTGGACGGATCGATGCCGCTGTCAGCGGATTCGGTGACGATGCCGTCGGTCGACATCAGCAGCAGATCACCAGGACGCACCGGAACGGTCTGCACCTGTAGGTTCTGGGGTAGTCGATAGCCGACGATGCCAGCGGTCATCAGGACCGTCGCGCGCATGGTGAGCCCGACCGGGCCCGCGGTCAGAATCCGGCAATCGACATTGCCGACGCCGAGCCAGTGCACCGTATCGGCTGCGCCGAACAGCGCCAAAGACACTGCCGCGCCTCGGGTGTCGGCCATGGCCCGATGACACAGCACCATCAACACGTCCAGCGGTTCGGCGCGGTTCTCCGAGAGCACCTGCGCGGCGCGATCGGCGGCGTCCGCGGCCGCCGAGCCGTGGCCGAGGCCGTCGAGGACGGCGAAGAGCACCGCGCCGCCGCCCGCGTCGAGGACCACGCCGCGATCACCGGAGACCCGCTGACCGGGCAGGGCACGGCCGGCCACCGCCCATTCGATCCGGCCGATGATCCCGTCCTCATGCACCGTTGGGTACCCACTTCCACATCTCCACCAACGTGCCGCGACCAGGTGCCGAATCAACGGTGAGCCGGTCCATCAGCCGGCGCGCGCCGGGCAGGCCGAGTCCGAGCCCGCGGCCGGTGGAGTACCCGTCGTCGAGTGCGCGGGCGATATCGAGGATGCCGGGGCCCTGGTCCTCGGCCTGGACGACCAGCGCCTGGCGACCCTCCCGGTCATCGACCAGCAAACGTATTTCACCACTGCCCGCGTAACTGGTTATGTTGCGGGCGATCTCGGAGATCGCCGTCGAGATCATGGTCATATCTGTCAGAGAAAATCCGAGCTTGGCCGCCAGCTCACGTCCGGCTTGACGTGCGATCACGATGTCACCCGACACCCTGACCGCGATCACCAAGTTCTCAGCGGCCACTGTCACGACCATCTCGCTGGCGGCGGGCCGGAGCCATGCGATTCAGCCACGCCAAGCCCTCTTCCAGGTCGAGGGCGGTGTGCATATCCTCGAAGGTGAGGCCCAACTGCACCATGGCGAACGCGACTTCGGGCTGTAATCCGACGATGACCGTTTCGGCACCGCGGAGCTGCGTCATGTGCGCGATGGTACGCAGCGATCTGGCCGCGAACGAGTCCATGACATCGATCGCGGTGACGTCCACGATGATCCCGTGTGCCCGGTATCTGCTGACCTGTTTCATCAGGTCGTCCTGGAGACGTTCGGTATCCGCGTCGGTCAGGGCTGACTGGACCGACGCGATTAGATAGGTACCTTGTTTGAGGATCGGAACCGGCATAGGGGGGCCCGATCAGCGCCCATCGCGCTCGGTGAGCATTCGATCCGTGACGCGGGTCACCTCATAGCCGAGTAAGCGTTCGGCCTCTTCGATACCTCCCTGGAGGTCACCGACCGCGTTCATCTTGGACAGGTCGAGGCCGATGGTCACCAG
Organism: Nocardia sp. NPDC049737; assembly: GCF_040674755.1. NCBI lineage: Bacteria > Bacillati > Actinomycetota > Actinomycetes > Mycobacteriales > Nocardiaceae > Nocardia > Nocardia sp. NPDC049737. Next base: position 164,037 of record NZ_JBFANH010000014.1, on the reverse strand, counting down.
AGTGAGGGCGATCTCGGAGGACAGGCCGGTGATGATCACATTGGCGCCCATCAGGCCGGATGCGTCGACGGTCTGCACCAGGTGGTTGGCAACCGTGGAGTCGATCGCGGGCACACCGGTGATGTCGATGACGACTACCTTCGCGCGATTGGCGCGGATGGCGCGCAGTAGCTGTTCGGTGAGCTGGCGGGCGCGTTGCGAGTCGAGCACACCGATGATCGGGAGGATGAGCAGCTGCTCACGCACCTGCAGCACCGGAGTGGACAGCTCGCGAATGGCTTCCTGCTGCTGGCGGATGACGCGCTCGCGTTCCTGCACGAACGAGATTGCCACGGTGCTCGCGATGCGGTTCGCGGCGGGCTCGTACGCGTCGAGTACAGCGTTGAGCATTTCGAAATCTGCCTGGTATTTCTCGAACAGCGAGCGGGCCAGCACGTCGCGCAGGAGCAGCACGATGCCCAGGACCTCGTCGGTTTCGACGCCTCTGGGAATGATGCGCTCGGACAGGTCGCGTGCGTAGGCCTGCAGCGCTTCGACGCTACCGGTTACGAGCACCTCAACGTAGTTGTCGTACATGGAGGTCGCCTCGGAGAAGATCTCCTCCGGGGTCATCGCGGTCAGTAGTTGAGCTTCGGTGATGCGCCGAGCCCATTCCTCGCGCAGCCCGGTTCGGTTCTGCCGCAGGTGTTCGACCAGCTGCGGAAGCAGGTTGTCGACCGGTCCTACGGGCAGGGAATCCGCCGAAAGGCTCATGGACACCTCGGACATGGAAATTCCAGCCCCTTTCGACGGGATTGTCGGGATAGTCGTGCGTTTCGGCTGCGCGCCGATACCGAGCCTAGTCATACCCCATCCCGGTCGCCGGTGAAACCTGCCGTTAGCTCGATGGTAGATCCGGGATCCTCGGACTGCGGCGCGAATCCACGTGCCAGGGCCGCGAGCGCTTGGTCGAGATAGACCGTGAGGTCGGCGTCGGCGCGGGTCAGCCAGGCGTCGAAGGCGGCGCGCGCGGCCGCGAGTGTGGTGCGGCCGACCGCCATCGCGACCAGGTTGTCCTCCGGTACGCCGAGTCGGCGTGCGGCGAACGCGCTCACGGCCCGCTCCCATGCGTCGTAATGCGCGCCCGCGGCGGCGGCCAGTGCCGGATCGCCGCCGAGGAGTTGCATGCGTACGCGTAGTTCGGGCACGTCTTCGGCGCGATATCGGTTGGCGTTCACCACGACTCGGCGCACGGCGGTCATCATCGCAACGTCGTCGGGCACGGTGGCGAAGGCCGCGCGCAGCGCCTCGACCTCGGCGTCGAACTGGTACCAGAGCACCTCCGCCTTGGTGGGGAAGTAACGGAAGAAGGTACGCCCGCTGATACCCGCGGCTGCGGCGATCTGCTCGACGGTGGTTTCGTCGAAGCCCTGTTCGGTGAACAGTCGCATGGCGATCAGTTCGAGTTCGCGCTTGGTTGTGCCGCGTGGACGGCCCCGCACCTTGGCATCTGTCACGACTGTTGATTATGGGCGTCGATCGCAGGATCTTGATTATGTCAGTCACTGACGATAATCTCGCGGCATGGTGGAAAGTGTCGCGGAACACATCGTGGCCGCGCGACTGACCTGGCCGGAGGCCGGGGCGCGCGCGGCTGCGGGCGCGATTCTCGCCGTGCCGGTCGGGGCGACCGAACAGCACGGACCACATCTGCCGCTGTCCACCGATACCGATATCGCGATGGCATTGTGCGCGCGGCTGGCCGAGCTGCGGTCGGATGTACTCGTCGCGCCGGCGATCCCGTACGGAGCCAGCGGTGAGCATGCGGGTTTCGCGGGCACGCTGTCGATCGGGCAGGCCGCGCTGGAGTTGCTGATCGTGGAGTTGTGCCGGTCGGCCACTGATACTTTCGACCGCATCGTGCTCGTCAACGGGCACGGCGGCAATCTCGAACCGCTACGCAAAGCGGAGGCATTGCTGCGTACCGAATCCCGGGATGTGCGGGTGTTCATGCCGCGCTATCCGGGTGATCCGCACGCGGGCCGCGCCGAAACCTCGATGCAGTTGGCGCTGCGGCCGGATGCGGTGCGGACCGAACGCGCCGTCGCCGGTGATACGAGGCCGCTCGCCGAACTCCTACCCCTGCTGCGCGCCGGGGGAGTCCGCGCGGTGAGCGCCAACGGCGTGCTCGGCGATCCGACGGGCGCGAACGCCGCCGAGGGCACCGCACTGCTCACCCAATTGACCACTGACCTGCATGAACAGATCCGGCTGTGGTGGCCGGTGGCTTCCCCGAAAGGATCCCTCTCGTGAACCCCTGGTTCGAAACCGTTGCCGAGGCGCAGCGGCGTGCAAAGAAACGACTGCCGAAGTCGGTGTACGGCGCACTGATCGCCGGATCCGAGCGCGGCCAGACCATCGACGAAAATCAGCAGGCCTTCACCGAACTCGGCTTCGCGCCGCACTGTGCGGGCCCGATCGGCGACCGCGACCAGTCGACAACCGTATTGGGACAGCAGCTCTCGATGCCGGTGCTGATCTCACCCACCGGCGTGCAGGCGGTGCATCCGGATGGCGAGGTGGCCGTGGCGCGTGCGGCGGCGGCACGCGGGATCGCGATGGGGCTCAGTTCCTTCGCGAGCAAGCCTATCGAGGAAGTCATCGCGGCGAATCCGGCGACATTCTTCCAGCTGTACTGGTGTGGTTCGAAAGATGAGATCCTGCAGCGGATGTCGCGTGCCAAGGCGGCGGGCGCGGTCGGTCTGATCCTGACCCTGGACTGGTCCTTCTCACACGGGCGCGACTGGGGCAGCCCGGTGATTCCGGAGAAGCTCGATTTCAAAACCATGCTGACATTCGCGCCGCAAACGCTGGCGCGACCGCGCTGGCTCGCGACTTATGCTCGCTCCGGCCGCATTCCGGATCTCACCGCGCCGAATATGGCTGTCGGCGACGGTCCCGCGCCCGGCTTCTTCGGCGCCTACGGGGAGTGGATGGGGACCCCCGCACCGGATTGGGCGGATGTGGCGTGGATCTGCGAACAGTGGGGCGGACCGGTCATGCTCAAGGGAGTGATGCGCGTCGACGATGCGCTGCGGGCGGTCGATGCCGGTGTAGCGGCCATCTCGGTGTCCAACCACGGCGGAAACAACCTGGACGGCACGCCCGCCGCGATTCGGGCATTGCCGGTGGTGGCCGACGCGGTCGGATCGCAGATCGAGGTGGTGCTCGATGGCGGCATCCGGCGCGGCAGCGATGTGGTGAAGGCGGTGGCGCTGGGTGCTCGCGCGGTCATGATCGGGCGGGCCTACCTGTGGGGCCTGGCCGCGAATGGGCAGGCCGGTGTCGAGAATGTGCTCGACGTCTTGCGTGGCGGTATTGATTCGGTGCTGCTGGGACTGCGCAAGACCAGCGTCGGCGATCTCGATCGGGGCGATCTGGTGGTGCCGGACGGGTTCGAGCGGGCACTGGGGGTCCCGGACCCAACCGTGCGGTCGGTTTGACCTGGCGGATTATTCGGTGGCCGCGGCTCTTCGATGATGGGCGAGCAGCGTGTCGTAGATATCGGCGAGGGCGGCCAATTGCTGGCGGTCGAGCACATCGACCATATGTCTGCGCACGCTCTGCACATGTGCGGGCGCGGCCGTGGCGAGCACGTCGGCGCCGCGCGGCGTTAGCCGCGCGGCGGTGCGGCGGGCATCGTCGGGAATCGGTTCTCTGGCGACCAGCGCGCGCTTCTCCATCCGAGTGATCTGATGGGACAGCCTGCTCTGCGACCATTCGAGTTTGGCGGCGAGATCGGCGAAGGTGAGTCGATGATCCGGTGCCTCGGCTAGGTAGGCCAGCACCGAGTATTCGACGTAGGTGAGGTTCGACTCGCGGGATGAGTCGCGCCCGACCGCGGCGGCGATGAGGTCCCTGGTGCGCACATATCCCACCCATGCGCGCATTTCGACGTCATCGAGCCAGTGGGGATCGGTCACGAGAGCGCTCCAAACTCTGACATGTCATTGAAATGTCCCGCCGCGTGATGTCGCGCGACAACTGCCAGATCTGAGAGGTAGCACTCGCGGGGTTGAACGTGCAACCTTTTGGTGGGATGCACGAGTGAGGGTTGCCTAAGCAATGGTCGGCCTCTTATTACTGGATACGCTCCTTGTGCTCGTGACCAGCCTGCCGAAGACCTTCCCAAGGCCCCGGCGGTGCGTCAGCCCTGAGACCGAATAAGGAGTGCGTCCGTGACCGCGCCGGATTTCCGCTATTCAGATCTGCTGCCGATCGGCGCCGACGACACCCCGTACCGGTTGATCACCACCGAGGGCGTCAGCACCTTCGAACACAACGGCCGCACCTTCCTACAGGTCGAACCCGAGGCATTGCGCCTGCTCACCGCCGAGGCGATGCACGACATCAGCCACTACCTGCGGCCCGCGCATCTTTCGCAGCTGCGCCGGATCATCGATGATCCCGAGGCCAGCGGTAATGACCGCTTCGTCGCGCTCGACCTGCTCAAGAACGTCAACATTTCCGCGGGCGGCATCCTGCCGATGTGTCAGGACACCGGCACCGCCATCGTGATGGGCAAGAAGTCCGAGGGTGTGCTCACCGGTGCTGACGATGCCGAATGGATCAGCCGCGGCGTATTCGATGCCTACACCAAGTTGAATCTGCGCTACTCGCAGCTCGCGCCCATCACCATGTGGGAGGAGAAGAACACCGGCACCAATCTGCCCGCGCAGATCGAGTTGTACTCCACGCCGGGCGATACCGCGCATCCGTCCTACAAGTTCCTGTTCATGGCCAAGGGGGGCGGTTCGGCGAACAAGTCGTTCCTGTACCAGGAGACCAAGGCCGTGCTGAATCCCACGCGCATGCTGGAGTTCCTGGACGAGAAGATCCGTTCGCTCGGTACCGCCGCCTGCCCGCCCTACCACCTCGCGGTCGTAATCGGCGGCACCAGTGCGGAATTCGCGTTGAAGACGGCCAAATACGCTTCTGCGCACTACCTGGACACCCTGCCCACCGAGGGTTCGCTCGCGGCGCATGCCTTCCGCGATGTGGAGCTCGAGGAAGAGGTCTTCAAGCTCACCCAGTCCTTCGGTATCGGTGCGCAGTTCGGCGGTAAGTACTTCTGCCACGACGTGCGCGTGGTGCGCCTGCCCCGGCATGGCGCCAGCTGCCCGGTCGCGATCGCGGTGTCCTGCTCGGCCGACCGGCAGGCGCTGGCCAAGATCACGCCGGAGGGTGTGTTCTTGGAGCAGCTCGAGCGCGAGCCCGCGCACTACCTGCCCGAGCAGACCGATTCCATCCTCGGTGGAGATGTGGTCGAGGTCGACCTGAACCGGCCGATGTCCGAGATTCGCGCCGAACTGTCGAAATACCCGGTGAAGACCCGGCTTTCGCTGACCGGTCCGCTGGTGGTTGCCCGCGATATCGCGCACGCCAAGATCAAGGAGCGCCTCGACGCGGGCGAGCCGATGCCGGAATACCTGCGCGAGATGGCCGTGTACTACGCGGGTCCGGCGAAGACACCCGAGGGCTACGCCTCTGGTTCCTTCGGTCCGACCACCGCGGGCCGGATGGACTCCTATGTCGATCAGTTCCAGGCTGCGGGCGGTTCGTTCGTCATGCTGGCCAAGGGCAACCGCTCCGCGCAGGTGACCAAGGCGTGCAAGGAACACGGTGGTTTCTACCTCGGTTCCATCGGCGGGCCCGCGGCGCGACTGGCACTGGACTGCATCAAATCCGTCGAGGTTCTGGAGTATCCGGAGCTGGGCATGGAGGCGGTCTGGAAGATCGAGGTCGAAGATTTTCCGGCATTCATCGTCGTGGACGATAAGGGCAACGACTTCTTCGCGGAAACGCAGAAGCCGATTGCGTTGCGAGTGCGTACCCGTTCGAAGGAACGCGTCTGAACGGTGCTCTGACCTGGCGTTCGGCTGGCAGCGACTGCTTGCGGATCGCTCGAAACGGCAGCCATCAGGGCATGTGTCCGGACACCGGAATGTCACCCCGTTCGCCGGGGTAACAATCCGCCGACGCGAGGCACTCTTAAACGGGGGTACATCGCTGCACCGGTGTCGATGGAGGTCGAGGAGGGCAATGAGTACGTCGTTTCGTATCTCGGAATCCGCCAGCCGTCGGTTGGTCGAACGCGCCGCTCGTGAGGGAACCAGTTCCACCGAACTACTCAACCGCCTGATCCGGGAGGGTTTCGATCAGCTCGACCATCCCGGAATCGTGTTCCGCGGACCCATCTCCGACCGCCGTGCGGCATTGGCCGCCGGTCCGGAGGTGTGGGAAGTCGTTGCGCGCCTACAAGAACTGGACGGTCCGGTGGAACGCCGTATCGCTGTCCTGAGCCAGCAATCCGATCTGCACTCCCGCAAGATCAAGATCGCCATCGCCTACGCCCGGGCGCACGGTCCGGAGATCATCGAACGCATCGACCGCAATCGTGAAGCGGCCGAAGCGATCCGCGGTTCGGAGTCCGTGCGCCCCTGACCCATAGCCGATCGACACCATAAATAGCGGGTGGCTATCGCACATGCATTGCGTGCGGTGAGCCACCCGTTCTGCGTCGGTGTGCCGTGCGGCAGCGGAAAGGCTTGCGGTGCAATAGTGTTGCGCCGTATGTGGGCGATCGTCGGGCGCTGGGTTGCCGATCAGGACGGCGGCTTCGGGATTGTGACGACCGAGTCGTGCGAGGAGTTCGTGGTGCGCGATGCGGTGATCGAGTCCGATGCGCCACTGCATAGCGGGGACCGCGTGTGGCTCGAATTCGTCGACGGTGGGGATTCCGGCGAGGTCATGAAACTCGTGAAGGTGCGGTAGTTTCCGGGTTTCTCGGGAGTTGCTGGCGATTGTTGATCGTGATCCACAACACTGGAATAGATTGTGGACAGGGGGATTTCCGCTGCGACAAATCGGGCGTGGCACAGGATGTTTCGGACATTGGTGATTTATTGTGCTGTGGATATGTGGAAAGCTATGTGAATGACGTCCGTTCGGACAGGGAGGTGTCCTCCCGTTCGCCGGTATGTTGCTAGGGGTGAGCGGCGGCGGGATGTGGGCCGAAGGGGAGGTAGATGCGGGATCCGCGGCCGGGGTGCCGTTACTATCGCTGACATGTCGCCCACGCTTCGTGCCCGGACCCTGCTGGGCGTATCCGCCACGCTGTTCCCGGTGATCGTCGCTGCCGGGCTGTCCATGCCCGCCGCCACGGCCGCGCCAGTGGTACAGGTGGCCAATGCCAGCGGGACCGAGGGGTTGGAGCCGGGGCTCGCCGGCGCGTACACGCTGGCCGAGAATCAGGCGCATGCCGAAGGGGTCGCGCTGTACATCAACTCCGGCTACCGCACACCCGCCGAGCAGCAGGCGCTGTGGGACGACGGGGTGCGGACCTACGGCAGTCCCGAGGAGGCGCGACGGTGGGTGCTGCCGCCCAACGAATCGACGCATGTACAGGGTCGGGCTATCGACGTGGGGCCGCAGGCCGGGGCACAGTGGCTGGAGGCGAATGGGAATCGCTGGGGCCTGTGCCGGATCTATCAGAACGAATGGTGGCATTTCGAACTCGCCACCGCCCCGGGCCGAGCGTGTCCGGCGCTGCGCGCGGATGCGAGCGAGGGCGGTACCGCCCCGGCTCCGTCCGCGCCGATTCCGCCTGTCCTCCCGGCGCTGCCGTCGATCCCGCTCCCGCCGTGGTTGAGCGGATCCTTCGGGCTGTAGTCGCTCAGCCGACCGGTACGGGTGCCTCGGCTGTCCGGTCCGGTAGCGCCCGGATAAGCACCGCCGTGCTGATCGTGCTCAACGCGCAGATGGCGACGATGTAGCAGGTGACCGCCGCGGAGGTCGAGCCCGCGGTCCACAGTGCGGTCGCGATCAGCGGGGCGAGGCCGCCGCCGAGGATGACCGAGATCTGCACGATCAGCGAGGTGCCGGAGTAACGGACCGATGGTGGGAAGAGTTCGGCGATGATGATGCCGCCGACGCTGTGGGCGATGGGCAGCGTCACGCCCATACCGAGCAGTGCGAGGAAGACGACGGCCTTGTTGCCGGTATTCAGCAGCGGGAAGTACACCGCACACCACAGCGTCAGCGCGGCGGTGCCAGCGAGGAATACCCGACGCGTGCCGTAGCGGTCGGCGATCGAGCCCCAGAAGGGCATTGCGGCACACCAGAAAACGGCCGAAACGATAACGCCGAGCAGCAGGAAGTCTCGGCTGAACCCGAGCGCCTTGGTGCCATAGGTCAACGTGAACACCATGAAGATATAGACGACCGCCGAGGTCGCCACGGCGGCGAACAGAATCAACAGCAGCCGTACAGGTCCCACCCGAAGGGCGTCGCGAAGCGGAAACGACGCGACTTCGCCGCGTTGGACGAGTTCGGCATAGTGCGCGGATTCGGTGATCCCGAGCCGCACCCACAGCCCGACAATGACGAGAATCGCGCTGAGCAGGAACGGAATTCGCCAACCCCAGCTCAGGAACGCCGAATCCGGCAGCAGCGCACTGGTGCCGAGGAAGATGGCATTGGCCAGGACCAGCCCGGCCGGTGTGCCCATTTGCGGGCAGCTGGCATACCGGTTGAGCCGTCCCGATGGCGCATGCTCCATCGACAGCACCACCGCCCCCGCGCCTTCACCGCCGAGTCCGACGCCCTGCAGCAGTCGCAGCGCGATGAGCACTGCGGGAGCCCAGAATCCGATGCTCGCGTAGCTCGGGGTCACCCCGATGAGCATGGTGCTCACACCCATCAGAAAAAGCGACACCACGAGGGTGTTCTTGCGACCGATCCGATCACCGAAGTGGCCGAAGAGCAGCCCGCCGACCGGTCGCGCCCCGAAACCGACCGCGAAAGTGCTGAATGCCGCCAGCGTTCCGGCGGCGGGGCTCAGCGTCGGAAAGAACTGTTTACTGAAGATCAACGCGGATGCCGTGCCGTAGAGCATGAAGTCGTACCACTCGAGGGTGGTGCCGACCAGGGTGGCGATGGCGACCTTGCGGTGGGGCGGGATGGAGTTCGAAGACACTGCTATCCATTCAAAATCAGCTGACCGGGGCCGGGGTGCCCGGCATGTTGTCCAGTGCCAGCCCGCCTTCGATCGAGTTCGCGACGCGGCGGCGGTTGGGGGAGCCGAGCGCGGCGGTGAGATCGGTTCCATCGTGTTCGGCCAGCAGATCGCCGCTGTCCCACACCAGCAGCGTCGCGCTGACGGTGTTCTCGGCAGCCGAATGCGCGAGATCGTAATGTGCGCAGCCGGGGACGTGCGGATAGGTGATCCACAGGTCGTAGCCGGTCATGAACAGATCCAGGTCGAATTGCACGCTCAGGCCGAGCAATTCGCTGCGGCCGTTGTCGTCGACACCGGCGAACGCCTCGTCCAGCGCGAGCAGTCGCGGGGCTTGCGGATCGGCCGAGTCGAGCATGACGTGCGCGGCCGCGAACAGCGGCAGATGCAGCGAGACGGACTGCTCACCACCGGAGAGCGCACTGTGCCTGGCCACGGTCAGCTTGTCCTCGCTGCCGTCGGCGGAGATGAGGGTGAAGGAGAACACCCGCCAGGTCCGGTAATCCAGTGTCGAGCCCAGGATTTCGGGGTAGGAACGTTCCGGATGTGCGGCGCGGGCGGCCCGGATCTCGGCGGCGAAGTGGGCGCGGATGGCCGCCAGATCATCGGCGACGAGGGAGGAGGCGTCGCGATCCAACAGCTTGCACATGGCCCTGGCCGCATCCGAGAGCGAATCGGACAGCACCCAGTGCACGCCGATGGTATTGCCCGAGGACATGCGGCGCTGCTTCATCTCCGCACCCATTCGGGCGATCAGATCGCGGGCATCGCTGGTTCGTTCGTAGATCTGCTGTGCCAGGCCGGTGAGCAGCGCGTCCTCGAGGATCCGGCGTTCGGCGTCGGTGAGCAGCAATTCCTGATCGCGACGGGCGGCGTCGATCCGGGTGGCGAAATCGGCCAGGGCGGACAGTCCGTTGTCGTGTTGTACCTGGACGACGGTCAGGCCGTCCGCGGCATCCCATTGCAGCCGGTAGTCGCGGCCGGAAGCGGCCAGTGCGGCATCGAATTCCTGCAGTGCGGAGGTCACCGCACTGCGGGTGGATTTGCGGGCCGCTTCGCCCGCCCGCACGGAAGACGTTGCGGCGGTGAGGTTGTCGAAGAGTTCGGCCACCTCGTCCGGCAGCACCTGGGGTTCGACCTCCGGCCCGGCCGCCGAAATGCGGTAGAGCAGTTGCTCGGGGGTCGACCAGGCGGCATCGCTGCTCGGCCAGCGGCTGTCGGCGGGTGCGCCGAGCAGGGTGAGCAGATCCGGTTGGGCGTAGGGCGCGAGGGCTTTCACATCGGCCAGGACTTCGGTGAGCGCGGTACCGAGCGATTCGTGCGCGGTGCGGTAGGCCGCCTCCGCATCACCGACCGCCTCGATCGCCGCATTGGCGGCCTTGCGAGCGGCCTTCTGCTCGGCCCTGGTCACCTCGATCTTCGCGCGCGCCTGTTCGAGTTCACGATCGATATCGGCGGCTCCCGCACCGAGTGCCTCGCGCAGGGTTTCGAGTTTGCGCAGCTGCTCTTGGTAGCCCGCATTCGCGACCTCGGCCTCTTCGGCGAAGGCCTCGGCCAGATCGCGGGCCTCGTCGAAGCGGTCCGAACTCTCGCGTTCGCGTTCGCGTTCGCGTTCGTGGTCGGCGCGCAGACGCAGTAGCCCGGTTCCGGTGTTCTCGAAATGACGGATCGCGGCGGCGAGGGCGTCGATCTCGCGGGCGTCGCGCGGAGTGCGATGCGCCTGGGCGACCGAGCGCAGCTTCTTCTCGACGGCCGACGCCTCGGCCACCGCTTGGTCGAGGTCGCGTTCGGCCTGGGCGACCGTCTCGCAGCGCGAGCGCATCATGCCCGCGGCTTCGGAAACCGAGCGCAGGGCGGCGGTGACTGCCGAGGGGCGCGGTATTGCCTTGGCGGCGGCAGAGATTCGCGCGAGTTCGGCGTTCGCCGCGGACTCGCCGGCCCGAGCCCGCCGCTGTGTCTCCTCGGCGGCCTCGATTGCCGCGGCCAACTCGGCGAGCCGGATTTCCCGGCGCTTGGCGCGGGCGGTCGCTCCGATGAATTCGGCATCGGGTTTGTGGTGGCGGCCGACCTGAACGCCTTGGCGGAATCCGCCGGTGGTGCTCACACCGACTTCGGTGCCGAGGTCGGAGTCCTTGTCGTACAGGGCAATGGAGGCCAGCACATCCGCGACGACCTGCTTCGGCACCGTGAGATCGACCGAGTCATCCTCCACGACAAGGACATCGGCTAACGTACGACCGGACGGCCGCGCGGCGGTGGGCAATGGAACGAGGAACTGGTCGGAAGTGTATTCCGGTCGTTCGGATTCCGCGCACACCCAACTGTCGAGCAGGTCGGCGGCGTGCAGGGCGGCCTCGATGCCCGCGGCTTGCGACGGTGTCACGGAATCGGCGAAGCCGACCAGTCGCCACAGTGGCGCACCCGGACGACCCTGCGCGCTGCGCGCCCGAGCGGCGGAAACCGGTGGGGCCTCGTCACGTTGGGCCGCGACCTCATCGCGTTCGGCATGGAGTTCGGCGAGGCGGTCACCGGCCAGCGCGGCGGTGGCGCGCGCTTCCTGACGACGGGTGCGGATGTCCTCGAGCAGCGGTTCGGCACGCTCGGCCAAGACCTCGGCGCCACCGGCGGCCTCATCGGATCCCGCGGTGGCCAATGCGGCATCGAGCGCCTCGAACAGGCCTTTCTGTATGGGGGAGTACACCTCACGATGCGCGTCCCACCAGGTGCGCAGTGCACCACTGGCCTCGGTACGCGCGAGCACTACGGCCGTCTCGGCGGCCGAGACCTCGGCTGCGGCCGATTCGCGCAGCGACCTGGCCCGTTCGGCGAGCTGTTCGGCACGATTGCGTTCGGCTGTGGCGGAATCCATCAGACCGAGCGCCTTGCGGACTGCGCGCACGTCGGCGTCGCGCTCCTCGGCATGGCCACGAACCGCGGCGGTCAGTTGATCGCCACGGGCCTGATCGGCCAATCCGGCCCAGGTAATTCCCGCCTCTTCGGCGGCGGCACGCAATTCGTCCTCGCCACGGGACAGTGCGGCGGCCGCATTCTGTACCGCCGCCGTGGCGCGTTCGGCTTCCTGTCCGCGCTGATCGAGGGTTTGCCTGGCCTTGAGCGCCTTGTCTTTGTGCACACCCGCCGAGGTCTCCAGGCGGCGGACGGCGTCGGCGAGGTCGTCGAGTTGCTGTTTGCCCTCGTAGGCGCTGGAGCGCTGCAGGGTTTCCCGGTCGGAAAGCGCTTGTTCGTAGGCGCGATCGGCATCGTCGGCGCGCGCCTCGGCAGCGGTGCGTTCGGCCTCGCGACGTTCGCGCAGTGCGGTGGCGGCGAAGAGGGCGGTGCTGGCGTGGGTCACCGCATCGAGACGAGTGCGGACCTGATCGACATCGGTCTTCGCTTGTACCGCAAGATATTTCCGGTACACATCGACGAAAGACCTGGTGGCGGTATCGGCGTGGACCAGACCCTCCAGGGTGCGCCCGACCTCCTCCATATCGCTGAACGAACGCGCCGCGTCCAGGATCAGCTGTTCGTCGAGTGGGCGCAGACCATCGGTGAGTGCCTGCGAAAGTCCGCGCGGATCAAGGTTTTTCGCGAGCTGGGGGCGGCGCAGCGTGAGAATGAGATTGATCAGCTGGTCGTAGCGCTGGGTGCCCAGGCCGAACATGCGTGCGTCGATCGCATTGCGATACTCGACCGGTCGATCGACGATGGCGTCGGTGCCGATCTGTTCGGCCAACTGCTTGCGGGTCAGCGGCCGATCATCCGGGCCGATGAGTGAAAAGTCCACGCCCGCACGACCGTCGGCGACGAAATACCAGCGCGTCACCTTGTCCGATGAGCGGGTGGCACGCATACCGATGCCGATGGTGACGACTTCGGGATCGTCCCATTTACCGCGCGCGAACTCCATCCACACATACGAATACGCGGATTCCTGCTTGCGGTACAACAGGTTCGACTTCATCGTGCGCTCTTCACCCGCGAACGGATTGAGCCTGCGCGGTTCGATCCGGCCGTCGAGTACGAATGGGAACAGCACCTCTAGCGCCTTGGTCTTACCGGAACCGTTGGGCCCGCGCAGCACCAGCCTGCCGTCGGCGAAGCAGTATTCCTGGTCGCGGTAGTCCCACAGGTTGATGATGCCAGCGCGCGTCGGGACGAACCGCACTCCGCCATGGATGAGCGACATGGTCTAAATCCCTTCCCTACCAGCGCTATCGGCCCCGTGCGTGTCGGAGGCGGTGACGAACAATTCGGCGGCCCGTTTGGTGCGGACGGTGACGACCGCGCCGCGGTAGCGAGCCAGTGCGGGCAGAATGATCAGGCCGTCCGCTACCACCTGGACCAGCCGCAGCCGCTCCAGCAGGGCGGTCACCTCCCTGGTCAGCCCGGGAACATCGGCCTGCCACTGTGCCGCGAAGGTGACACCGTAGCGGTCGGTCAGCGCTTGCACGGTCTCGCCGACCCAGCTCGCTTCGACGAATGGGTACGTCGCGCGCACGTAGGCCATCGCCTCCGTGTCCGGATCCGAGACCTCTTCCCCGACTTCGGGGTCGGTCGACGGGAGGTCGGCGAGCGGAACGAATACGGTGGACTCGGGGATGGCACCGTCGAGCTGCTCGGCCAGCGCGACCGCTGGATCGGGTGCGCCGGGACGCACCGGCACCGGATTGTCGATATCGAGTACGCGATCGGCGATCTCACCGACCAGCAGCAGCGCCACCTGCGCCAATGTGCCGGTGCCTGGGAAACGGACATCGGAGAGACGTCCGGAGACATCGATCAATGCGACGCCCTCGGCCCGGCGTTCTGCCCGCAAGCCGGTGAACAATTCGACATCCGCGACGACCCGATCCTGCAGCAACAGCGGACGCTCGTCATGGTCCAGATCCTCGGCGTACACCACCGGACGCTCAATGAGACTGCGCCGCACCCGCCGAGCCGCATCGGCGGCTTGCGCGTTCGCGGCCGGGCCCAGTGCGTCCTCGGTCAACAGACCACGGACACTGTGCAAATGCTGCAGCGCGCGCGGCGGTCGAAAAAGCGCGAATACAACCGGTCGGTCGATGTCGTACAGCGCTTCACCCGCCTCCGGATCGGCGGCCCAGCCACCCGCATCGCCATCGGCGAGGGTGAGGGCACCCCGATGTGCGAGCCAGCCGACAGCATCGACGAAGGCATCGCGATCGGCGGCGCGGTCGGGTGATAGTTCGAGCCCGTCGACCCGGCCGGTATAGGCGGCGACCTGATCGGCCAACTCCGACAACGTGATCTGATCGCCCGCGCGGCCGAGCGCCGCCAGTGCCAACGCCAGGTAGGCGTAGCGGCGGCGATCGAAGACACGGTCGGTGACGGAGCGGGCCGGTTTGCCGGAATCGAGCCGATCGATGACCGGGAAGACCCGGGCGGTCGTTTCGGTGACCTCGAGCCGGTAGCCGAACAATTCGGCCAGATCCTCGCGGAGTTCGGTGGCCCAGCGGCGGATCAGCGGCAGTGCGATCCGGTCCGGATATGTCCGGGTGACCAGGTGGTTGGCCAGGATCACCCGGGCCGCGCGCTGATAGTTGTCCAATGCGAGCGAGTCGATGCGGCGGGCGTTGATCATGCGCGCTGCCCGCGGGTCGACTGCTTCACCTCGAGGCGGCGGTTGTTCAAATGCAGCAGGCCACGCGCGGTGCGGACCACCGTCGAACCCGGATGTTCGGAGACGGTGAGGGTGACGCCGCTATCCGAGCCGGTGGTGCCGTCGGTGCGGCCGCTCACCGGAACCCATGCCGTGGACGCGGCGTCGATCAGGCGCAGCAGCACCTCGGTCTCCCGTTCGTCCAAGACGCGCTCGTGCACCGAGGCGGCGGCCAGGGATTTGGCGGCCTGAGCGCGGGCGCGCTGGGCGTCGAGTTGCGCTTCGCGGAGTCGGCGAATTCCGGCGTCATTGCGTTGAATTCGGGCAGGGGCACCGGCTTGCGCCGGTCTGCCCGTTTCGGCGAGGGTGCGCGATATTTCCAGTGGCGGTGCCTCCCACCAGGAGCGGATCGCGGGAATCAGATCCGCATCCGGATGTTCCAGCGAAATATGGCGCGGCCTGCCGAGACCGAAGACGGCGTCGAAGAGCGCATGCGCGCTATCGGTGGTCGGTGCGGCGGTGAACCAGCCCGCGAGATGCCGCAGCGCCGATTCGCGACTGACCCCGCCCTTGCGTGAATCGGTGACCCGCCGCAGCAGTGACAGCACGGCGGCAATGGCGCTCATGGTCGCCTCTCGCAGCCGATCCGCCTCAGTACCGGATGATTCACCGGGAGTATCGGAGGCGGTCGCGACGAACCAGGTTCGCAGTCCCTGCCAGCGCGCCCGCCAATCCGCCTGCCGCTCGGCCGGACTCAGCAGCACCCGCTCGTCACAGCGCGCCGCCCGCTCGATGAGTTCCTCGACGCCGGTCTCCTCGATCTCGCCGGTCGCGGCGGCCAGGCGCGGCGCGAAGCGAGCCAGATCCATACTGAATTCGCGCATATGCGCGAGCAGCGCGTCCTTGTGCG
This sequence comes from Nocardia sp. NPDC049737, assembly GCF_040674755.1. Classification (NCBI taxonomy): domain Bacteria; kingdom Bacillati; phylum Actinomycetota; class Actinomycetes; order Mycobacteriales; family Nocardiaceae; genus Nocardia; species Nocardia sp. NPDC049737. The sequence goes on along the minus strand of NZ_JBFANH010000014.1, from coordinate 148,449 downwards.
CCAGGAACGATTCCGGAGTGATCTCGGTGGTGCGGACCATATCGCCGAGCGAGAGGTAGAAGTGCGCGGCCCGCGTCGCCATATCCGAGAGTGCGGCATCCAGACGGCGCAGCGTCCGGTAGACGCGCTCGGCATCACCGGCCTTATTCGCCGCGGCGAGGGTATTGAGATCCGCGAGCAGTTCGGGCAGGACCAGACGCGAGAGCGCCGCCTCGTCCATTCGCGCCTCGAGCACCCCCGCGACCGCGCGATATGCCTTGAATCCGGCCTGTGTGAGTTGATAGACGTAGTGCCGATTCCGATACTCCGCGAGCGTCGCGGCGCGCGTGCCGTCATAGCTGCGCTCGACCACACCCCACTGATGCAGCTGATCCAACAGCGGACCGATTTCCGGGCCGGTCAGCTGCGGCGCATCGGGCGCACTGCGTTCGATCCAAGTCGCGACATCATCGGCGTGCAGCAACACCACATATGCCGCCCGCGCACTGTCGAACGCCCGCAGCACCCACAGATACTCCGCTCGCTTCTCGGCCGTGGCGAAGGAGAACAGCCGCAACCGCTCATCCCATAGCGCGGGCGCGGCATACGGCAGGCCGTCATCGGAGTCGGTCACCGGGAACAGGGTAGTAGCGGGTCGGTCGCGGGTGTCGAGACCGACCCCCATTCGGCGTGGCCGCGTCCGGTTTGCCCCTGTTCGCCACCCGAGGACTCACAGATCGAACCGAGCCCGCAGCCCGATCTTGACCTGTTCGAGCACCTCCGGGGTGAGCTCACCGACCTGCTCGGTGAGACTGTCCTTCGGCACGATGGCGATGTCGTACAGCGCGATCACCCGCGAACTCTCCGGCATTGCGACGGTGAGCAATTGATGGCGCGATGGCACCTCGCGACCCTCCCGCACCGGCGCGGCGACCAACATCGGCCGCTGCCGAATCACCACATCGGAATCCACGATCACCACCGTCGCGCGGCGTCCGGAGATCCGGCTGACGAGATTCCAAATCTGGCCTTGGTGCGTGGGTTCAGCTGGCACGGCCGAACAATACTTGTTCGGCGGTCTGCTCGGCGTCCTTAGCCCATTCGGTCCCGGTGCTGTCCGGCAAGGCCCTGAGTTCGTCCTCGAGCAACTGCCTGCGTACGGCCTTGGAGATGTAGTCGCTCAACTTGTCCTCCGATGCCGCACGGAGACGGGCCGCGAGATCGTCGTCCATCGAGATATTCAGGCGCACCGTCATACAGCAGACTTTACAGCGGATACCGCGCATAGTGGTACAGAGATGGTCGCTACCTGCGGAATTACGCTGGCGGGAGCAGGCGCCGCAGCAATGTCTTGCCCTGTTCGAGCAGAGCGTCGAAGCGCGTGGACCCGAGCGGGTGCGGGTCGACGATGTCGAGCACGCGACCCAGGGTGGTCAACGCGAACTCCATATCGCGCAGGGCGCGGGGGCTGGTCGGATCGGTTTCGAGGAGGTCTTGGGCGATCGCGAGGGCCGCACGGTAGACCTCGACGGCGGAGCCGTAGTCCCGCTCGCGTTCGGCGGCATCCCCGATCGCCCAGAGAATCAGACCGACATCGCGGTGCAGTTGCAGATTCTCCGGATCGGCGGTGGCCAAGCGGCGGGCGATGGTGAGTGCCTCGGTGTTGTGGCGGAAGGCGAGAGGGAAGGCACCGGTCGCGGCGGCGACCCTGGCGAGCTGGTGATGGGAGATGCTCAGATCGCGCTGCTTTTCGGTGTTGGTCGGATCGGCGGCCGCGAGTTGTTTCGCGAGGGTGAGGGATTGGGTGTAGTGGTGGTCGGCGGCCGGATAATCGCCGGTGTGGATGGCCAAGTCGCCGAGTTTGTCATGGGAAATGCTGAGGTCGCGCTGATTTCGAGCATTGCCCGGGTCGGCGTCGGCGAATCCGCGGTGGATGGCCAGGGATTGGGTGTAGTGGGTCGAGGCCGTGGTGAGTTCGCCGAGTCGCAGTGCCACATCGCCGGATCGGTTGAGCGCGATGGCGAGATCGCGTCGATATTCGGCATTGCCGGGATCCTTCTCGGCGAGTTCGCGGTGGATAGCGAGGGATTCGGTGAAGAACGTGAACGCTTCCTCGGGAGTTTCGTAGAGCAACGAGGTGTCGCCGATCTGCTGCATCGCAATGGCGACATCGCGGGTGATTTCGGTATCGCCCGGATCGGCCAGCGAGAGTTCGGTACTGATGCGCAGCTTTTCGAAATAATGCCTGCTCGCGGTCTCGCCGTGCCCCGTGCGCATAGCGAGATCGCCGAGTTTGCCATGCGCGATGGCCAGGCCGCGCCGGGATTCGGCGGCATCGGGGCCGGATTCGATGAGACCGCCGTGCAGGGTGAGCGATTCGGTGTAGAGGTACTGTGCGCCGTCGAGATCGGCGGTCAGTACTGCCAGGTCGCCGAGTCGGGTGCAGGCATTGGCTAGGTCGCGGCGCAGGTCGTCGCGGGTGCGGTCGTTGTCGGCAAGGGAGCGTCGGATGGCCAGCGCCTCGGTGTGGTGGGCGAGAGCAGCAGTGAGATCGCCGGTGCGAACTGCGATATCGCCCAGACTCTCCAGTGCGCGGCTGAGGACCTGTCGCATATCGACGTTGTTCGGGTCGGTATTCGTGAGATAACGTGCGGTGCGCAGGGATCGGCTGTAGTGCTCGCGCGCCGTGCCGAGATCTCCGGCCAGCATGGCGAGTTCACCGAGGGTGTCCAGGCCGATGACGAGTGCGCGTCGGGCATCGGCGCTGCCCGAGGCCGTTTGGACCCGGGCCCGCAGCACCTCGACCAACGCGCACTGGCGATCGGTCGCGGCACGGAGGTTTCCGGTACGGCGCAGTGCGCGTACCTCGCGCTCACCGAGTTCGAGATAGCCGGGAGTGTCGGTCGGCAGGGTCGGCATGATCTCGCCGAGCAGGGCGGCGACTTGCAATTGGTCCAGCTCGCGGCAGAACGGGATGGCGAGTTGGGTAAGTTCCGCGTACCGACCAGCAGCGAGTAGATGTCCGCATGCCTCGCTGTAGTCGTCGAAATCCCGGAAACCGGCCGAGATTCGGGCTATTCGCATCGCATGGGCTCGGTTGTGACGGCAAATTCGATCGGGGCCCTGGTGGGTATCGAGGGCCTGGGTGACCCACGGGTGCACGAGATATCGGTCGTCGTCGGTGGTCAACAGCGTCAGCCTGAGCAACGTATCGATGGCCGCCATCACTTCGCGGCACTGATCTCGTGTCGCGTCGGCACCGAAGCGGGCATGGGAGATGTCCAGATCGCGCAGCGGCGTCCGTGAAAGCGAAATCTGCAGCAGCAGTTCGCGTTCGGAAGCATTGAGCAGATCGAGCAGTGCATCGACGAGGATGTCGCGGGTGCCGAGTACCACTGCGGTGTCGAGGCTTTCGGTCAGTGTGCGGTCCTGGTCGAGATCGACTGCGTGTTCACCTGCCAACCGGCGCAGCCGTTCGCCGACCGGACGCAATGTTCCGTCACCACCACGCAATAGCGCGTCGACGAATTCGATGAGGCGAGGGTGCCCACCGATCGTCCGTGCGACCAGCCGCTGCTCCTGCGCCCGTAAACCGCTGATCTGTGGCAGCCGCAAGAACATTCGCTTCAACTCGGCGGGGCTCAGTGGAGTCAGGCCGACCTCCCCGAGGCCACCGGGAACCGGATAGCGACAGGTGACCAGCAATCGCCCCGTCTCGGCTATCCGACACAACTGCGAAAACTGTTCGGCGAAACCGGGATCCAGGAATTCCGCACCGCCGGGCCGGGTCAGATTCTGCTCGAAATCATCGAACAGCAATAACACTCGGCTCCCCGCCAACAACCGATGGACATGCTTCAATGCCTGCTCCCCGCTATCGCGAGCGAGCGCATCGGACACCGTGCGCAATGCCGGGTCGCCCTCGATCGCCGCGCGGACCGCGCCACACAGCGCGGACGGATTCCATTGCCCCACATGCTCGGCGATATGCCAGCCGCGCTCGCGCATGCGCGCCGCCACGCGACCGGCCACCGCCGTCTTCCCGAGTCCACCCATCCCGGTGATCACCACACCCGGTCGCCCACCCGACGAGTCGAGCATCCGGACGATATCGCGCACCGGCCCGCGACGGCCGATCAGATATCCGACCGGCAACTCACGCACCGTCGCACCGCTCGGTGCTTGCGTCCGGCGCCCGAGCGGTCGCGGCGGCGCCGTCGGATGCCACAGTGGCCGATCCGCGACGCCGGTCAGCAGCGTCGGCACGAACCATTCGGGTGCAACCGTTGCGCCATCGGCGAGTCGCTGTTGCTCGAGGGCGCAGCGCGCCTGCCCCAAAGCGAAGGCGACCGACCCAGACGGATGCGCGGATAGCATGGCGTAGAACGATTTCGCCAACAGCGTGGCATACCGGTCCGAAACCCGCGTCTGCATGACCAGCACCCGCTCGACACCCCCGCTGATCAGCGTGCGCGCCAATCCGGCAGGCCCACCGTCGACGCCGCCGCAACTCGACAACACCACCAAGGGCAGCGCCCGCTGCGAAGCACGCAGCGCGGCAATGAGATCCGCGGCCGCGACCACATCGGCAGCGCCGTCCTCATTCTCCAACTCCAGATTCGTCGCCGACCCGTGCGCACTCAGGTGCAGCACATGGAACTCCTCGGCCCGCAGCGCCGCGGTGATCTGCTGCAGTGAAGCGACTTCCAGAATGCGCACGCCACCGCCACCCGCGGTCGGCACCTGTGAGACGGCGTCGAGGATCGCCTGCATCTCCGCTTCGACATCCAATGCCACATTGGCCGTGCGGGTCTCGGTCGGCGCGGCGACCGCAGCGAGGATCTTCAACGGTCCCGGTGCCAGCACGGAGGTGGGCTGCCCGGTACCCGAACGCCTGCGGGAGATGGCTACTGTCGGCCGCATGGCCAGGGGCATATTGTCGGCGAGCACCAGCATCTCGTAGGGGAGCAGCATCGTATCGTCGTCGACATCGAAGACCACCTCGATATCGGAGCCCTCGACGAGCCGCGTCAGCTGCCAGATCGTGCGCGATTCGAACAGTGCGTCACGCAGGGCGGTACCGATCTGAACGACCGCTCGACGCACGGTCTCCGGCTGGCCACCCACCGCATCCCACGCGCACGCCACCAGTTCTGGCAGTGGCGCTACCCGTTCACCGATGGGCGCACCCGCCTCGAACACTGTGGTGCGTAGCGATCCGTCCGCATCGCGACGCACAATGACGCGAACCCGATTCATCGCCCACCCCTTACCGCTGGCGATGAGTCAAACGTACGCCGAAATGATCACTCGCAGGACAAGGTCCGCAACTGATCCAGATACACCCGAGTGCGGGGATCGCCCGGATAGCGCTCGATGATTTCGCGCGCGGCTTCGCCCGCGATCCACATCAGCGACGGCAGCGACCGGCGCTTGCCCGCGAAGGCCCGCATGCCCTCGTCCAGTGCGAGTTCCAGGTCGCGGTTGCGCACCGCGACCACCGCGAGGGTGAGATGTGCCTCCGACACCCGCATCGGATTGCGTATCGTGCCGTCAGCGCGGGTCGAATGGCGGATGACCTCGCGCGCATACGATTCCGCGAGCGCATCCTCACCCGCGACCCGGCAGCAGTCCATGGCGTAGAAGTCGAATTTCTGCGGATCGACCACGAAATGGTTGTCGAGATTGGTCGGATGGTCGAGTCGCTCGAGGATAGCTCGCCCCTGACTCAGCGACGCTTCCACCTCGCGCCGATCGCCAAGGCGGGCCCAGGCCTTCGCTCGTTGTGCGCACAACTGGACACCCACGCCGAGTTCGCCGCTGGTTGCCATCGCTGGATCGACCGCCTCGATCGCACCCCGATAGTTGCCCTGGGTCAGCGCGAACCAGGCCGCCATTTCCGCACTCCAGCCGGTGATCTCGGCATTCTCGGCTTCCTGGCCGAGCGAATAGGCCGCGCGGCGAGTGGCTTCCGCGGTGGTGCGCCGACCGAGGTCGTAGTCCACGCAACCGACCAGCAGCGCAACCCAACCGGCCAGTACGAGAATCTCCCGATGCTGCGCCAGCGTCAGTCGGCCATCCAGCAGCGAGGTGATGCGGCGCAACCAGGATGTGCCCTCGGAATGCAGATCGTGCGGATCGGCGAACGGATATTCGCAGCACAGCCGCTCCGCGGTGATCCGGATGGCATCGAGTGTGGCCGTGGAGACATCGGACATCCGTAGCCTGCCAATGAATTCGAGAGTATCCATCCCGGTTGCCGAGAGCAGCTCATCGTCGCGGTTCGGGCGATTTTTCGGGAAGAATGCGGCCGTCACTGTATCGAACGCGGCCGCGATGATAGGGGCGTAGAAGTCGTCCGGACGCGACTCACCCGACTCCCAGCGTCGCCAGTTACGCAGCAGGGTACTGTCCGTCGGCAGGTTGTGCGAAGACTTCGCGCGCATCACACGGACGGCGTCTGCTTGTGACCACCCCCGTGCATCGCGTTCGGAGCGCATTCGGACAGCCCAGACGGGTCGATCGTCTCCAGCGGCCACGTCTGTAGTATCTCATCAGTTAACGCTCAGTGGCCCGGATAGGGCATACAGATGTCACTGGGTTGACAGCTGCACTCGCAGTTTTGCGTCCTACATGATGGATATGGGCGCGGAAGATTTGCCACGCTCCGGATGTAAGAACATCTGCCTTCCAAGTGCGCAGTACCCCTCGGCGACGGGGGTGATCCACATTAGAGAACAGCGATATCCCCAATCCAACGGAGGTTCGGGTGGAAGCGTTGATCTATGGATACTTGCGTGACGATCTGGCCGATGGCCAAGGTGCAGAGCTCGAGGATGCGATGAGCAGCCTCGCCCGCGAGGAAGGGCTCTGCTTCGCCGCAACATTCCATGAATCGACTTCCGGTGACGGCACGGCATTCGCCGAGCTGACCCAGGAGCTCAAGCGGGCGGACGCGCATCATGTGGTGGTGCCGTCACTCGATCACTTTGCCGGCCAGACGATTCCGCGTGACATTCTGATCGCGAAGCTGGCTCAGGACGCGGCGGCGCAGGTGTGGACCATCGAGAGCTGTGCGCTTCGAGACGAGGCCCTTGGCGAAGAAGCTGTGCACCAGGACTGATCTGCGCCGCAGGTTCGCCACCACCCAGGTCGCGACCGCACCGGCCGCCAGGGATGCGAGCAGCGCCGCGACATGGTGTTGCCCGAACGGCGGATAGACCTGCCAGTGCAGCAGATACACGAATAGCGAGCTGTCGGCCAGCAGCGCGGCGACCCCGGCCACGAGGGCGGGTACGCGGACCGCGGGCAGCCAGATCAACAGCAGCAGCCCGGACATCACCAGCCGCTCCCGATCGGGAACGCCGAAGTAGCCGGGGACAGAGATCAGCAGCACCGCGCTGACCAGCAGCCGCTGCCAGATCGCCGTAGCCTTCGCGGCCGCCCAGCCGAGGGCGAAGAACCAGCAGGCCAGTGGCGAGAACGGCACATCCTTGGCCGGGTAGAGCCCGAATGACCAGACCCGGAACACGATGGTGATACCGACCAGGCCCATGGCGAACCAGAACGGCTCGCGCCGCTGCACGGCATCGATGAACGGCACCCGCACCAAAAGCGCGGACACGACCATGAACAGCACGAGCACCTCGATGAACCACAGGTGCCCCGCAGTGTCGCTGTCGCGCGGTCCGAGAAACTTGTTGAGCAGCAACACGTTCTGCCAGCTGTAATAGTCGGTGAACAGCAGCGTTAGCGCCACCCAGGCGGCGGTCGGGATCGCGATGAGTGCCACCGTGTGCAGCGCGTGCCGCAGTCGTTCGGCGCGCGGGGTCATGGTGACCGCGAAGCGGGCGAAGTTGAATCCAGCGACACCGAGCAGGATATGCGCCGCCCCCCAGAGCACGAACATGCCGATATGCGAACCCGCGATCAGCACGATCCCGGCGGCGCGCAATAAGGTGGGCGTGTCCACCGTGCGACCGAATACCCTGTGGCCGTCCGGAACTCGCTCGAGTTCGGCGACGGTCAGGTCGGGCCAGTTCGCGGGCAGTCGACCGAGCGCGCGCTCGAGCCGGGTCGATGTGGTGATGTAGGTGAGCGAATTGCCGCCGAGATCGACAAAGGTGCTGTCGGGCCGAATCCGGGCGGGATCGATGCCGAGGGCAATGGCATAGAGGGCGCGGATATCCCGTGGCGGCAGTTCGGATTCGGGTGCGGCGAGTCGGCGGATCGCCGGATAGTCGGGCTTGCCATTGGGCAGGCGCGGTATTTCGTCGACCGCGCACGCGCGAATGGCTGCGGCGGGCAGACCGGACAGTTCGGCGGCGGTCGCGGCGAGTGCTTGTGCCGGAGTTTCGGCGGCGACAACCAACTGGTCGCCATTTTCGGTACAGCAGGCTGTGAAATCGGCCGCCGCCAAACCGGATTCGAGCCGTTGCAGATCGATGCGCAGGCCGAAGATCTTGGCGAACCGGCTGCGCCTGCCGACCACTTGGTACAGACCCTCGGGCGTGCGTCGGGCCAGATCGCCTGTTCGCAGCGATTCGACCGTGCGGCCACGGGCGAGATCGCATGGGCCGTCGGCATAGCCGAGCATCACATTGGGCCCGTGATAGACCAGCTCCTCGTCGTCGGTATCCGGCACCGGTTCCAGGGTGAATCGACCGCCCGGTATCGGCCTGCCGATGCAGTCCGGATGGTCGGCGGCCAATTCCGGTGGCAGATAGGCCATTCGCGCGGTGGCCTCGGTCTGGCCGTACATGACGACGAAGTCCCAGCCCGCCCGCTTGCCCAGCTCGGCGTAGTCACGGACCCGCTCGGGCGCGAGGCGACCGCCCGCCTGGGTGATGTAGCGCAGGCTCGGCAGTGTCATCTCGGCGAAGCCGATGCGTTCGAGAAGATCGATCGTGTACGGCACGGCCGCGAAAGACGTTGCACCGTAGCGACGGAACTGGACCCAGAATTCGTCGTCGAGGACCGACCGATCGGTGAGTAGCAGACTCGCGCCGCGCAGCAGATGACTGTGCACGACCGACAGTCCGTAGCAATAGAACATCGGCAGCGTCGTCGCGGCGCGACTATCGGCGTCGATGGCCAGATAGTCGGCGATCGCATCCGCGTTCGACAGTAGATTGGCCGCGGACAATCGCACCAGCTTCGGCGAACCGGTCGAACCCGAAGTACTCAACAGCAGCGCCAACTCCGGATGCAGGCGATGTGCGGAGCCGGCCCGCCGAATCTCGGGCGGGCCCGCATCGATCACGACATCGGGATCGTAGGTACCCAGCAATTCGCTGGTGATCTCCGCGGTGAGCAGGACGACGCAGCCCGCGCTCAGCGCGCCGAGATACGCGACGAGCGAGTCGATATCGTTGCGCGCGGCGAGCGCGACGAGACGCCGGTTCGCGCCGAGCTGCCGCGCGTACTCCTCGACACGTGCCGCCAGCTGCGCATAGGTGACCCGCTCCAAACCATCCGGCACCGATTCCGCTGCTGTGACGGCCGCCGATGGAGATCGAGAGCAGAGGACGGCGATCCGGTCGTCGAAGTTGCGAAGGTGCGCGACGATCCGGTGAATAGTCACTCGGGAAGTCTAGATGGCAAGGCTTTCCATAACTGCGTGCGGCCCCGTGGCGAACTTTCGGTGAATTGTCCGAACCCGAACCGCAACAGCGCGAACCGATTACAACCCGAAGCTGCCCGGACCCCGCCTGCGCAGGTACTTTTCGAATTCGGCCGCGATTGCGTCGCCATCGATCTTGGCCATCGCGTCGTTGAGATCGACCGCCGCGTCGCCGCGTTCCTCGAGCGAGCGCACATACTCGCTGATCTCGTCGTCGCCGACGGTCATCTCGTTGACGGCGGTCTCCCAGTCCTCGGCCTGTTTGGGCAGCTCGCCGAGCGGCACCTCGATATCGAGCACATCCTCGACGCGGTGCAGCAGTGCGATGGTCGCCTTCGGATTCGGCGGCTGGGAGACGTAATGCGGAACGGCCGCCCAGAACGAGACTGCGGGTACGCCCGCCTTGACACACTGATCCTGCAGCACCCCGGTAATGCCGGTCGGCCCCTCGTAGCGGGTCTGCTCCAGGCTGAACCGCTCGGCGGCTTCCTTGCTATAGGCCGATCCGGTGACCGGCACCGGGCGGGTGTGCGGGGTATCGGCGAGCAGTGCGCCGAGAATCACCACGGTCTGCACGCCGAGTTGTTCGATGAACTCGAGCAGATCCGCGCAGAAGCTGCGCCAGCGCATATTGGGTTCGATACCGCGCAGCAGCACCACATCGCGATCGCTGCCGGGCGGCGAGCAGACCGAGAGCATGGTGGAGGGCCATTGGATTTCCCTGGTCACACCGTCGACCTGACGTACCGTTGGCCGATTGACCTGGTAGTCGTAATAGTCCTCGGAGTCGAGTTCGGCCAGCGGCTCGGCATCCCAGATCAGTTCCAGATGCTCGACGGCACCACTTGCCGCATCACCCGCGTCGTTCCAGCCTTCGAAGGCGGCGACCAGCACTGGTTCCCGCAATGTCGGCAGTTCCGGCTCGGGCGATACCGGAGATTCACTGGAGTTCACCCCGGTCAGCCTACGGCGTGTGCGGACGCGGCGTTGAATTTGCGCAGTCGGCGCGGCACCGTCGGTTCATCTGTCTGAGCAGGTGTGGCGCCCGACACCGATAGGGTGGTTCGGCATGTCGTAGCGGCCCACTACGCTTGATCACATGTCTGCGTCCAGCTCAGCCGCCTTCGATACCACCCTTCTCGATACGCTCCGTCGGCGTGTCGTGATCGGCGACGGAGCGATGGGCACGATGTTGCAGGCGGCCGAGCTGACCCTGGACGACTTCCGTGGTCTGGAGGGCTGCAACGAAATCCTCAATGACACCCGCCCGGATGTGCTGCGCCATATCCACCGCGCGTACTTCGAGGCCGGTGCGGATGCGGTCGAGACCAATACGTTCGGCTGCAATCTGCCGAACCTCGCCGACTACGATATCGCCGACCGGATTCGCGATCTTTCCGAGCGCGGCACCCGCCTGGCTCGTGAGGTCGCCGACGAGATGGGCCCCAGCGCGGACGGCACCCCCCGCTATGTGCTGGGTTCGATGGGACCGGGCACCAAACTGCCGACGCTCGGTCATGCCCCCTTTACCGCGCTGCGCGATGCCTACACCGAGGCGGCGCTGGGCATGCTCGAGGCCGGTGCGGACGCCATCCTGATCGAGACCTGCCAGGACCTGTTGCAGGTCAAGGCCGCGGTGACCGGAAGTCAGCGCGCGATGGTCAAGCTGGGCAGGCGCATTCCGATCATCACCCACGTCACAGTGGAGACCACCGGCACCATGCTGGTCGGCAGTGAGATCGGCGCGGCGCTCACCGCGCTGGAGCCACTGGGAATCGACATGATCGGCTTGAACTGCGCAACCGGCCCGGCCGAGATGAGCGAACATCTGCGCCACCTGTCTCGGCACGCGACGGTTCCGGTGTCGGTCATGCCGAATGCCGGTCTGCCCGTACTCGGCGCGAACGGCGCGGAGTACCCGCTGACTCCCGAAGAGCTGGCAATCGCGTTGCGCGGTTTCGTATCGGAATTCGGTCTCGCGCTGGTCGGCGGCTGCTGCGGTACCACTCCTGAACATATTCGCCAGGTCACCGCGGCGGTGCGCGAGGTGGAACCGACGCTGCCGCCGCTGGACGCGCGCCGCGAACCGGTGCACGAGCCGAGCGTATCGAGCATGTACACAGCGGTGCCGTTCGAACAGGATGCCTCGGTCCTGATGATCGGCGAGCGCACGAATGCCAACGGCTCCAAGGCATTCCGCGAGGCCATGCTGGCCGAGGACTGGCAGAAGTGCCTCGATATCGCCAAGGATCAGACTCGAGATGGCGCGCATATGCTCGATCTGTGCGTCGACTACGTCGGACGCGACGGCACCAGGGATATGGCGGCACTGGCGTCGCGGCTGGCGACCGCGTCGACCCTGCCGATCATGCTCGACTCCACCGAAACCCCGGTCCTGCAGGCCGGTTTGGAACATCTCGGTGGTCGCTGCGCGGTCAACTCGGTGAACTACGAGGACGGTGACGGTCCGGACTCCCGGTTCCAGCAGACGATGAAGCTGGTCGCCGAACACGGCGCCGCGGTGGTCGCGCTGACCATCGATGAGGAGGGCCAGGCCCGCACCGCCGAGAAGAAGGTGGAGATCGCCGAGCGGCTCATTGCCGATATCACCGGCAACTGGGGTCTTCGCGAAAGCGACATCATCATCGACACGCTTACCTTCACCCTCGGCACCGGCCAGGAGGAGTCGCGGCGCGATGGCCTCGAAACCATCGAGGCCATCCGGCTGCTCAAGCAGAAGCATCCCGAGGTGCAGACCACACTCGGTCTGTCGAATATCTCCTTCGGCCTCAATCCCGCCGCGCGCCAGGTGCTGAATTCGGTATTCATGCACGAATGCGTCCAGGCCGGATTGGACTCCGCGATCGTGCACGCCTCCAAAATCCTGCCGATCGCCCGCATACCGGAGGAACAGCGCGAGACCGCGCTGGATCTGCTCTATGACCGACGCCGCGACGATTACGACCCGCTGCAGAAGCTCATGTCGCTGTTCGAGGGCGTGTCGGCCTCGTCGTCGCGGGCCTCGCGCGCGGAGGAATTGGCGGCGCTGCCGCTGTTCGAGCGGCTGGAGCGCCGGATCGTCGACGGTGAGAAGGCAGCGATTGAAGCCGACCTCGACGCCGCCATGACTGAGGTGCCGCCGCTGCAGATCATCAATGAAACGCTGCTGTCGGGTATGAAGACGGTCGGCGAGCTGTTCGGCTCCGGCCAGATGCAGCTGCCGTTCGTGTTGCAGTCGGCCGAGGTGATGAAGGCGGCGGTGGCCTACCTCGAGCCGCATATGGAGGCCACCGACGACAGCGGTAAGGGCCGCATCGTGCTGGCCACCGTCAAGGGCGATGTGCACGATATCGGCAAGAATCTGGTCGACATCATCCTGTCCAATAACGGCTACGAGGTGGTCAACCTCGGCATCAAACAGCCGATCGCGACCATTCTCGATGCCGCCGTCGACAAGAAGGCCGATGTGATCGGCATGTCCGGTCTGCTGGTGAAGTCGACCGTGGTGATGAAGGAGAACCTGGAGGAACTCAACGCCAAGGGCGTCGCCGACCAGTTCCCGGTGCTGCTCGGCGGTGCGGCGCTGACCCGCGCCTACGTCGAGAACGACCTCACCGAGGTCTACCACGGCGACGTGCACTACGCCCGCGACGCCTTCGAGGGCCTGCGGCTGATGGACGACATCATGACCCGCAAGCGCGGCGGCGGCGGCCTCGATCCGGACAGCCCCGAGGCGATCGCGGAGCGCGAGAAGGCGGCCGAGCGCAAGGCGCGGCACGAGCGTTCCAAGCGCATCGCCGAACAGCGCAAGGCAGCCGAGGTGCCGATCGAGGTGCCGCAGCGCTCCGATGTGGCCGCGGATCTGCCGGTCGCGGTGCCGCCGTTCTGGGGCACCCGGGTGGTGAAAGGCGTTTCGCTGCAGGAGTATTCGGGACTGCTCGACGAGCGCGCGCTATTCCTGGGACAGTGGGGTCTGCGCGGTCAACGCGGCAGTGAGGGCCCGAGCTACGAGGAGCTGGTGGAGACCGAGGGGCGGCCGCGGCTGCGATACTGGCTGGACCGGCTGTCCACCGAAGGCGTGCTGCAGCATGCGGCCCTGGTCTACGGGTACTTCCCCGCGGTCTCCGAGGGCGATGACGTGATCGTGCTGACCGAGCCCGATCCGGATGCGCCGCAACGCTACCGATTCACCTTCCCGCGCCAGCAGCGCGACCGGTTCCTGTGCATAGCCGACTTCATCCGCTCGCGCGAACGGGCACGTGAAACCGGTCAGGTCGATGTGCTGCCGTTCCAGTTGGTCACCATGGGTCAGCCGATCGCAGACTTCGCCAATGAGCTGTTCGCGGCCGACAACTACCGCGACTACCTCGAGGTGCACGGCATCGGCGTCCAGCTCACCGAGGCGCTCGCCGAATACTGGCACCGGCGGGTCCGCGAAGAGTTGGTGCTGGAAGGACATTCGATCGCCGACTCCGACCCGTCGGATGTGCAGGAGTACTTCAAACTCGGCTACCGCGGCGCGCGTTACTCCTTCGGTTACGGTGCCTGCCCGGATCTGGAGGACCGCGCGAAACTGGTCGACCTGCTCGAGGCCGGCCGCATCGGCGTCGTACTGTCCGAGGAACTGCAGCTGCATCCGGAACAGTCGACCGATGCGTTCGTGCTGCTGCATCCGGAGGCCAAGTACTTCAATGCGTAAGTGCCGACCAGTCTGTTTCCGGGCGGGATTCGTTATCCGCCCGGTACGGACGTTGTGATTCTCACCGCATCGGAATCGGGTCGATCGGTGCGGGTGATGGCCTTGATTACCTCGTGATATGTGAGATGAAATGCGGACGCCGACGACACGAGGGCTTGCGACGCGCGGGCGTATTCTTCGGCCGCGCGGCTCTGACCTGGGCTATCGCCTTCGGGTTCGCGCGCCGGTGGCTGGATGTCGGTCAGGTATGACAAAGTCGGAACTGTTGCAACTGCATCCGGGGCAGTCGGCGGATGTGTATGTCCTGCGGCAATTCGGGTGCAAAGGACTTCGGCGCGTAGCATTTTCGAAGATTTCCGCTTACGCGCGGAGTGCGGAATTGGCTCGGCGGGCAAGCAGGAGGGGCACAACACCATGACGGCGGACCGGTTGATCGCTGGACGGTATCGGCTGACGGATCCGATCGGCACCGGCGCCATGGGTGTGGTGTGGCGGGCTACCGATGTCCGGCTGCGCCGCACCGTCGCGGTGAAGCAGTTGGTGCTCGCGCCCGGTCTGTCCCGGTCCCAGGCCCTGGAGGCCAAGCTGCGGGCCATGCGGGAGGGCCGCATCGCGGCGCGACTACACCATCCCAATGCGATCACCGTCTTCGATGTCGCCGAGGAGGACGGCCAGCCGTGGCTGGTCATGGAGTACATGAACGCGCCGAGCCTGGCCGCGAAACTGGCGGGCAAGCGGACCCTGGAGCCGACCGAGGTGGCCCGCATCGGCGCGCAAGCCGCGGGTGCGCTGGCCGCTGCACACGATGCGGGCATCATGCATCGGGATGTGAAACCCGCGAATCTGCTCGTCGGCGACGACGGCACGGTGAAGATCACCGATTTCGGCATTTCCCGCGCCGTCGGCGATGTGACGGTCACCGCCACCGGATTCCTGGCGGGCACCCCGGCCTATCTCGCGCCGGAGGTGGCGCGCGGGGAGAATCCGGAACCGGCCTCGGATGTCTTCGCGCTCGGCTCCACGCTGTATGCGGCGGTCGAGGGCAGTCCGCCGTTCGGTGAGGGCGATAACGCTCTCGCGGTCCTGCATGCCGCGGCGCGGGCACAGATCCCGCCGCCGCAGCACGCGGGAGAACTCGGTCCGGTGCTGATGCGGCTGCTATCCGCCTCGATCGATGGTCGCCCAAATATGCGCGAGGCCAAGGAGGCGCTGGAAGCCGTTGCGGCGGGCCGGACTCCGGCGTTGGTGACCACGCCGACGATGACCAAGGTGCTGCCCGCACCCGGCGCGGATGCGACCACCGTTCTGAACAAGTCGGGTGGCGCGGCGGAAGACGCGACTCAGGTTGTCCCGCTCGCGGGCCCCGCCGCACCGGCCCGTACCGTCGCGCCGCCGCCCGCGCCGCCGAAGTCCGGCGGCACCCTGCCCGGCGGTGGCGGTGAGCAGAGTCGTGGCCGTCTGGTCGCGGTGGCCGCGGCCGCCGCGGTCGCGGTGCTGGTGCTGGTCGCGGTCATCGTGTCGTCGCTGAACAACGACGACAAGGGCGGTAGCGCAGTCGGTTCGACGACGCCGACACCGGCGCCCACCAGCTCGGAGACCGGACCGGAGTCGTCGATCGCGATCCAACCGGGTCAGCCGGAGCAGCAGGCGCCGACGACCACGGCGGCGCCGACCACCCAGCCCAGCACCACAGTGGCGCCGACCTCGTCTACCAAGCCGTCGACCACCGCACCGCCGACGACCACCACCACCCAGTTCGGTCCGGCCACCCCGGATCGGATCTCGCAATTCGTCTACGGCTACTACGGGATGCTGCCGGGCAATGTGCAGGGCGGGTGGTCTGAGCTGACGACGTCGTACCAGGCTCAGACCGGTGGCTTCGGCTCCTACTCACAGTTCTGGTCCACCGTTCGTTCGGTGAGCGTGAGCGGCGTCGCACCGAACGGTGAGAACCGGGCGGTCGTTTCGCTCACCTATAACCTGAAGAACGGCTCGACCTCTTCGGAGAACCGATGGATCCAGGTCGTGTCGGATAACGGGCGATTGCTGATCGCCGCTTCGGGCGTATAGGAGAGGGAGACGAATCGGGTGACGGCGCGACTTGCCGGTGTGCTGTGGGATATGGACGGCACGCTGCTCGATTCGGAGAAACTGTGGGATGTCGCCGTGCGCGAACTGGCTCGCGCACACGGTCACGAGATGACCGATGAACTGCGGCATTCATTGATCGGTGCGTCCGGACCGAACGCCCTTCGGCTCATTTTCGACGGTTTGGGTATCGAGAGGACACCGGATGCGTTGCGAGCCGCCGGTGAATTCATCGAGCGGCGGGTGACCGAACTGATGGCGGGGCCGATCCCATGGCGGCCCGGCGCGAAAGATGCGCTCGCATTGGCGCGCACTGCGGGTCTCCGCACCGCATTGGTCACCAATACCAAGCGGTCGCTTACGGAATTCGGCTTGGATACGCTCGGTCGCGATTTCTTCGACGTGTCGGTCTGCGGTGACGAAGTCGCGCACGGCAAGCCCGAACCCGAGATCTATCTGCGCGCCGCCGAACTGCTCGGTGTGCACCCGCGAGACTGTGTGGCACTGGAGGATTCGCCGACCGGTGCGGCCGCGGCCGGTGCTGCGGGCTGTGCGGTCATCGTGATCCCGTGTGAGATACCGGTTTCGGCGGCGCCGGGACGGGTATTCCTTGATTCATTGGTGGGATTGACACTGCGGGATCTGGAAGACGCGCTACGCGTCAGAGGTTGAGCCGCGCGCCCGAACAGGGAGCGTCTTCGGGACGGATCATGATCACGAGTCCCGCTGTTTGTGAGCCGACACTCCCGACCTCGCCATAGTGAGAGTTACTGTGCCGCAACGCAAGTGCGCGCAGTTGGCAGGTGTGACCGTAGTCACCGGCAACTTTGTCGAATCCCGGGCGTGTCGCCGATCGCTCTACCAAAATGACGCCATGGCTGCGACGGATGTCCTGGACGAGATCGTCGATACGGCACGGTATCCGCTGGGGGATCCGACCGGCGCGGCGTGCAGGGAAGCGGTGGCGCGGGCCCGCGCGGAGTTGGCCGAAAGTGGCTGCACCGTACTGCGCGAGTTCATCCGTTCTGAGTTGATCGAGACCCTGCGCGCGCAGGGCGAGACGATGGCCCCCGATGCGCACTATGAGGTCGAACGGGTCAACGCCTACAACATCCCGCTGAATACCGAACTGCCACAAGACCATCCGGGCCGCATCGTGTTGGAACGGGGCAATGCCTTCGTCCCGCGCGACCGCATTCCGGCCGAGGCCCTGATCCATCGGCTCTACACCAGTCCGCTGTTCCAGCGCTTTGTCGCGGATTGTTTCGGACTGACCGAATTGCACGAATTCGCAGACCCTTTGGCCGGATTGTGCCTGAACGTGGTGGCGCCCGGAATGTCACATCCCTGGCATTTCGACACCAATGAATTCACCGTCAGTATGTTGACCCAGCCTGCCGAGACCGGCGGAATCTTCGAGTACTGCCCGAATATTCGCTCACCCCACGCCGAGAACCTCGACGATGTGCGGGATGTGCTCACCGGATCCGGTGCGCAGCTCATCCGGCACCTCGATCTGCGGCCCGGCGATCTGCAATTGTTCCAGGGCCGCTTCTCGCTGCATCGGGTTTCGCCGGTCGAGGGCGGCACGGCACGGCATTCGGCGATCTTCGCCTATACCGATCGGCCCGGTGTCATCGGCACCGTGGAACGCACCCGCCAACTGTTCGGGCGGGTGCTGCCCGATCACCTAACCGCCGCGGCCGACGCCGTCCGTGGCGATCGGTTGCTCGACTGAGAGGGACGACATGCCAGTGCCGTTGCATACGACCGGAAAAGCTTCCTTCGACGATATCTACGACCGCCCCGATCCGCGCGATTACTACGCTCGGATGGCCGACTTGGATTACCGCATACCGGAACTGGCGAAACCGCACTTCCAGCAGCAGATTCGGGAATACCGTGCCTCCGCCCGCGTGGACACTCCGACCGTGCTCGATATCGGTTGCTCCTACGGCGTCAACGCGGCCCTGCTGCGCTTCGACACCACCGTGAGTGAACTCGCCGAGCATTACCGCGGTGCCGAGGACGCCGATCATGCCGCACTCATCGCCCGCGATAGGGCCCGCCTGGATGCCAGCAACCAGCTCCCCGGCGTCCACTTCATCGGCATGGATGCCGCCCGCCCGGCGCTGGCCTACGCCCAGGAAGCCGGATTCCTGCACGACACGGTGCACGCGGATCTCGAGGCCGCCGACCCGACCGAGGCGCAACGCCGTACGCTGGCGACCGCGGATATCGTCATCTCGACCGGTTGCGTCGGATACGTCACCGAGAAGACGCTGGCGCGGGTGGCAACGGCGCACCCGCGTCGCCGGCCGTGGATGGCACACTTCGTACTACGGATGTTCAGCTTCGAACCGATCGCCGCGGAGCTGGCGGCGCTCGGCTACCGCACCGAGCGAGCCCCCGGGGTGTTCGAACAACGCAAGTTCGCATCCGATAATGAACGCACCCAGGTGCTGAATGCCTTGGCCGCCAACGGAATCGACACCGCTGGCCAGGAAAGCACAGGTTGGCTGCTTGCCAACCTGTACATCTCGCGACCGCTACCGAAACACGCCGACCCCAAGGACCCGCATTGACCGAACGCACCTTCGCCGCCGACGACCACCTGCCAAGGGTGCCCCTGCCGACGCTGGAGGACAGCGGCGAGCGGTTGCTGCAGTGGTGTGCGCCACTGCTGACCGCCGACGAATTCGCCACCACCGAGGCAGCGGTCGCCGACCTGCTTCGCCCCGACGGTCCGGGCCGAAAGCTGCACGCGGCCCTGGCCGAATACGATGCCACCCCCGGCGTCGGGAGCTGGCTGGATCTGTTCTGGCCGTCGCGCTATCTGGGCCGTCGTGATCGCATCGCCTTGAATGCCAACTTCTTCTTCCTGTTCCGTGATGACACCGCACTGGCCGCCTCCACCGAGGCCTCGCAGGTGGCGCGGGCGGCCGGAATCATCACGGCCGCGGTCGATTACAAGCTGGCGCTCGATATCGAGGCGATCCCGCCGGTCACCCAGCGCGGACAGCAGCTGTCGATGTGGCAGAACAGGTACCTGTTCTCCGAAACCCGGATTCCGGGGGAGACACAGGATTCCGTGCGGGTGCCCTACAGCGACGAATGGCCAGGACCGTCGACCGCCAGGCATATTGTGGTGTTCTTCCGCGGCAGCATGTTCCGGATGGATGTGATCGGACCGGACGGTGTGCCCTACTCGCTGGAGGATCTCGCCGACGGGCTGCGCGCGGTGCTCAAGGCCGGTGCACGCTCGGCCCGCACCGATACCGCAGTCGGCCATCTGACCACCAAGGCGCGGGCCGAATGGGCCGTCAGTAGACAGGGATTGCTGGCCGAACCCGCCAACGCCGCGGCCTTGGACACCATCGAGACCGCACTGTTCGGCGTGTGTCTGGAGGATTTCCCGCCGCGCGATGAACTGCAGGCCTGTGATCAGCTGCTGCACGGTGACAGCGCCAACCGTTGGTTCGACAAGTCGGTGTCGTTCATCGTCTTCGCTGATGGTCAGGCTGGCATCAATGTCGAGCACTGCGGTCTCGACGGCACCACCATCCTGTCCTTCGTCGACACGCTGCTGGAGGCTCCGGCCGCCGAGCACGCCGAACGGGCCGGGG
This sequence comes from Nocardia sp. NPDC049737, assembly GCF_040674755.1. NCBI lineage: Bacteria > Bacillati > Actinomycetota > Actinomycetes > Mycobacteriales > Nocardiaceae > Nocardia > Nocardia sp. NPDC049737. The sequence goes on along the minus strand of NZ_JBFANH010000014.1, from coordinate 128,435 downwards.
CACAGCCGCAGGGGTTGCCCCCGGTCGAGCCGATCGAATTCGTCCTCGATCAGGCGCAGCGCGCCGATATCGCGGCGGCTGGAGCGGCATTCTCCCGGTATGCGGCCGAGAATGCCACCGCGACAGTATCTTTCGATTTCGGCACCACTCGCGCCAAACAGTTCGGCATCTCACCGGATGCGTTCGCACAGCTGAGCTATCAGCTGGCGCACCGGCGCAGTAAGGGATTGACCGGCGCCACCTACGAATCCATTGCCACCAGGCAGTACCGCAACGGCCGCACCGAGGCCATGCGGGTGGTGACACCGGAGATGGTGGCCTTCGTCGATGCCATGCAAGATCCAGCGGTCGCGCAGGCCGACCGGCTCGCTGCCGCGCGGACGGCCGCGAGCGCGCATGTCGAACGCGCTAAGCAGTGTCAGGCTGGTAACGCGCCCGAACAGCATCTGTGGGAACTCGAGTGGATCCAGCGGCGGCGCGGCGCCGAACTCGGCGTCACCGAGCCGATCCCGCTCTACACCAGCCCCGGCTGGACGATCATGCGCGACGACTACCTGAGCACGAGCTCTGCCCCGTCGGTCAATATCCGCTACTTCGGTTTCGGCTCAACCAGCCAGAAGTGCGTCGGCATCGCCTACGTCCTGCTGCCGGACCGTTGGAACATCTACCTGGCCACCCCCAAGCCCGTCGCCGCGGAGATGTACGCCTTCGCCGATCACCTGCGCACCGCCGTAGCGGACCTGGAGGAACTCCTCTCGGCTGCCTGACGCATGGCTTCGCACCCCTTGTGGCAGCCACAAGGGGTGCGAAGAGTGCGCCTGATGGGTGGGGCCGGGCCGGAGCAACAGGTCCGCATACCCGTCTGAAACAATGGCTCACCGTGAAGAACTTCGAAACCCTGTTCGCCGAGCTGCAAGATCGTGCGGTCACCCGCCCCGAGGGGTCGGGGACCGTGGCGGCATTGGACGCGGGCGTGCATTTCCAGGGTAAGAAGGTGCTCGAGGAGGCCGGTGAGATCTGGTTGGCCGCCGAGCACGAGAGCGACGAGGCGCTCGCCGAGGAGATTTCGCAACTGCTGTACTGGGTCCAGGTGCTGATGGTGGGCCGCGGGCTGAAGCTGGAAGACGTGTACCGACATCTGTGACGGCGGTGTTGAATTTGCGGCACTCGCGGGCCCCTTCGTGGTTACGCTCCGCTACCGCCTCCGGGGCCGTCGCCCGCGCCGCCACGTCGATCCCTAGTTCTCCTCCTCGAAAGGACCCTCCCCATGCTGCGCGTCGCAGTCCCGAATAAAGGCGCACTTTCCGAATCGGCCACCTCGATCCTCGCCGAGGCCGGTTACCGCAAGCGCACCGATTCCCGCGACCTGACCGTCCTCGATCCGGCCAACCAGGTCGAGTTCTTCTTCCTGCGGCCCAAGGACATCGCCATCTACGTCGGCTCCGGTGAGCTCGACCTCGGCATCACCGGCCGCGACCTGGCGCTGGATTCCGGTGCACCGGTTCAGGAACGGCTCGCCCTCGGGTTCGGCCGCTCCTCCTTCCGCTACGCCGCTCCGGCTGAGCGCGAATGGAAGGTCGAGGACCTCTACGACAAGCGCATTGCCACCTCGTACCCGAATCTGGTCCTGAGCGATCTGCGGCGCCGCGGTATCGAGGCCGAGGTGATCCGCCTCGACGGCGCGGTCGAGATCTCCATCCAACTCGGGGTGGCCGATGCTATTGCCGATGTGGTCGGCTCCGGCCGCACGCTGCGCCAGCACAATCTGGTTGCCTTCGGCGAGACGCTGTGTGATTCGGAGGGCGTGCTCATCGAGCGCACCGGCTCCGATCAGAACGAACGGGCCCGCAATCAGCTCATCGCCCGCATCCAGGGCGTCGTATTCGGCCAGCAATACATCATGTTGGACTACGACTGCCCGAAGGAACTTCTGGCGGAGGCGGTCGAGATCACGCCCGGTCTCGAGTCGCCGACGGTTTCCCCGCTCGCCGATTCGAACTGGGTCGCCATCCGCGCCATGGTGCCGCGCAAACAGGGCAACGAGGTGATGGACCAGCTCGCCGAACTCGGCGCGAAGGCCATTCTGGCCTTCGATATCCGGTCCTGCCGCGCCTTCTGACCTGATTTCTACAACTCGGCCCCGTCACTCGGCGGGGCCGAGTTGTTTTGTGCGAGTGATCGATTCACTGCGATTGCAATCGGTGTGCTGACCTGCGGTTGATTGGTACGTTACGGCCTCGATGAGGAAATGCGAGGAGTATCACAGTGACGCAGACATCGCCCGTGAAATCTTCGGGCAGCACATTCGCGTGGAATGAGGACTGGCTGGCCGCCATCGTCGGCCTGGTTCTCATCGCCTTGGTTCTGCTCGGCGCAATCCCGGATTGGTTGGTGCCGTGATGTCGGAGAGCGAAGCCAGGACCGAGTCGGACGTCACCGATCAGAATACAGTCCGATCCGAAACCGCTGCACTGCAGTCGATTCCACGTCCCACGGTAGTTGAGATCGGAGTCGGGATCGCGGTCGTCATCCTGCTCGGCGCGCTGACCCGCTACTTCGACACCCATGTGCCGCGGTGGGCGGTCGGTACGCCGTTCAACCGGGTCGCCAAGTCGATCGAATTCCCGGTGTACGCCATTGTCATCGGCCTGATCGGCAATGTCGTACTCGCTGAACTCGATCTCCGGGAACGCCTTTCGGCCGGATTCCGCACCGAATTCTTCATCAAGACCGGTGTGGTGCTGCTAGGCGCATCGATCAATCTGAAGATCTTGGTGACCGCGGCGGGCCCGTCGATCGTGCAGGCGCTGCTGCTGATCACCGCCGTTTTCGGCTTCACGTGGTGGCTGGGCGGTCGACTGGGTCTCGACGATAAGCTGCGCGCCCTGCTGTCCTCGGCCGTCTCGATCTGCGGTGTCAGCGCCGCCATCGCGGCCGCGGGCGCGGTGCAGGCCAAACGCGAGCAGATCGCGTACGCGGCATCGCTGGTGATCATCTTCGCGCTACCGTCGATCTTCGTATTGCCCTGGCTCGCAGATGTTTTCAATCTCTCCGATGCGGTCGCGGGGGCTTGGATCGGCGGCAATATCGACACGACCGCGGCGGTCGCGGCCTCCGGTGCGATCGCGGGGGAGAAGGCACTGCAGATCGCCACCATCGTGAAGACCACGCAGAATGCGCTCATCGGCATTGTCGCCATCGCGCTGACCGCCTACTTCACGATCCGGGTCGAGCGCATTCCCGGTGCGGCCCGGCCCTCGCTGCGCCAGTTCTGGGAGCGGTTCCCGAAGTTCGTGATCGGCTTCGTCGCAGCCTCCGTCATCGGCACGCTCTATCTGCAGTCGGTGGACAAGAAGACCGGCGCGGCGCATATTGCGATCGTCAACGATCTGCGGACCTGGTTCCTGATCTTCGCCTTTGTCTCCATCGGTCTGGAGTTCTCGCTGCGCGGCTTGCGCGAGGCAGGCTGGCGTCCGGTCGTGGTCTTCGGATCCGCGGCGGTCTTCAATCTGGCGGTCGGGCTGGGTCTGTCCCTGCTGCTTTTCCGCAACTTCACCGCGTAGATCCGCGCCGGCAACCTGCGGTTACGGTGCTCGCCGGTCACCCCGGCGAGCATCGCAGTGGTGTTGTGTGCTTTCAGTTCGCGACGGAACTCACGAAAACTTCATGCTCTGCTGTCAACACTGGGGCCGGGTTGGGCGAAACAACTATGGAAGACCTCGGACGGGCAGGCCGTTCGGGACCGAAGGACAGGGGAAGCCCAGTGAAACCGAGTATCGAGTCGGTCGGTTCGTGGTGGCGGATTCGCAATATGCTCATCGTGATCGGTGATGCTCTCGGCGTCCTCGTACTCATCGGCGTCATCGCCGCACTCGGTTCGCATGGCCTCGATCTGAATCTGTTCCTCGGCTGAGCTCAGTCGGCGACCGCGTCGGCGAAGGTTTCGTCCGGCGATTCCCCGGTGCCACCGTCCGGCCAGCCCGGATAGACCGGTGGTGTGCCGCCGAATGCGGGGCACAGACTCTTGTAGCTGCAATGTCCGCACAGCCAGCTGGTACTCGGCAGGAACTCGCCGGTCCGCCCGGCCGACAGAATGGCCTGCCAGAGGGCCGAGAGGGTGCGTTCGAAGCGCAGCAGTTCGTCCTCGTCGGGGGCATAGGTGAGGATCTGCTCGTCGGCTAGGTAGATCAGTCGCAATTGGGTGGGCAGGATGCCGCGGGTGCGCAGCACGACCAAGGCGTAGAACTTGAGCTGGAACAGCGCCTTGGTCTCTTGGGCGAGTCCGGGAGCCCGGCCGGTTTTGTAGTCGACGACGCGCAGCTCACCGGTCGCAGCGACATCGATGCGGTCGACGAACCCACGCAGGAGCGCACCGTCGTCGAGTTCGACCTCCACTCGCGACTCGCACGACTCCGGATCGAAGCGGGTCGGATCCTCCAGCCGGTAGTACGTCTCGACGAACGCGCGCACTTCGCCTAGAAAGCCCGCCAGTCCGTCCGCTGCGACCACTTCGGCGACCTCGGGTCTATCAGCTAGCACCCGGGCCCATGCGGGCTCGACGAGCCCGGCAGCGCGTTCGAACCGGCGTTCACCGGCGGGCAGTCCGTACAGATCCTCCAGCACCGCGTGCACCACCGTGCCGCGCACCGCGACCCGCGTCGGCGGCTCCGGAATCCGATCGATCGCCCGGAACCGGTACTTCAGCGGGCACTGCTTGAAATCCATTGCCCGCGAAGGTGACAGTGCCGGACGTGGACGATCGGATGCGACCTCCCGCGCGATGTCGGCAGGGGGCGTGGTGACCGGCGGATGCATACCTGGCAGGCTATCCGGGCGCACCGACACGCCGGTGCCAGCCAGTGCGGACAGCAGCGACGACCAGCGAACGGAGATACATGACGGCCAGACGGACCGGGCCATTCACCATCGGGGACCGGGTACAGCTGACCGATGCCAAGGGGCGCCTCTACACCGTGGTGCTGGAACCGGGTAAGGAATTCCACACGCATCGCGGCGGTATCAAACACGACAACCTGATCGGCGCCGATGAGGGCAGTGTCGTGCAATCCACCAATGGCACACCGTATTTGGCATTGCGGCCGTTGCTGATCGATTACGTGCTTTCCATGCCGCGCGGCGCGGCGGTCATCTACCCCAAGGATGCCGCCCAGATCGTGCACGAGGGCGATATGTTCCCCGGCGCGCGGGTACTGGAGGCCGGTGCGGGTTCGGGTGCGTTGACGTGCTCGCTGCTGCGCGCCGTCGGCCCGCAGGGCCAGGTCGTCTCCTACGAGATCCGCGAGGACCACGCCGAACACGCGATCCGCAATGTGGAAACCTTCTTCGGCGAGCGCCCGGACAACTGGTCGATCACCGTCGCCGATGTCGCCGACTACGACGGCGCGCCGGTCGATCGCGTCGTCCTGGATATGCTCGCGCCGTGGGATGCGCTACCCGCTGTGTCCAAGGCGCTGGTCCCCGGCGGTGTGCTGATCGTCTATGTGGCGACCGTCACACAGTTGTCGAAGGTGGTCGAGGCGCTGCGCGAGCAGGAGTGCTGGACCGAGCCGCGCTCGTGGGAATCGATGGTGCGCGGCTGGCATGTGGTGGGGCTGGCGGTGCGGCCCGAACATCGCATGCAGGGCCACACCGCCTTCCTGGTCAGCGCGCGGCGCCTCGCCGAGGGCACGGTCACCCCGAAGCCGCAGCGTCGACCGTCGAAGGGCTGATTCAGGCCGGAACGCAGGGCGCCTGCGCGAAACCGAGCATCAGGCAGCCGCTGGCATCCGAGAGCTTCCAGGTGCCGTCAACATATTCCCAGGTCAGAGGCATCGCGGGGGCGGTGCCGTGCGGTGAGGTGATGGTCACCTGGGCGGTCGCGGATTCGCCGCTGGTGGTGATATCGGCGACCGCGTAGATGAGCTTGCCGTAGCTGCCGAGCGCCTGGTTCATCTGGTCGATATTGGCGGTGCGTTTTTCGCCGTTGACGATCAGCTTGGTCTTCTCGGAGGTGGGTTTTGCCGGGTCGGAGAGGGCATCCAGGACGGCGGTGAGAGTTTCGGCGGTGGGTGCGGCGGCGCTGCCGTGATCGCCGTGACCTGCGGCGCTGGTCGTCGCTGCGGCGGAGGTGGTACTCGTGGCCTTGGTATCGGACTTATCGTCGGAGCCACAGCCGGTCAGACCGACGGTAGCGGCCATCGCCGCCGCGGTGATAACCATGGACATACGCAGCGTCCTGGCGGGAAGGAGCATTGTCAGCAACCTTTCGGTTCGGGCGGCGAAGCGGGTCGCCGTGGTCTGGTTAGGGCAGGCTAACATGGTGGATCCGCCGCCGACCGCGGCCCAGATGTGATCACGACGAAACCATGTCGGAAAGCGAGAACGGTTCGCGCCCGGTAGCGTTAATAGACCGGGACTGGGAGGAGCAGCACATGAGCCCCATCGAGAATTCGGATTCGGCGGCCTGGAGAGAGCTCGAGGCGGTACGCGCCGAAGCGGCTGCACTCCGCAGGCAACTGGCCGATTCGCCGGATCGTGCACGGGAATTGGAAGCCCGTATCGATTCGCTGACCATTCGCAACACCAAGCTGATGGACACCCTCAAGGAAGCGCGCCAGCAGTTGGTGGCGTTGCGCGAGGAGGTCGATCGGCTCGGTCAGCCACCCAGTGGATACGGCGTTCTGATCGGTGTGTACGAGGATCAGACGGTCGATGTGTTCACTTCGGGGCGCAAGATGCGTCTGACGTGTTCACCCAATATCGACACCTCGACCCTCGAGTACGGCCAGACCGTGCGCCTCAACGAGGCGCTGACAGTCGTGGAGGCCGGCATCTTCGATGCAGTGGGTGAGATCGGCACCCTGCGCGAGATCCTCGACGACAGTCGTCGCGCGCTGGTCGTCGGGCATGCCGACGAGGAACGTGTGGTGTGGCTGGCGGGTCCGCTGGCCAAGCTCGCCGAAGTCGACGATCTCGAAGATCCCGATCAGCCGATTCGCAAACTGCGGCCGGGTGATTCGCTACTCGTGGATACCAAGGCGGGTTTCGCCTTCGAGCGCATCCCCAAGGCCGAGGTCGAGGATCTCGTACTCGAGGAAGTCCCCGATGTCGACTACGGCGATATCGGTGGTCTCGGTCGACAGATCGAGCAGATCCGTGATGCGGTGGAATTGCCGTTCCTGCACAAGGACCTGTTCCGCGAATACGCGCTGCGCCCGCCCAAGGGTGTGCTGCTCTACGGTCCACCCGGTTGCGGTAAGACTTTGATCGCCAAGGCCGTTGCCAACTCGCTGGCGAAGAAGATCGCCGAGGCGCGTGGTGAGGATGCCAAGGAAGCCAAGTCGTTCTTCCTGAACATCAAGGGCCCCGAGCTGCTGAACAAGTTCGTGGGTGAGACCGAGCGCCACATCCGGATCATCTTCCAGCGTGCGCGAGAGAAGGCGTCCGAAGGTACGCCGGTGATCGTGTTCTTCGACGAGATGGATTCGATCTTCCGGACCCGCGGTTCGGGCGTGTCCTCCGATGTGGAGACCACGGTCGTGCCGCAGCTGCTCTCGGAGATCGACGGTGTCGAGGGTCTCGAGAACGTCATCGTGATCGGTGCCTCCAACCGCGAGGACATGATCGACCCCGCGATCCTGCGGCCCGGACGTCTCGATGTGAAGATCAAGATCGAGCGCCCGGACGCCGAATCGGCACAGGACATCTTCTCCAAGTACCTGACCGAGCATCTGCCGCTGCACGCCGACGATCTCGAAGAGTTCGGCGGCGACAAGGGGCTGTGCATTCGCGCGATGATCGAACGGGTCGTCGACCGGATGTACGCCGAGAGCGAGGACAATCGCTTCCTGGAGGTCACCTACGCCAACGGTGACAAGGAAGTCCTGTACTTCAAGGACTTCAACTCCGGCGCCATGATCCAGAACATCGTGGACCGCTCCAAGAAGTACGCCATCAAGGCCGTCCTCGACACCGGCAACCCGGGCCTGCGCATCCAGCATCTCTACGATTCGATCGTGGACGAGTTCTCCGAAAACGAGGACCTGCCCAACACCACGAATCCCGATGACTGGGCCCGCATTTCAGGTAAGAAGGGCGAGCGGATCGTCTACATCCGCACTCTGGTTACTGGCAAGAACGCCAGCGCCAGCCGCGCCATCGATACCGAGTCGAACACAGGTCAGTACCTGTAGGTTTCGGGCCGAGGGCCGTGCCTCCTGTTGGGGGTGCGGCCCTCGGGTGGTTCGGGCGAGTGGATCGTCTACATCCGGCTGTGCGTGTTCACTGGCAAGAACGCCAGCGCCAGCCGCGCCATCGATACCGAGTCGAACACAGGTCAGTACCTGTAGGTTTCGAACCGAGGGCCGTGCCTCCAGTTGGGGGCGCGGCTCTTCGGCGTTTCCGGGGTCATCCTTGTGGGGTAGGTGGAGGTCGTTCTTTGGGCTGATGTGGGGATTTGGGCGGGTGGGTTAAAATTTGGCCATGCGGCCAGAAAATGGGACGGGTGGTCGGCAGCGGTCGTTCATCGAGGAGGCGCGGCGGCGGCAGATCATTGCTTCGGCGGTAGAGGTGATTTCGGAGGAGGGGTATGGGCGGGCTTCGCTGGCGCGGATCGCGAAGCATGCCGGGATCTCCAAGGGCGTCATCTCGTACCACTTCGCAGGGAAGGACGAGTTGATGGAGCAGCTGGTGATCCAGCTGTATGTGTCCGGTGGCGAGCACATCGCGCCCGCGGTGATGGCGGCGGACGGGCCGCGGAATCAGTTGCTCGCCTATATCGGGGCGAATCTGGGATTCATCGATGCGAATAAGAAGTATGTCGCGGCGCTGACCGATGTGGTGCTGAATCTGCGTGATGCGGAGGGTAAGCCGCGGTTCGCCTCGGCAGAGGGGGAGCAAGAGATTATCCGACCGCTCATCGACATCATGCGGGAGGGGCAGCACGCCGGCGAATTCGGCGAATTCGATCCGGCGGTCATGGCCAAGTCGATTCGCGATGCCATCGATGGCGCGGCCGGGCGGGCGATTCGGGAGAAGGACTTCGATATGACGACGTACTCGGCGCATGTGTGCCGACTATTCGATTTGGCGACCCGAAAGGGGGGGACGTGATGACCACCGTGGTGGAAAGTGAAGTGCGGCAGGAAGATAACGGCGAGACGGCACCGTTCGCTTGGTTCGGTGTGGGCGCGATCGCCGTGGTGGCGGCAACCATGCTGTTCGCATCGCTGGGACGGTACGGATACTTCGGTGACGAACTGTATTTCCTGTCGGCCGGGCGCCGACTCGGATTCGGCTATGCCGATCAGGGGCCGCTACTGCCCGCGATCGCCCGGCTGATGGATGTGCTGGCACCGGGATCGCTGGTGGCACTGCGGATTCCGGCCGCACTGGTCACCGTTGCCGCAGTGCTGATCAGTGCCCAGATCGCCCGGGAGTTCGGCGGTTCGCGGACCGCGCAGATATTGAGCGCGGCAGCATATGCGACCTCGCCGTTCCTGCTCGTGCAGGGAACTCAGTTGGCCACCAACACGATTGATACCGCGTTATGGGTGGTGATCAGCTGGCTGGTGATCCGGTGGGTGCGCACTCGCCAGGACAGTCTGCTGTTGTGGGCCGCGTTGGTCACGGCGCTGGATATGCAGGTGAAGTGGCTGATTCCGTTCTTCTGGATCGCGGTCGCCATCGGCCTAGCGATCTATGGTCCGCGGGAGCTGTTGCGGCGACCGGTGTTGTGGATGGGCGCGGTTTTCGTTGTCCTGGTGATGGTTCCGACGCTGATCTGGCAGGCCGAGCACGACTGGCCACAGCTGCGATTGGGTGCGGTGGTCGCGGCGGAGCAGGCGACGATCGGTGGCCGCTACAGCTGGCTGCCGCTGGCGCTGATCGCGGCCGGATTGTTCGGCGGTGTGCTGCTGGTCGTGGGAATCTGGGCGCTGTTCCGCTCGGAGACCTTGCGGCCGTACCGATTTCTCGCGCCGCTGCCCCTGCTGCTGGCCGTGGCATTCGTCGCAACCAACGGTCGCCCCTACTACGCGGCCGGCTGCTACGCGGCGATCATGGCGGCGGGCGCGGTGCGCTGGACCGAGTACACCGGACGATGGCGAACCTATGCGACAGTTCCGCTGGTCGCGATTTCGGTGGCGATCGCGGTGTTCACGATGCCTTGGCAATCCGAGTCGTCCATCGATCCGGTCGACAGTCAGGCCGAGGCCGGTATCGAAATCGGCCTGTACGGCAAGTTCGGCTGGCCGGAGCTACGCGAGGCGACCGCCGACGCCTACCGGGCACTCCCACCGGCCGAGCGTGCGAACGCGGTGATAGTCACCGATTCCTATTGGCAGGCAAGCGCTTTGGATGTCGACTCGAATCGCTTCGGCCTGCCCGCCACCTATAGCCCGAACCGCGGTTTCGGATACTTCGGTACCCCACCGGATTCCGCGACAACGGTGCTGTGGGTCGGCAATGTCGAAGACGAAATGCGTGCCACCTGTGGCGAATTGACCCCGGTCGGTCGCGTCGACGCGCGCCTCGGCTACCCGGACGTCACCCGCAATGTCACCATCTGGCGCTGCACCCCACGTCAGCCCTGGTCGCAGGTCTGGTCCGACCTGCTTCGCCTCGACTGACCGGCCGTTTGTCCGATTCGTTCAAGACATCCGAACAACACCCGCGTTGACTGAACCATGGCAGGGCCGAAGCCGCACCCCGGCCATGGTTCGAGGATCAGGAGGATCGGTATGAAAACGAATATCCGCGCGATCACCTTGGCCGTGAGCGACCTCGAACGGTCGCTGCGCTTCTACCGCGACGGCCTCGGCCTCTCCTCCCCGGGCATTATCGGCACCGAGTTCATCCGCGACGAGCAGAACCCCGGCGGGTCGGTCGCCATGTTCACCCTCGACAACGGCCTGATTCTGTCCCTCTACTCGCGCACCGACCTGGCCATGGATGCGGGCATCGCCGTCGATCGAGTCACCGGCTCACCGATGAGCCTCGGCTTCTTCGCCGACTCCCGCGAGGACGTCGACCGTATCCTGCAACAGGCCGAACAAGCGGGCGGCACCATCGTCCGACCACCTGTGACTCGCCCATGGGGTATCTGCGCGGGCTACTTCGCAGACCCTGACGGTCATCTGTGGGAAGCTGTGTACTTCCTGAACCGCATGTCGGATTGATATCCGTTGTCTCACAGTGTTATTCGGTAGTGAACAGGCCGGTGAGGAACGGGATCAGTTGGGGCCAGGAGGCTTCGACGATGCCCTGGTGGTCGGTGGGGTAGCTTCGGAACTGGTATCGGGTTCCGGAGGCGCTCAGTTGGCCCAGGAGGACTGCGGTCGAGGGGAAGGGGACCGTGGTGTCCTGCTCGCCCTGAGTGATGAGCAGCGGTTGTCGGTAGCCGGAGGTCGGTACGGCCAGGTACCGGGTGAGTCGAGCGGTGAAGTCGCCGGTCAGTAACGGTTTGGTGAGTAGCGAACCGAGGGAGAGGCCCTGGACCTGGGCGGGCCAATTCGATACGCACGAGGTGGCCAGACGTTCCATCGCGGCGATACCCGTTGGGGTGTAGTAGCTTTCGATATCGGAAGCGGGGTAGGCGATGCGCATGCCCTCGAGTACCGCGGCGACGTTGTCGATGAAGCCATCGAGGACCGGAGCGCGGGGTACGTAGGGGCCCGCGAGCGCGATGGCCTGCTCCACGTTGGCCGGTGGTGCGAGGGCGGCGGTGCCGCGGAAGTCGAGTTCGGGCGCGTAGGTCGAGGCGAGAGCGCCGGTGTTCAAGGCCGCATGTCCGCCCTGGGAAACGCCCACGACCGCCCAACGCGTCGACAGGTCGGGATCGGCGGTGCGCGCGGCACGGACGAGGTCGACGGTGGCGGTGGCTTCGGTGCGGGACTGCAGGTAGGGATGCGTTGTCACGGCACCGGGATTCAGACCGACATAGTCGGGGGCGACCACCGCATAGCCTCGGTCCAGCAGGCGATGCAGATACGAGGTATCGGACCGGGCCTTCGTGGTGGTGATTCCGCACTGCGGGCCCAGGCCGCTGGTGCCGTGATCCCATGCGATTACCGGCCAACCTCCGGGTGGCGGTGTCCCACTCGGGGTGAGCAGCAGTCCGGTCGCCGTCGTGGCTGCGCCGGTCGGGCCCTCGGTGACGTATTCGAGCACCGAGGGCCGATCGAACCCACCCCAACCTGGCGCCTGTGCGGTCGAGGACTCCAGTCCGCCCGCCGTTTCGTCGGCATGTGCGCCACCCGCGCCCGTTACGGCCAGTATCGCGGCTGCCAGCGCAGTGAGACCGGACCGTAGGCGAATGCGTTTCGAATCGCCGCTGTTCCGACAGTGCGCATGCATAGCTGCTCCTCTGCTCGGTACAGATGTCAGCAGACTATCGAGAACCCGCCATCGGCGGTAGGCGAACTCGAGCCGCTCGCCCGTAACGAGATCGGATACGACACGCGCCCTTTCACCCGAACTTCATGCGAAAGGGCATATGCCGTAAGGGAGTTAACCGAGTTCGGCGAGTTGAGGTACCACCGGCGCCATGCCCTCGATCCACGCCGCCGGGGACCCGGAGGTCGGGATAATGATCACGGTGTGCACGCCGAGCTTTGCGTAATCGGCCATCTGGCGGACGAATTCATCGCGATTGTCCGGATTCGGGCGCGGATTATTGGCCATGATGGTGATGCGGATATCGTCGAAATCGCGCCCGACATCGTCGCAGTGGCGGCGCAGGACGTCGAGTTTGTGGCCGACTTCCTCGGGAGCGGAACCGAAGAGGTTGCAGGCGTCGCCGTACTGCGCGACCAACCGCAGCGTCTTGCGTTCGCCGCCACCGCCGATGAGCACCTTGGGGCGGTTGATCGGCTGCGGCGAGCACAGTGTCTCGGCCAGCTGATAGTGCTTGCCGTCGAAGGGGCCGTTGTTCTGCGGGTCCCACATCTGCTGACAGATGCGCAGCGTCTCCTCGAGGCGCTCGAACCGTTCGGCGATCGGCGGGAACTGCACACCGAGCCCACGATGTTCCCGCTCGAACCAGGCGGCGCCGAGTCCGAGCACCGCGCGGCCACCCGACAGGACATCGACGGTGGTGACGATCTTGGCGAGCAGACCGGGATGCCGGTAGGTCACGCCGGTGACGAGCAGGCCGAGGTTGATACGGGAGGTGTGTGCGGCCAGATAGCCGAGGGTGGTGTAGCCCTCCAGCATATTGGCCTCGGCAGGCAGGCCGGTCGGCTCGATCTGGAAGTAGTGGTCCATGAACGACAGCCAGGTCGCACCGGACGCCTCTGCCGCGGCGCCGACCCTGGCCAACTCACCGGCAATGGCGGTGGTGCCGCCGTCGATGTCGAATATCGGTAGGTGAAAACCGAGTTCCATGAAGTGATCCCCTGGTACTAGACGATTTTGCACTGCCAACGCTATGACCTGGAGTGCACTCCAAGTCAAGTGTCGGGAAGCAAATCTCGCAGGGGGCCACCAAAACCGATGGCGGCGTCGCCATGGACGACACCGCCATCAGCTTATGTCGATCAGCCCTGAGCGGTGGTCACCGAATTCAGGACGACATCGGCGTTCGGGCGACCGTCTTCGCCGTCCGCGGCGCCCGCATTGGCGACCCGCGCCAGAACATCCATACCGCCGGTGATCTTGCCGAACGGGGTGTAGTTCGGCGGCAGCTGCGAATCCTTGTAGACCAGGAAGAACTGGCTGCCGTTGGTGTCGGGACCGGCATTGGCCATCGCGACAGTACCCGCCGGATAGGTGGCGCCGTCCAGGTTCTCGTTCGGGAACTGGTAGCCCGGACCGCCGGTGCCGGTGGCGGTGGGATCACCGCACTGCAGGACGAAGATGCCCGCGGTGGTCAAGCGGTGGCACTGGGTGTGGTCGAAATACTTCTGTCCGGCCAGGAATACGAAGGAGTTCACCGTGCGCGGCGCGCGGGCGGCCTCCAGGGCGATATTGACTGTGCCGCAAGTGGTTTCCAGCTGCGCGGTGTACTTCGCGCCCGTGTCGATCGCCATGGCGGGCTCGCTGGCCCACTGCTTGCTCTCGGGTTTGGCCGAATCGGGGGCCACGCATCCGGCGATCGGGGTGCCCGGATCCGCCGAGACCCCGCCCGCGGCGAAGATCGCGAGGGTGGTGCCGACGGCGAGTACACCGACGCCCCGGAGCAGGGCAGTCCCGACTCTGCGAGGCTGCCCGATGGGCTGATGGTGGTCGAATTGCCGCGCCTGCACTTCGCTGCTCACCGGTCGAGGTCTCCTTCTGTTGTGTATCGCATCGGGTGATGCTGAGCGGATCATTCCATCTCGACGCTTCCAGCGGAACGAGATGCGTATTGCGACTGTGTGGCAATGGAATCCGCCGCTGTGCGGAGAGTGGTCGGTTAGCATGGCTGCGAGGGAGGCGCATCTGATCGGCTAGCCGGCTCGGCACGCATCGACTCTGGCGGTGACATCGCTTCCACGGGAGGTGTATCAGCTTGTCCGGATACATATTTCGCTGGTGTACCGCGGTGGTGTGTGTAGGCGCACTAATAGGCGGATGCACGGCGAGCGCCGGGACGAAATCGACCTCGCAAACGGGTGCCTGGCCACCCGACGATGACCGTGGCACATGTGCGGTCGACAAGCAGGCCGACCTTCCGGCAACGATGCGCGACGGCATGTTGCTGCGCGCCGATGTGTACCGCCCGCAGACCAGCGATCTGGTGCCGGTGATCCTGATGCGCACCCAGTACGGCAAGTCCGCCGCGCAGATCCAGCCCTCGCGCTATCGCACACCCGACTGGTTCGCCTCGCACTGCTACCTCGTGGTCATCCAGGACATCCGCGGTATCGGCAGCTCCGACGGCACATTCAGTGAATTCGGCAATGACATCCACGACGGCTACGACACGGTGGAATGGGCGGCGCGGCTGCCCGGTTCGAACGGCAAGGTCGGCATGTACGGCTCGTCATATGTCGGTGCCACACAATGGCTGGCCGCCGTCGAGACGCCACCGCATCTGACCACGATCGTGCCCGCGAATACCGCCTCCGACTACTACGACGGCTGGACCTACGAGGGCGGCGCGTTCCGGCTCGGTTTCGTCGAACCATGGGCGATGGGCACAATCGGCCTGGAATCCGCCGAACGACGTGACGACAAGGCCACCGCCAACCAGCTGCGCGCGGATCTGCAGAACATCACCTCATGGCTGAATTACCGCCCCTACAAAGACTTTCCGCCACTGCAGCCGAATAATCCGGCCGTCGCGCCTTGGTACTTCGACTGGATCCGCAACTCGACACGTAACGACTACTGGAAGCAGCGGAGTATCCGCGACCGCTATCCGAATGTGCAGGTGCCGGTACTCGATATCGAGGGCTGGTACGACGCATTCCTCGCGGGTGGCATCGAGAACTTCACCGGCATGGTCGAGCGTGGCGCCGTATCGGCCCGGCAGAACCAGCGATTGGTCATCGGTCCCTGGGACCACCTCGGCTGGGGGCGGCCGACCTCGATGATCGCGCCCCGGCTCGAGCAGCTCGGACCGGTCGGCGACAGCCCGATCAACGAGCTGATGCTGGCGTGGTTCGACCACTTCCTCAAAGGCACGGACAACGGCGTCGCGGGCAAACCCCGCGTCGACTACTTCCTCATGGGCGCCAATCGATGGAAGTCGGCACCGAGTTGGCCACTGCCGCAAACACAATGGAAGGAATACTTCTTCGCCGACAGCGGCGCCAACGGTGTGGCCGGTCGGGGCGGCAAACTCATCGACCACGCACCGAGCGGGCCAGTCGCGGTCGACCGGTATGTCTACGACCCCGCCGCACCCGCACCGAGCATCGGCGGACATTCGTGCTGTTCGGTCGGATCGGGCCCACAGGGACCGTTCGACCAGACCGCGGTCGAGCAGCGTTCGGATGTGCTCACCTACAGCACCGACCGGCTCGGCGCCGATACCGAGGTCACCGGTCCGATTACCGTGAAGCTGTGGGCGTCGTCCACCACACCGGATACCGACTTCGTCGCGCGGCTGGAGGTCGTCGCACCCGATGGATCGGCCGTCAACCTCAACAATGGCATCATCCGCGCCGCGTTCCGAGAATCGTTATCGGATCCGACACCCTTGGTGCCCGGCCGGCCCTATCAGTTCACGATTAAGATCTGGCCGACCAGCTACCAGTTCAAGGCGGGCGATCGGATCCGAGTGGCGATCAGCAGCAGTGACTATCCGCAGTACGCGCCGAACCCGAATACCGGCGAACCCTTCGGTGACAGCGCCCGTACGCAGCCCGCCACGCAGACGATCTACAAGGATGCCGAGCATCCCTCCTCGGTGATCGTGCCCATTATCCCGACCGGGTGACGACGGCTCGACCAGTTTCGATATCGAGCCGGGATCCTAAGCGCGACGAACGCGACGGTAGGTGGGGGCCGCGGTGGTCGCGGCGGCGAGCTCGGTGGCGACCCAGTCCAGCTCGCCGTCGGTTATCGCGGCGACGGTGATGCGCAGGTGGTCGCCGTGCGGGTGGTCCTCGACCTCGAAGGGGCGGCCGGGTGCGGCCTTGATGCCCGCGGCGGCCAGGGATATCATGGCCGCGTTCTCGTCGGCGACCGGGAGCCACACATTGATGCCGTCACCACGGGCAACGGCGATGCCCTTGCGGGCCAGGGCGCGACGGAGTTCGGTTGAGCGCCTGCGGTATTCGGTGCGGGCCGCGGCGACGGTGCGCACGGCGGTGTCGTCGTCGAGCATGGTGAGCAGCAGGCGCTGCAGCAGTCGGCTGGTCCAGCCGGGGCCGAGCATGCGCCGCTCGATCATCGGATCGAGCAACTCGGCGGGGCCGCCGACCACCGCGAGGCGCAGGTCCGCACCGTGGGATTTGGAGTAGGAGCGGATGTGTACCGTTCGGCTCGGCAGTCGCGAGCCGAGGGATCGCAGTGTGGTGGCGGCGATGCCTGCGGAGTGGTCGTCCTCGATGACGAGGGTGTCTGTGCCGGTGAGGATTTCGGACAGTTCGCGGGTACGGGCTGCGGTGAGCGAGACGCCGGTCGGGTTCTGTGCACGCGGCTGCAGGATCAGCGCCACGGCGCCGCGTGCCCGCTCGAGATCATCTGGCAGTAAGCCGGATTCATCCATGCGAACCGGAATGGGTCGAGCGCCGACCCGGGCGAGCAGGTCGAGAAATGGTGGGAAGCAAGGATCTTCGACGGCCACCGCGTCGCCGAGCCGCACATGCGTGGTGAGCAATCGGTCGATGGCGTCCAGTGCTCCGTCGACGACCGCGAGCCGTTCGGCGCGAAAGGGCCAATCGGTGCGCACCTTGGCGGCCAGTTCCGGCAGCACGGCCTCGCCGAGATAGTCCGCCGCGAGATCATTGCCGCGTCCGTGCTCGGTGATCGCGCGCAGTGCGGCGACCAGATGCGGTAGGAGCCGCGGATCGGGGGTACCGCGGGACAGATCGATGCGGAAGGCGCTGTCCGAGGGTGGATGCAGGCGCTGATAGCGGCCCGTCGGCGTGGTCGCGCGGGTGGCGGTGCGTTCGCCGACGAAGGTTCCGGCGCGCCCTCGCGCCACGATCGCGCCGGTGGCGGCCAGCGCGCGCCAAGCCTGGTTGACGGTAGCGGGCGACACCCGCAACTCGCGGGCGACTTCACGCACGGTCGGTAGCCGGGATCCGGGTTCGATTGCTCCGGAACGAATCCGGCGGCTCACCGCGGCCGCGATTCCGGCCGGGGTGCGATCTTCGAGATCCGCGTTGAACAGGCCGGACCCGGCCGTGACAGGTGCGGGCGCGGTGTCTCGCAGGTCGTCTGCGGGCACCGGCGGCGCGGTCGTCGGATCGAAGTTCACAGCGTCATTCTGCGTCGGGCACAGCGCCGGAACGAGGACCGGCCCCAAGGTTTACGGCTACGAAACTGTTTCCGCAATCTTGTAACACAACCGAATTGGATCTCGGTGAAGTATAACAAAGCATGGGAATCGTTCGAGCGGCGCTCGTCCAGACGAACTGGACGGGTGATAAAGAGTCCATGATCAAGGCGCACGAGGACTACGCGCGCCAGGCCGCCGCACAGGGCGCCAAGGTGATCTGCTTCCAGGAGCTGTTCTACGGCCCGTACTTCTGCCAGTTGCAGGACGCGAAGTTCTACGACTACGCGGAATCGGTGCCGGGTCCGACGACGGAGCGATTCGCGGCCCTGGCAAAGGAATTGGGTTTGGTAATGATCCTGCCGGTGTACGAGCAGGAACAGCCCGGGCTGCTCTACAACACCGCGGCGGTCATCGATGCGGACGGCAGTTACCTCGGCAAGTACCGCAAACACCATATTCCGCACGTCAACGGATTCTGGGAGAAGTTCTACTTCCGTCCCGGAAATGTGGGCTGGCCGGTCTTCGATACCGCGGTCGGCAAGGTCGGCGTCTACATCTGTTACGACCGGCATTTCCCGGAGGGCTGGCGTGCCCTGGGCCTGGCGGGCGCGGAAATCGTCTTCAACCCCTCCGCGACCTCGCGCGGCCTGTCCGGGTATCTGTGGAAGCTGGAGCAACCGGCCTCCGCGGTCGCCAATGAATACTTCATCGGCGCCATCAACCGGGTCGGCATCGAGGAATACGGCGATGACGATTTCTACGGAACCAGCTATTTCGTGGATCCGGAAGGTAAATTCGTCGGAGACGTCGCCTCGGACTCCGATCCCGAACTGGTGATCCGTGACCTCGATATGGATCTGATCAAGGTGGTGCGCGACCGCTGGGCGTTCTATCGCGATCGCCGCCCCGACGCCTACGGACCGATGGTGGCTCCCTGAGGCTGGTGATATCGATATGACGAAGATATTCATTCACGGCGGCACGGTGGTCTCGGCCACCGGATCGCAATTGCTCGATGTGCTCGTCGACGGCGAGACAATTGTCGCCGTCCTGCAACCCGGCGCCACCGCATTGGGCGCGAATCTCGGCGAGTCCGCCGAAATGGTCATCGACGCGACCGGAAAATATGTGATTCCCGGCGGTGTGGACGGCCACACCCATATGCAGCTGCCCTTCGGCGGCACCGAGGCCTCGGATACCTTCGAAACCGGCACCCGCGCGGCCGCCTGGGGCGGTACCACGACCATTGTCGACTTCGCGGTGCAGAAACCGGGCGAGCGGGTGCAGGACACCCTCGCTCTATGGCATGAGAAAGCCGCGGGCAACTGCGCGATCGACTACGGCTTCCACCAGATCATCGGTGAAGTGAACGACGAATCCCTCAAGGGGATGAGCGAATTGGTGGCCGAGGGTGTCACCAGTTTCAAGTTTTTCATGGCCTATCCGGGTGTCTTCTACTCCGATGACGGTCAGATCCTGCGGGCCATGCAATCGGCGGGCGATTTGGGCGCGCTGCTGATGATGCACGCGGAGAACGGAATCGCCATCGATGCGCTGGTCGAGCAGGCGCTGGCGCGCGGTGAGACCTCGCCGTATTACCACGGTGTCACCCGGCCGTGGCAGATGGAGGAGGAGGCCACCCATCGCGCGATCATGCTGGCGCAGTTGACGAATGCGCCGCTGTATATCGTGCACGTCTCGGCCAAGCAGGCGATGGAACAGATCGCCGCCGCGCGGGGCAATGGGCAGAACGTCTTCGGTGAAACCTGCCCGCAGTATCTGTACCTGTCGCTCGAAGAGCATTTGGGCGCACCGGGTTTCGAGGGCGCGAAATGGGTGTGCTCGACGCCGCTGCGGTCGCGGGCGCAGGGACATCAGGATGAGCTGTGGCGCTATATCCGCACGGGTGATGTCACATCGGTGAGCACCGACCACTGCCCCTTCTGCATGAAGGATCAGAAAGAGTTGGGGCTCGGCGATTTCAGCAAGATCCCCAATGGGATCGGCGGCGTCGAACATCGGATGGATCTGATGTTCCAGGGCGTCAAGAACGGGTTGATATCACTGGAGCGCTGGGTCGAGGTCTGCTGCACGACCCCGGCGCGCATGTTCGGCATGTATCCGCGCAAGGGCGTCATCAGTCCGGGCGCCGACGCCGACATCGTCATCTATGACCCGAACGGGCACACCAGCATCGGGTTCGGCAAGACCCATCACATGAATATGGATCACTCGGCCTGGGAGGGCTTCGAGATCGACGGACACGTCGACACGGTGCTCTCGCGCGGTCGCGTGATCGTCGACGACGGTGCGTATCTCGGCCGGACCGGTCACGGCCGGTTCATCGCCCGTGAATTGTCGCAGAACCTGATCTGACTCGAATGGCCTGATCGACCTGAATGGAGAGTGCCGCATGGATATCGGTGTGGTGCTGCAATGCACACCTCCCGCCTCGCGGGTGGTCGAACTGGCCAGACAAGCGGAGACACATGGTTTTTCGCATGTGTGGACCTTCGATTCGCACCTACTGTGGCAGGAGCCCTACGTCATCTACAGCCAGATCCTGGCCGCCACCCGCAAGGTGTTCGTCGGCCCGATGGTCACCAATCCGGCCACCAGGGACTGGACGGTGACCGCGTCGACATTCGCGACGCTCAACGATATGTTCGGCAATCGCACCGTCTGCGGAATCGGGCGTGGTGACTCCGCGGTGCGCACCCTCGGCGGCAAGCCGACGACCCTGGCGACATTGCGTGAATCCATCGAGGTGATCAGGGAACTCGGCAATGGTCGCAGCGCCGAAATCGGCGACACCGTAGTGCGTTTTCCATGGGCGAGTGACTCGCGGCTCGAGGTGTGGGTGGCCGGATACGGTCCGCGCGCACTCGACCTGACCGGTGAAGTCGCCGACGGGTTCATTCTGCAACTCGCCGACCCGGATATCGCCGCATGGACGATCGCCCGGGTGCGGGCGGCCGCCGAGAAGGCGGGGCGTGCGCCAGAATCGGTGAAAATCTGTGTGGCGGCACCGGCCTATGTCACCGACGGGTCCGATGCCGCGACGGCCCATGCCCGGGAGCAGTGCCGCTGGTTCGGTGGCATGGTCGGTAATCACGTCGCCGATATTGTCGCGAAATACGGTACCGGCGGCGATATTCCGGCCGCGCTCACCGACTACATCGCGGGCCGTCAGGGCTACGACTACAACGAGCACGGCCGCGCGGGTAACACCCATGCCGAATTCGTGCCAGATGCCATCGTGGACCGCTTCTGTGTGATCGGCACGCCCGATGAGCAGTTGGCGCGGTTGCACGAGTTGGAGAAGTTGGGTGTCGACCAGTTCGCGGTCTATCTCCAGCACGATGCCAAGACCGCCACTTTGGAGGCGTACGGGGAGTCGGTGCTGCCCAGGTTGGCGCATCCGGTCACGGCGACGGCGGGAGCGGAGTGATCGTCTCGGCAGCGGCGCTCGCGGCGGGGTGCTATGAGCTGGTCGACAGGCGTGTCCCGGAGCCGGCTCCGGTGTCGGCGGGTGACCGATGAGAGCGGGAGCTTTGCGGGCGCGGCAGGTCGGCTACGCGGTCGGTGTGCTGGTGCTGGTGGTCGCGGTATGGGAACTGGTGAAGTACTTCGTGCCGGAGCACGGGATGAGTATCGGCGACACCCGGATTCTGCCGCGCACGAGTGACGCAGCGTTGCCGCACGTCTGGTCGGTCATCACCGTGCTCGGTGACAAAGACGGCACCGGCACCGTCGGCGGAACACTGCTGCGCACAGCGGGATTCACCTTCGGGCTCGCGCTGTTGGCATTGGCGATCGGCACGGTAGTCGGTATCGCGCTCGCGGTGGTAATGCAGCGTTTCGCCTTCGTCGAGCGCGGATTGCTGCCCTACATCGTTGTCTCGCAGACGGTTCCGTTGATCGCCTTGGCGCCGCTGGTGGCCGGATGGGGCGGGAAGATCGTTATCGCCGGTGAGCCGTGGCGACCGTGGATGAGTATCGCGGTCATCGCTTCGTATCTGGCCTTCTTCCCGGTGGCAGTCGGGATGTTGCGCGGATTGCAGGCGCCGTCCAAGGCGTCGGTGGAATTGCTGCACAGCTACTCCGCGAATTGGTGGGAGACATTGGTGCACTTGCGATTTCCCGCTGCGGTGCCGCATTTTCTGCCGGCCCTGCGCTTGGCCGCGGCGGCATCGGTGATCGGTGCCGTGGTCGCGGAGATCTCGACCGGCACCGCGGGTGGCATCGGCCGTCAGATCATCGTCTTCTCCC
The DNA here is from genome assembly GCF_040674755.1 of Nocardia sp. NPDC049737. Classification (NCBI taxonomy): domain Bacteria; kingdom Bacillati; phylum Actinomycetota; class Actinomycetes; order Mycobacteriales; family Nocardiaceae; genus Nocardia; species Nocardia sp. NPDC049737. Next base: position 106,291 of record NZ_JBFANH010000014.1, on the reverse strand, counting down.
AGCAGGCCACCGGCGATGCGGCCCGGCTCTACGCGGCTGTTCTCGCCGCGGCACTGCTCGGTGTCGCTGTGACCGCCGTCGTCGGCTTCGCCGAACTGGCACTACGTCGTTACAGCCGTCCCGCCGGGGCGCGCGGTTCTTCAGGAGGTACCCGTTGACCGGGAAAGTGGAATCGGCCACCACGGGCAGCGATGCGGCCGACGAGCAGATCCAGGCAGCGGATCCGGTTCCCGTCGCGGCGAATGCCGAAGACGTTGCGGCGGTCGAGCTCACCGATGTCGGCAAGATCTTCGACGCGGGTTCGGTGACGGCACTCACCAGTGTCTCGCTGAAAGTCATTGCGGGGGAGTTCGTCTCGCTGATCGGTCCCTCGGGCTGCGGTAAATCCACCCTGTTGCGCATCATCGCCGATCTGGAAGGACCGAGCAGCGGGACCGTGACCGTGCATGGCAAGTCCGCGCGGCAGGCCAGAATCGATCAGGACTACGGCATCGCCTTCCAACAGGCGGGACTGCTGGACTGGCGCACCGTGCAGGCCAATGTCGAATTACCGCTCGAACTGCACAAGGTTCCGAGGGCCGAAAGGCGCGCTCGCAGTGCGGAACTCCTAGAGATGGCTGGACTGACCGATTTCGCCGACCGCTATCCGGCGGAACTGTCCGGCGGTATGCAACAGCGTGTGGCTATCGCCAGAGCACTGGCCCCAAAGCCCTCGCTGCTGCTCATGGACGAACCGTTCGGTGCGCTGGATGAGATGACCCGCGAACACATGCAGGGTGAGTTACTGCGCATCGCCGGAGAGACCGGCGCCGCAGTGGTTTTCGTGACGCATTCCATTCCGGAGGCAGTGTTCCTGTCCGACCGCGTCGTGGTCATGTCACCGCGGCCCGGCCGCATCACCGAGATCGTGCCGACCGGCGGCTGGGGCCGCGAGGCAGGCGTCAGCGGCGACGATATTCGTTCCAGCGAGGCGTTTTTCGAGGCCATCGCCGCCGTTCGCACCGCACTGCGCGGCGGGCACCAGACCGCCGACATCATCGTGGCCGGACAGGATCTGCGATGAAGACGTGGCTACCTCCGATGGTTTTCGGTGTCGGCGGATTGGCGCTGTGGCAGGTGTTGACCGTCGCCGCGGGTGTGCCGTCGTTCCTGCTGCCCGCGCCGACCGCGATCGCGAAACAGTTCACCGAGAACTTCGACCGCATTGTCGATGCCGCCACCGCAACGGGTACTAATGCCCTCATCGGCCTGCTGGTCGGTGCACTCGTGGGCATTGGGGCGGCCATGGTCGCGGTGCGGTTCCGGCTGGTCGAGGGGCTGTTGACACCGCTGGCCGCCGCGGCCGCGGCCGTGCCGATCGTCGCACTCGCCCCGCTGCTGAATTCGATGTATTCGACCACCACCGAGACCCCGCGCCGCATGGTAGTGGCCATCGTGGTGTTCTTCCCGATGTTCGTCAGCACCGCCCGTGGCCTTCGGCAAGTGCCACAGGTGCACGCGGATCTGATGACCTCGTATGCGGCGGGCGGCTGGCAGATCACCCGCACGGTGCGGCTACCGGCGGCACTGCCCTATCTGTTCACCGGACTGCGAATCGCGGCTCCGGGCGCGGTGATCGCGGCCATAATCGCCGAATACTTCGGCGGCCTGCAGAACGGCCTCGGCAGCCGAATTACCTCCGCCGCGGCGAACACCGCCTATCCGCGCGCCTGGGCGTATGTGGTCGGCGCCATGATCGTCGGCCTGCTCTTCCTTACCGTCGTCCTGATCCTCGAACAACTGACCCGCCGACCCCGGACCATTCTGATCCGCGACATCTTTGGGAGATCGAAATGAGAATTTCCACAGGGCGTTTACGTGCTTGTCTCGCGCTGGTGGCGTTGGCGGCGGCCGCGCTGACCGGCTGCAGTACCACCGACAATGGTTCTGGAACCACCGCAGATGGCCTGACCAAGGTTCGTCTGCAGTTGCAGTGGTTCAAGCAGGGGCAGTTCGCGGGTTATCTGGCCGCCGTGGATCAGGGCTTCTATAAGGAGCAGGGCCTTTCCGTCGAAATCCTCGATGGCGGAACGGATATCGTCCCGCAGACGGTACTTGCGCAGGGGCAGGCCGATTACGCGATCGCCTGGGTGCCCAAGGCGCTGGCATCCCGCGAGGCCGGGGCGGGTATCACCGATGTGGCGCAGGTGTTCCAGCGCTCGGGTACCAAGCAGGTGTCGTTCAAGTCCGACAACATTACGGGACCGGCCGCACTGCGCGGTAAGACCGTCGGAAACTGGGGCTACGGCAATGAATTCGAGCTGTTCGCAGGCATGACCAAGGCGGGCATCGATCCGTCCGAGGATGTCAAGCTCGTCCAGCAGCAGTTCGATATGAACGCCTTCCTCGCCAAGGACATCACCGCCGCCCAGGCCATGTCCTACAACGAGTACGCCCAGCTGCTGGAGACGAAGAATCCGGTCACTGGAAAGCTTTACACCGCAGACGATTTCGCGACCATCGACTGGAACGACGAGGGCGTGGCCATGCTGCAGGACGCGATCTGGGCGAATTCGGAGAAGCTGAAAGACGCGAAATACCAGGACCAGACCGTCAAATTCATCACGGCGTCGCTGAAGGGCTGGGCATTCTGCCGCGACAATGTCGACAAATGCCGCGATATCACCGTCGCCGCCGGCAGCACTCTCGGCGCCAGCCACCAGCAGTGGCAGATCAACGAGGTCAACAAGCTGATCTGGCCCTCGCCCAACGGGATCGGCATGATCGACAAGTCCGCATGGGACCGCACGGTGAAGATCGCCAAGGAGACCAAGAACCAGGAGGGCGTCACGGTGTTGAAACAGGATCCCGATGCGGGTGCGTTCACCAACGAATACGTCACCAAAGCGCTGGACCTACTGAAATCCGGTGGAATCGATGTCACCGGAACGGGATTCGCGCCGCAGCAGGTGACCCTGACCGAAGGCGGCAAATAGGCACCACTGACGGTGTCCGGGATTTTGCCCGCATGGATCGCACGCGTACGGAACCCGTACTCGCGTTCAACCATTGGCCTCACACCCGCCTCATCGCGCCACGAAAACCGTCGAACCCTAGGGTCCCGGGCTAGGTAAGGACGACTTCGAGCGGCACCGCGTTGCGTACCGTATGTCCCACCGGCGAACTGGCCAGCACCTTCGCGTGCAACTGTTCGAGCTGTTCCGGGGAGGCGTCGGCGTCGATCGTCACGGTGGCGGTAATCGACTCGAAGCCCGCGTGCCCGTCGGCGAGCCCTAGGAAGACGTGCAGGTCGATATCGCCCTTCAAGTCGACGCGCAGGTCGTTGACGTGGATACCGGCGATCGTGGCGTTCGCTGCGTATCCGACGGTCAGGCAGTTCCCGAGCGCTGCGAGGAGTTGCTCTACCGGATTCGGGGCACCGTCGGCTCCGCCGAGGGCAGCCGGCTCATCCGATGGGACAGGAGCGAATGTGCGGATACTCGCCTCCGAGGCGAACGCACCCTTCCATGTCACGTGAGCCGTCCAAGTGGTTTGGGCCTTAACCGGGTCGGCCTGGATAGCCCCCACCAGGCCACCGACGGCGTCGATGTCGACGTTGTTGAGAAATGCACTGGTATCGACAGTCACGGATTCTCCCTGAAATAATGTAATTCCCTGTGCCTCATCAGTTTTTCCCTCTCATCCGGCTGTGGACAGGGTTTCGCGCAAACTGATTCAAGGCCCGAAGTGCCGTGGTCATCCCGGCGCCCTACGGCACACGGTTCCAAGAACCGTGCGGAGCCGTTCGGCACCATGACTACGGAACGTTGTGCGTACGCACGGCGCGGTCGGCGATGTCGTCGAATTCCTGCGCAGGCTCGAGCTGTGGCCGGACAGTCTCGCCGACATCGACGACGTCGCCTACCACGACGGTGTGCAGACCATGTGGACGACGGTGTTCGGCGATGACGTTACGCGGCACCGGATCCCGTCGATCCGGATCTGCGTCGTTAGCGCCAGAGTGATCTACAACCGCTGACGGTGCCGGCGATCGCCCGCGCGCTCCCGGGCGCGGCTGGTCCGCGCGCCGCGCGCCGAAACGACCAGGTAGCTGCGGCGGGCATCGGCAGACACGCCCACCCGGTGCGCACCAACATCCACGGAGACCCATCCACCGAGTATCGAGAGGTTAAAAACGGGTTGCGCCAACATTTTTCGCGTGGGGTGGTCAAATTCTCTTGATCACGGTGTTGTGGATGACCGATGTACCCAGTCAGGAGCGTGCGCGTGCCCAGTGAAATCGATTCTGCTGTTTTCCCGTATCTGGAGACGGACTTGGACCGTGTTCGCGATGTTCTGGGGCCGGTCCGGTTCCGGGGCAGGCCGGAGCTGACCCCGCTCACTGACCAAGGCCCGGATACGTCGCGGCGTCTTGTCCGGCCCACGTTGACGTTGCTGTCGTATTACCTGCTCGCTGATCCTTCGGTGCCGGCCGATGACCGGGTGGTGCAGGCCGCGGCCGCGGTGGAGTTGCTGCATCTGGGGTCGCTCTACCACGACGATGTCATCGATCACGCTTATGAGCGTCGAGGACGTCCCAGCGCCAACGCGGTGTGGGGCTCGCATATGGCCGTCCTGGGTGGAGACTCGGTGACGATGGAGGGCGCGCATCTGCTGGCCGAACTCGGCCAGCGCGAAGCTCTCGCGGGAACGAGCGCAGGCAAGCAGATGTGCGCGGGCGTGGTGATCGAGGCGGCCGACCTCTACGACCCATACCGCAGCGAGCAGTCCTACCTGGACTCGATCGACGGCAAGACCGCGGCGCTGCTCTCGCTGGCATGCCGGGTGGGTGCGATGCAGGCCGGACGCGGTGATCGGGAAGAAGAGGCACTGGCCATGTTCGGCCGGCACTTCGGGGTGGCCTACCAGCTGTATGACGACATCCTCGATTTGACCTCGACCGCCGAGGAAATGGGCAAGCCCGTGAACGCGGATCTGCTCGAGGGCATCTACACACTGCCCGTGATCCGTGCGGCCGCCCGCGACCGGGCCCTTGCCCGCCTGCTGAACAGAGCAATGACAGGGCAGGAAGCCGCACGTGCCCGGGAAATCGTCATCGCCTCCGGTACCGTCGACGAAGCACAGGCGATGGCCGATGAACTCATCGACCGGGCCGTTGGTCGGCTCGCAGTGTCGACCATTGACCCGCGCACCCGCCACGCGATGACCGCCTACGCCCGGTCCGCACTCGATCGGCGAACTCCTGCGCCGGTGGCCTCCCGGCCTTCGACGCAACCCCCAGCAGCTCATGATGACGCGCTCTCGCCGCAGGTCGCGCAATGGCTGAGGAGCTGGATGGTGGACACCGGCCTTGTCATCTCCCCGGCCGAGTTCGACCGCCACTACCGGTGGGCAGCAACGCCACGGATCCCGGCGCAGATCCTGGACGCGACGGACACGGCCCGCGCCCGAACCGCCGTCGGTCTGGGCATGCTGGCCTTTGTATGGGATGACCTGTTCGACGATCCGCAGCTGATGGACCCGCAAGCAGTCACCGCCCTGCGGCGTGGCCTGGTGGCAACGCTGCACCAGGACCCGCAGGTACCTTGGCGGCACGGTCCGATCCCGGCGGCGTGGGCTTATTTGTGGCCACGCGTGCGCGAGGGCCGCAGCGCCCGCTGGCAGGAACGGTTCCTCGACAGCCTCGAGGAATGGTTCGAAGCCGCCGAACGCGAAGCGCACCATCGCATCAACGGCTACATCCCCCCGACGGCCGACTACCTGTCGCTGCGGAGGTCGACCAGCGGGATCGACATCGCAATCGCAGGCCTGGAGGTGCACCAGGACCGAGAATTGCCGCCGAAGCTGCGCAGCCACCCCGTGATTCGCCGACTCGAGGAACTGCTTTTCATGGTGACCTGCGCGGAGAACGACGTGGTGGGGCTGGATCGGGACGAGGCCGGCCATGTCCCCTACAACCTGGTGCGGGCGATCCAGCACGAAACCGGTTGCAGCCGGGGTGAAGCCATCGAGCAGGTGCAGCGCCAGACGGCCGAGCAACGTGCCCAGATCGACGCGCTGACCCGTTACCTTCCCGCGCTCCTGCGTGTACTGCCCGGCCTGTCGGGCCGGGGGGAAGAGTACGCGGCGATCTACGAGAACATGACGAACGCGGCACTCTGGATGCGTGAGAGCGAGCGGTACACCCAAACCTCCACTTCCGCAGCACCAGACTTGGAACGCTTGCGCCGTGATATCTACTTCCTGGCTGCCGACCCGGCTCCGACCACGCCATAAGCCGCGACCGATTCTTCGGCCGCCTCTAGGTATCCGTCCCTGTTTCTGACCGGCTTGCAGGAAGTGCGCCTGACGTATTCGGCCGTGCGACGCTGGTACGGCTCGCGGGCTGGGACACTGCTGATGCTCGATATCCGTGGCGGATCAAAGGAGGTGGCGGATCAAAGGAGGTGGCGGATCAATGGAATTGGGCGCACGGGCCGTTAGTCAACCGGAAGGACTCGATGAGTTCTTTCAATCCGAGCCTTGCCACGATGCGCTGTCGTGCGGCACCGGTTCCATGGTGTTCCAGTGCGGTCAGTAATCGCCGGGCAACCGCGGTGTCACCGGCTTCTTCGAGTTCGTCGGCGATCCAGTCGATCAGATTGCCCAGCATTCTCAAGGCGGGCACCTGTACTTCCTCGACGGTATCGATCGCGGGTCCGGTGAGACCGTGTCGGGCCGCTGCCCATACCGCGGCCGCACCGACTTGGTGGTCGATATGCGGGCCCTCGATTCCGGCTTCCAGTTTGGTAATTGCGGTTTGCACCAGTCCGCGGGTCAGTACCGCCTGCAGGACGGCGTCGTCGACCGTCGCGGCAGTGTCGGCGGCGCGAACTTCGACGGTCGGGTACACGTCGGAGGGGCGAGCCAGCCAGAACGACATGTGGGCGTCGATGAGGACGCCGGATTCGACGAGCGTCGCCACTCGATTCTCATAGTCGTCGGCCGATCGCGCATAAGGCGGTAAGCCCGAACCGGGGAACCGAGACAGTTCGGCGATCCGCCATGAGCTGTAGCCGGAGTCGTGGCCGTCATGGAACGGCGAATTCGCGCCGACCGCGATCAGGGTCGGTAACCATGGCCGTAGATGATTCACCACGGCGACGGCCTGATCGTCCCCGTCGACGCCGATATGCACATGCGCACCGCAGGCGGTATAGGTTTGCGCCATTTCCCGATATCGGTTGTGGATACGCGCATATCGGCTGTCCTCGGTGCCGCCGCAGTGCGGGGTGGCGCAGACGGGCGCGTATCCGATCGGGAGGACCAACAGTTCGCAATCGCGCCCGGCGGTGGCGAGCTTTGCGCGGGCCGTGCTCAAATCTGTCCGCAAGGTTTGCATCGTCGTGTGAACGAGGCTGACCGACTCGATCTGGACTCGTTGTAGCTCCGGTTTGAATCTCTTGGATTCATCGGGCTCGAGATTCGTGTGCATCCAGTCGATAACCGTGTCCACTCCCACGACCGGCACTCCGCCGACGTCGAGTAGGAGAAACTCTTCCTCGAATCCCACTGTGCGCCGCTGCTGCATCGGATCTACCTTCGTCGCCCGTACTCCTGCCTCGCCGACATACCCGCGAAGAATTAGGGCAAACACCTGGCACTTGCTGCCTGCGCACACCTGACCGCAAGTTTTCCGCGATGTTTCAATCGGCCGGAGCCGGGTAAGCGGGCTGTCAGTCGGTTAGGTGAAATATGGTGCGGAGTCGGCAGGCTCGCCTGCGGGTTGATCTCACGAGCGATCCGGGGGATGTTCCATCCGTTGTGCGACGGAAGGCGAGGATCCGGACGACTTCGGCGGGATCTCGGCGGTGAGCCGTGTCCTGATCGCAAATGCAGGCAGCACGTTCAGTCCAGCACCCCGCGGATCGACACCCCGATTCGACCGTGTGCAGTGAGTCCGCACCGCTAGCACTAGGGCTACTGTATGCATCTATGGCGACCAGGGAGGTTACCGTGACGGTGACCGTGGACGACACCGAGTGGGCCGAGCTGTGTGATGCGGCCGCGTGCGCGGGCATGAACGTGCCCGACTTCCTCGCCCAGAGTGCACGATTGGTCGCGCTGAAGCCCAGCGCGGCGCGGTCGGCGCGAGTATCCCGGGAGCACCTACCGCGCGGCTCGTCGCGGGACGACAGCGAAACGGCCGCTTGGGCCGAGAGCTTCTCTCAGCGTCTGCATCACCGGGCCGATCTATTCCGCAACGACTAGACCGCCACGAGCTCGACGGCGTGCGCTGTGCGTTCCCCCGCTGCAGCCTCGCTCGGGCACTGAACAGCAGGCCAGCCGTCGCGGTCAGGCCAGCAGTGGCAGTTTCCGGCGGATTGAACTTCCGAGTCGGAGTCGATGACGGGAAAGCCTGCGTCGGGGTCGCCCGGACCGCGCCTCCAGCCGCGCAGGCGCCGCAATCGGGCTATGGTGCCAATGTGCTGTTCTATCCAGCTTCGAAGGGGGAATTCGCCCCATGATCGGGTCAGATCATGTCTTCTATCCCTGGAGCGCGCAGGCGACCCTGAATCCAGTGCCGATCGTCGGCGCGTCGGGCTCATGGTTCTGGGAAGAGAGCGGCAAACGCTACCTCGACTTTTCCTCCCAACTGGTGAATGTCAATATCGGCCACCAACATCCGGATATCGTCGCGGCCATTATCGATCAGGCACAGAAACTCGCAACCATCTCGCCAACCGTCGGCAACGAAGCGCGCAGCGAACTGGCCCGACTGATCGTGGAACGCGCACCGGGCGAGCTGAACCGGATTTTGTTCACCACCGGCGGCGCGGAGGCAGTCGAACATGCGGTGCGGCTGGCCCGCAGCTACACCGGCCGCACCAAGATGCTCGCCGCCTACCGCTCCTATCACGGCGGCACCGGCACCGCGATCGGACTGACCGGTGAGCCGCGCCGCTGGGGCGCGGAACCGACCAATGTCGACGTGGTCCGCTTCTTCGCGCCCTACCCCTACCGATCACCGTGGGGCACAAGCACTCCCGAGGAAGAGACGACGGCAGCGTTGAATCACCTGCGCCAGGTCATCGAATTGGAAGGGCCACAACACATTGCCGGGCTGATCCTGGAGACTGTGGTCGGTACCAACGGCGTACTCGTGCCGCCGCCGGGCTATCTCGCCGGTGTCCGAGCCCTGTGCGACGAATTCGGCATTGTCTACATCGCAGATGAGGTGATGGTCGGATTCGGCCGGGTCGGTGAGTGGTTCGCGGTCCAGGCCTTCGATGTCGCACCCGATATCATCACCTTCGCCAAAGGCGTCAACTCCGGTTATGTTCCGCTCGGTGGCGTACTCATGGCCGAACGGATCGCGCAACGCTACGACAATACGGTGTATCCCGGTGGACTCACCTATGCCGGACATCCCCTCGCATGTGCCGCGGGCATCGCCTCGATCAATGTCTTCGAACGCGACGGCATCCTCGACCATGTGCGCACCGTCGGGGCATATGTCCTCGGAAAAGGATTGGCGGAGTTGGCATCTCGGCATCCAAGCGTCGGCGAGGCACGCGGCCTCGGCTTCTTCTGGGCACTGGAGTTGGTGCGCGATCCACACACCCGCGAGCCGCTGATCCAGTTTGCGGCGGCTGGTCCAGCCGCCGAGCCGATGAACCGGGTGACCGCCGCCGCCAAGGAACGTGGGCTGTGGCCCTTCAATGCGGGCAATCGCTTCCAGATCGCGCCCCCGTTGACCACCTCGGCCGATGAATTGCGCACCGGGCTGGAGATCGTCGATGAGGTGTTGGAGGTCGCCGACGAATACGTGGGGTGAAGCGCATGCTGGCTGGCGGGGAGACGGCCGTTTCCTGGAACTCCGCAGGAGCTGACGTGACCGACACCGCCGATCGTCAGGAGTTGACCGCCACCGGGGCGGGCCCGCCGATGGCGACCATAAGCGTCGGTGTCATCGCCGTGGCATCCTCGGCCGTCTTGGTGTTCTCGACCAGCCGTTATGACTACTTCGGCGATGAGCTCTACTTTCTGGCGGCGGGTCGGCGGCCGTCATTCGGCTATGCCGATCAAGGTCCGGTATTGCCGATGCTGGCGCGGTTGATGGACACGATCGCACCCGGAAACTTCTTCGTGCTGCGGCTGCCCGTTGTCGCGCTGACAGTCCTCGGCATCGTGCTGTGCGCGGTGATCGCGCGCGAACTCGGCGGCGGTCCGGCGGCCCGGGTGCTCGCGGCTGTCGGCTATGCGACCTCACCGTTTCTGCTGCTCCAAGGCAAAATGCTGACCACCAACGCGGTCGACACCGTGCTCTGGGTGGTGATCACCTGGCTGGTGGCGCGTTGGGTGCGGACCCGTCGCGATCGCCTGCTGCTGTGCGCCGCACTGGTGACCGCGGTCGATATGCAGGTGAAGTGGCTGATTCCCTTCTTCTGGATCGGTGTCGCGGCGAGTTCGCTGATCTTCGGTCCGCGCGAACTGGTGCGGCGGCCGCTGCTGTGGCTCGGCGGTGTCATCGTGATCGTCGCGACCGCGCCATCACTGATCTGGCAGGCGCGCAATGATTGGCCACAGCTGTCGATGGGCCAGGTGATCAGCGGTGAGCAGGGCATACTCGGCGGCAGGGCGCTGTTCGTACCGCTCGCGCTGCTGCTGGCCGGGTACCTGGGTGCGGCGCTGTTGATCTATGGCGTGTGGGCGCTGATGCGTAGTTCTTCGCTGCGGCCGTACCGGTTTCTCGGCGCGTCTGTGCTGATACTCGTCGCGGTCTTCCTGGTGATCGGTGGCCGGATCTACTACGTCGCCGGAATGTACGGTGTGGTGCTCGCGGCGGGCGCGGTCGGTCTCGTCGAACTCGCGGATCGCCTGAATCCCACACCGAGACGGTTGGCGACCGGGGCCGGTGTGGTGCTCGCCGCCGTGACCACAGGCTATGTGCTGTGGTCGACGCCGTGGCGCGATGCCGCGCACGTCCGGCCACCCGTCGATGACGCCGAGGCCGCCGTCAATATCGGCGTCTACGGCGAATTCGGTTGGCCCGAACTGACTTCCGCCGTCCTGCAGGCCTATGAATCGCTCACCCGGGCCGAACGCGCCGACGCCGTCATCGTGACCGACACCTACTGGCAGGCCAGCGCCCTGGACCAATTCGACCGCGATCGCCTCCCACGGATCTACAGTCCGAGCCGCGGTTTCGGCTACTTCGGCATGCCACCGGACAATGCCTCGGCCGTGATCGCTGTCGGCGTGAACGACGACTTCCTGCACTGGGATTTCGACCACATCGAACCAGTTGCCAAGGTGGACAGCCGAATCGGCTATCCGGGCAACAGCCAGAACGTCATCGTGTGGAAATGCACCGGCCTGCGCTACCCGTGGTCCCAGGTGTGGCCGACCTGGATGCACCTGTAGGTACGCTGCGACCATGACATCTGGGCAAGCCGAGATCTGGCACAACCCGCAGTGCAGCAAGAGCCGCAATGCCACCACGCACCTGGAGGAGGCGGGCGTCGAGTACAAGGTCCGGCGCTATCTCGACGATCCGCCGACCGCGGCGGAATTGCGGACGGTGCTGCAGCGGCTGGGCGCCGAGCCGTGGGATATCACCCGCACCGGTGAACAGATCGCCAAGGACCTGGGCATATCCAGCTGGGGACGTACCGCGGCCGACCGGGAGCGCTGGATCGAGGCATTGGCGGCGAATCCGAAGCTGATTCAGCGGCCGATCGTGCTCACTCCCGACGGCGGTGCGGTCGTCGCGCGCGATGCGAAGACCCTGGAATCGCTGGACCCTTCGTAGCCGAAATAGCCGGTAGGGTCGGCATTTATGAAGGTACAACTGCGTCATAGTCCGGCCTCCGCGGTCGCGCGGTGCTTCCTGGCCGGCGGGGAGCCGATGCGGGTCGAGAGTGGCGCCATGGTCGCGCATTCGGCGGGAGTTTCGTTGCAGGCCAGGGCCGAAGGCGGCATTCTCGCCGGGCTGAAGCGTTCGGTGCTTGCGGGCGAATCATTCTTCGTCTCGACCTTCACCGCACCGCCGCAGGGCGGTTGGGTGGATGTGGCGCCCGCACTTCCCGGCGACATGCTGAACCTGCAGATCACCCCCGATCGGCCGTTCTTCATCAGCCGCGGCGGTTGGATCGCGAACTCGCACGGCGTGCAGGTGGAGGGCAAATGGGGTGGTCTCGCGAACCTGTTCGGCGGCGAGGGCGGCTTCGGTCTGCGCGCGCACGGCGAGGGTGAGGTGGTCGTCGGTGTGTTCGGCGCGATCGATGTGATCGATCTGCAGCCGGGTGAGCCGATCACCATCGATACCGGCCATGTGGTGGCCTATGACCTGGCCATGAACTTCACCATCCGCCGCGCGGTATCTGGGCGCTCGATCCAGTCGCTGAAGTCGGGCGAAGGCTTCGTCTTCGACTTCACCGGGCCAGGCCGGGTGCTGCTGCAGACCCGCAATCCGGGCGCCTTCGCCGCCTGGGCGGGCTCGGTGGCGTCTTCGGGTTAGTCACCCGTTTTCACGACCCTCTTACCTGCTGGACACCTAACTCATGCAGAATGCAAATTTCATATCGGGTCCAGCAAGGGAATGTACATGGAGCTCCTCGAAGTCGTCGCGAACCTCTTCACCCAGGTCATGGGTGCTATGAGCGGTAGCGCCGCCTGACAGAACGCAGGCTCGTCGGCCCATCAGGTCCCCGACCTGGTGGGCCGATGGCGTTTCAAGCCAGCAGCTGATCGGTGAGGATGCGGGTATCAGGGACGAAGGCCCAGGACGGGTCGGCCAGGTGCGCCCGCAGTTCGGCATCGGTCCACCACCAGCCGTCAACGATCTCCTCGGGTTGGTGCCGGATCGGCCCGTCGTAGCGCAGCTCGTAGGCGAACAGATGACAGCGCATCGGGGCGCCCTGCCAGACGCCGTCCCAGGAGGCGCTGGCCCGCAAGGGGAGCGGTGGCGCATCGTCGGGCAGGACGATGCCGAGTTCCTCGGCGAGTTCGCGGACCGCCGTCTGTGCCGGGGTTTCACCCGGATCGACGACACCCCCGGCCAGGCAGTCGTGCATACCGGCGAAGACCATCTTGGTACCGGTGCGGCGGTGCACATAGACGCGTTCGCCGTCGCCGGAGCGAACGAGTACGCCCGCACTGGCATGCCAGATGCCGTCGCGATAGACGGTGGTTCGGTCGGCCGCGCCGACTTCATGGCCCGCGGCGTCATAGACCGCGATCATCTCCGACTGAGGGTGTCCGAACACCGCTCGAGAGTAACCTGATCTCCGCACGCCACCCTGAGAGAGGACCGCCCCAGATGGTGCTTCCGCGCACACTGGCGAAATTGAATCGGCACGTGACGAACCCGATCCTCGGCCGTTTGGCCGGGAAAGTGCCCCCGATGAGCATGGTTGTCCACAAGGGACGAAAATCCGGGCGTCCCTACAGAACTCCGGTGTGGGCGTTCGAAAACGACGGTGTATACCGGATCGCGCTGACCTATGGCCGCGATGTGGACTGGGTCAAGAACATCACGGCCGCAGGCGGTTTCGAGCTCGAGGCCAAGGGCACTGTCGTGCTGCTCATCGATCCGGTGGTAGTGCACGATGCGTCGGCTGGGTGGGCGCCACTCGGTGTTCGGCAGGCGCTGAAGGTGATGTCGGCGACGGACTACTTGCAGGCGCGTCCGGCTTAGCAGTCTTCTTCTTGACGCTGAAACCCCTTGTCCGCGTGGACAAGGGGTTATTCAGGTGCTCGTGCGGGTCGAGCACCGCCCAGCTCCTGAACATAGCGAGACCTCGGCCCAGCTGGTCTTTCGCACCACCGGAGATCGAGGGGAGAAAGCGCCCCGCGTGCGTGCCCGAGACGGTCAGTCGCCAGTACTCGGTTCGGCGCCCTGCACCGCCAGGGGATCGGTTGCGTCGTTCTTCGGCGGCGATCGGCGCATGGAATTGTCCGGCGCGCCGGCGCGGTCCGACGGCAAGGCGGGTAGCCGTCTCCGGTGATTGCGGTCGGTGTCGCGCTCTGTGCGCCTACAGCGATATTCCTCTGTCGATGTTCTTCGGCGATACGCTGGCATTGGCGAAAGGTGAGTGCATGTTGCCTGGTGTCCGGAGAGATGCTGGTCGGATCACACCCGGCCGATGACAGATGATCCGCTGCAGACGCGCCGTGAGGCGATGACGCCTGCCACGGCGGAGTTGGCTGCGGTTGGTTTCGAGGACGCCGTGGAAATCGGACACGGCGGTTTCGGGGTGGTGTATCGCTGCACGCAGCCGAGGTTGGATCGGACGGTTGCGGTGAAGATTCTGACCGCGGAACTGGACGAAGACAATCAGGCGCGGTTTGTTCGGGAGCAGCACGCGATGGGCCGGTTGACCGGGCATCCCAACATCGTCACCGCGCTGGAGGCCGGTACCACCGAGAGCGGGCGGCCCTACCTGGTGATGCCGTATCACCGGCTGGGTTCCCTGGATGGCTGGATCCGCGAGATTGGTCCCCTTCCTTTGGAGCGGGTGGCGCAGATCGGGGTGAAGATCGCTGGTGCGCTTGCCAGCGCGCATCGTCTCGGTATCGTGCATCGGGACGTGAAGCCGGGAAACATTCTGCTCACCGAGTACGGTGAACCAGCGTTGACCGATTTCGGTATCGCCCATATCACCGGTGGGTTCCAGACGACTGCGAGTGTTGTGACCGGATCGCCCGCGTTCACCGCACCGGAGGTGCTCGAGGGTGGCGATCCGACCCCGGCCGCGGATGTCTATGGACTCGGCGCCACCCTGTTCTGCGCATTGACCGGGCATGCCGCGTTCGAGCGTCGTAGCGGTGAGAAGATGGTCGCGCAGTTTGTCCGGATCACCACCCAGCCGGTGCCCGACCTGCGGGAGGACGGCATCCCCGAGGACGTGTCGGCGGTGGTGGAGACAGCGATGAGCCGCGACCGCAAGCAGCGGCCGGCGGCAGCGGCGCTGGGGGAGACATTTCGGCAACTGCAGCAGCGCCACGGGTTCGCGGTGGGCGAGATGGCGGTGGGGGGCGAACCGAATCTCGCCGATTCCGACCAGAAGCCACCGGTGCGGGCAGCGCGCAAGCCGACGGCGGCTAGCCGGGACCACAGTGGCAATCTGCCGCTCGAGTTGACCAGCTTCATCAATCGGCGCACCGAGGTATCGGAGCTGAAGAATCTGCTGTCGAGCGCGCGGTTGGTGACGTTGACCGGGACCGGGGGTGTCGGCAAGACGCGACTGGCGCTGCGGGCCGCATCCAGTGCGCGACGTGGTTTCGCCGACGGTGTGTGGTCGATCGAGTTGGCCGAAGTGTCCGACCCCGCGCTGCTGGTCGATGTGGTGGCGGCCACCCTCGGTGTGCGCAACGAGTCGGCCAGTCCGTTGCTCGAGGTTCTGATCGGCTTCCTCAGCTTGCGAGAAACACTGCTCGTGGTGGACAACTGCGAGCAGATCGTGGATGCGGTGGCCAAGCTGACCGAGACGTTGCTGCAGACTTGTCCGGAGCTGCGGATTCTCGCCACCAGCCGCGAACCACTGAACATCGCCGGGGAAGCAGTGCTGCGGGTGGCACCACTGTCGGTCCCGGACCCGGACCGGGAGCCGACCCTGGCCGGGCTGCCCGGTTTCGATGCGGTGACCTTGTTCGCCGACCGCGCCGCGGCAGCGGTTCCGGGCTTCGAACTCGATGAGGACAACAAGGCCGCCGTCACCGGGATCTGCACCCATCTGGACGGGTTACCGCTGGCCATCGAGCTTGCCGCGGCCCGAATGCGCACGATGTCACCGCAGCAGATCCTGGCCCGGCTTACCGATCGGTACGCGCTGCTCACCCGCGGCAGTCGCACAGCCCCGACACGGCAACAGACGCTGCGATGGAGTATCGACTGGAGCTACGGGTTGTGCAGCGGGACCGAACAGCGGCTGTGGGCCCGGATGTCGGTGTTCGCCGGCAGCTTCGAACTCGACGCCATCGAGCAGATATGCGGCACAGACCTGGCAGCGGATACGCCGCTGGATGTGCTTTCGTCCCTGGTGGACAAGTCCATCCTGATCCGGGAGGAATCCGATACTGTCGTGCGTTTCCGGATGCTCGAGACAGTTCGCGGCTACGGCCGGGAAAAACTACGAGAGTCCGGCGAAGATACCGAGCTGCGCCGACGCCACCGCGATTGGTATCGGCAGTTGGCGTTGGACGCGGAAGCCGGGTGGATCAGCGACCGCCAGCTCGACTGGATCATCCGCCTCGAACACGAACTACCCAACCTGCGCGAAGCGCTCGAATCCTGCCTGTCCGAGGACACCCAGGAAGCAGCTGAAGCAGGGCTGCGCATCACAGCCGCACTCTACGATTTCTGGAGCTTATCCGGTCTGTATGGGGAAGGCCGATCCTGGATCGACCGCGTTCTCGCCCACCCCGGCGCGCAACCGGTACTCGACCGCATCAAGGCGTTCTGCGTCGGCTGCCAACTGGCCGCGCCGCAGGGGGATGTCCAGTCCGCGGCCGCCCTTCTGGAGCAGGCACGAGTGCTCGCCGAACAGGCCCCCGCCCCCGCGATCCAGGCGCAGATCGCCTACGCGACCGCCCTTCTCGCACTCGCTGGCGGCGAAACGGCCAACGTATCGTCCTCCCTCGAACATGACATCGAGACACTCAGCTGGGACAGGACGGGCGCTCTGTACATCGGTACCCTGACCATCCTCGGCTGGGCATATGAGCTACGCGGCGACATGACTCGAGCAACCGAGCATTACCGCCGGGTATTTTCCATCACCGAAGCGCAGGGCGAACTGCTCTATCGTTCGGCTGCGCTACGCGGCTTGGGCGTGGCCGCATGGCAGCAAGGCGAGCGGGACAAAGCCCAACAGCTGCTCCAGGAAGCGCTGCGAGTCAACCGGCGGCCGAATAGCCCGGTGCTCAACGCGTTCAGTCTCGAGGCCCTGGCCTGGACTGTCGCCGACCAGGGCGACGCCGATCGCGCGGCCGTGCTGCTGGGAACCGCGCAAGGAATCTGGCTCGTAGGAAGCAGTGTTGGAGCTGTCTTCCCGGACATAGCGCGCTTTCACGAAAACTGTGAGCAGACAGCGCGTCGCACCCTCGGCACCCGCGCATTCGATGCGGCCTTCCGCCACGGTCAGGCGATGGGTATCGGCGCCGCTGTGGCGTACGCGCTCGGCGAACAGCCCGCCGGTACCGCGCGCGCATCCACGAAATTGACCAAGCGTGAGCGGCAGATCGCCGACCTCATCGCCCAGGGACTCAGCAACAAGCGGATCGCCGCCAAACTCGTGATCTCGCAACGCACCGCCGAAGGCCACGTCGAACACATCCTCACCAAACTCGGCTTCACCTCACGCTCACAAATCGCGGCCTGGATCGCGGAGGAAACCAAACAAGCGAGTCCGTGACCCCTGCCCGACATCCGGCTTCTGCGCCGGTGATATCGCGGCGCGCTGTCGGCGAACCTGGTGCAATAGCCAGTGCGCTGTAACCGATGGTGTGTACCTCTCGGTTACAGCGCAAGCGTTTCGGTCCCGCCGTGTGATCGCCTAGCCGGGAAACCGGGTTCGCGCCTGGCCCTGCACAACCGGAACGGGCCATGCCATGCTGGTCGAGCCGCTGGTCCGGTCGCGAAAGAAGAAGCGGCACGTGACGAACCCGATCCTCGGCCGTTTACGACTGGGAATCAATACCCCTGTGGTGCTGGACATTCCGGGGCGCTCATCCGACTGGGAGGCCGGCGCGGGAATCGAGGAGATCGCACGTATCGCCGCGACCGCGGACCGGCTCGGGTACCACCACCTGACGTGTAGGCATTGACCCGGTCGCCCTGCTACTCCGCAGAGCAGTGACACTGTGGCTCACGCAGGTCGATGCCCGCTGGTGCGTCTACACCATCGGTTACCGGTTGCCGGCCCGTGCGTGCCGGTGGGGGCGACGGCTATCAGATCGGTCGAGTGTCGATCTCATCGGTGATTGGTGTCAGGGTGACCAGAGGTATTGTTCGGATGGTCATTTCCTGATAGGCGGCGTAGCCGGGGTGGGCTGCGATGACGTCGGGCCAGAGCTTGTCCCGGTCGGTCGATGACAGCACGCGAGCGGTCATCGGCCGTTTCGGGCCTTGCTCGAGTGAAACCTGGACTGTGGGGTTCGCGCGGAGGTTGTGCAGCCATGCCGGGTCGGTGGGATCGCCGCCACGGGAGGCGACGATGACGATCGTGTCGCCGTCGATGATCGGTGCGGTGAGGATAACGGTGTGCGGTCGCCCGGATTTACGGCCGATGGTGGTCAGCGTGATCGTCGGCATGCCTTTGAAGGTTGTGCCGAGGATGCCGCCGCTGAGCTTTATCACGGTGCGGTGGAGGGTGTTCAAGGTCTTGAGTTGACGATCGGTCGGCATGGCGGCGCTCTTTCTGCTGGCTGATGAGTGATCTGCTACCCAGCTTCCGGGCGCGACTAGTAATCGACTTGTAAACCGATTCGATTGTGCACGGCGGTGATCCACTCCCGGCATCCGCAGCGGCGGGCCAGGCGGTCCGCGACGGCGTAGTGCTCGGCCGCCTGGGCGGGTTTGCCGAGCAGCGCCGCGAGGTCGCCGAGCACGGTGTCGACCGGTCCTGCGGCATGTGCACCGGTGTCCGCGCCGGCGATCTGACCGGTGTAGGTGCGCAGTTGCTGGTACACCTGCGCTGCCTCGGTGTGTTGTTCGAGTCCCGTGACGGCCATGCCGCGCACGGTGAGGAACAGCGAACGGAAGAAGTCGGTACGCAGCGGGTGGCGGGCCTGCGTCGCTGCTCGTGCGCCGTCCCGGTCACCGGTCGCCAGCAGTGCCAACGCGAGCGGGTCGACGACGAGGTCGGCGCCCGAAGTTTCGAGCTGCGTGAACATTTCGGTGAACAGAGGTGCGAATTCGCCGACCCGGCCTTGCGTGAGACGGATGGTGAAGAGGGCGATCAGCAGGTTGCCGCCCGAATCGAAGACTTTGTGGCGCATGAACAATTCGTGGGCCTGCTGATAATGTCGTTCCGCCGCTTCGAGATTCCCCGTCAGGTGGGCGATCATCGCGCGGCCCATGGTGTTCGCGGCTTGGGCTTGACGCCACTGGTAGCGGTCGGCCAACAGTGTCGCGGCCGCGAGTTCGGTATTCGCGCGGTCGATGTCGCCGCGGGCTGCGGCCACTTGGAGTGCGGCGTTACGGCCGATCAGCGCGAAGGCGGGGAAATCGTTGTCCTCGCCGAGGCGGATCAACTCGGTGGCGAGCCGTTCCCGATCGGCGAGCGGAATTGATGTGTCGTACACCGAGGTCCGCGCCTGCAATGCCAGCCCGAGCAGTCCAGGATCGCTCAGTCCACGTGCCAGCGCTTCGGCTTCCTCGGCCGCCTCGCGCGCTCGTTCGTGCAGCTCTCCGCCGATCTCGCGGACGAGCGCGACGAGCAGCCGGCAGCGCGCTTGCGGTGTGAGCCCGGGTGTCCGCAGCGCCTCGTCGATAGAGGCAACCACCCGCTGGTCGACGGACCCGTACGCGCGGTTCAGCCAGGGAGTCGGCGTGTCCCATGCGGTGAGCGCCCCGACGAGCAATTCAGGCGTGTCGGCCGCCGACACTGCACGGTCGCGTGCATCGCGAGCTGGCAGGCCGGCGCCGGCCGCGAGGTGGCTCCTGCTCATACGCGAAAGCGCGGCGACCCGCTCGGCCGTCGTGTCCGCGCCGGTGATCCGTTCGAGCGCGATGACGGCGCGACCGTAGTTTTCGGCCGCGACATCGTGGACAAATCGGCGTTCGGCCTGTTCACCCGCCGCGCGAGCGTAGTCGGCGGCCCGCCGTGCCGTCGCCGCGGTGAGCGCCTCCCCGAAATGGTGCGCGAGCGCCGACAGGTCGTCCGGCGCGGCCCGCTCGACCGACTCGGCGATGCGCAGATGCCAGCGGCGTCGCCGTATACGGGACAGGTCACCGAGCAAGGTGTCGCGGACGAGCGCGTGCGTGAAGCGCGCGTAGTCGGGACCCGGTTCCTCGAGCAGTCCGGCGAGCACACCCGCCTCCACGGCATCGAGGACCTTATCCTGGTCGATTTCGGCCGCGCCGATCAGCACGTCGATGTCGAATTCGCGCCCGATCACCGCGGCGAGACGCAGGACCGACACGCTGACCTCGGGTAGCCGTGCAAAGCGCCGGCGCAGCACGTCGCGGACGCCTTCCGGTACCTCAGAAGTCGCCACGAGCGCGCCCTCACTGGCAAGTAGACGAGCACTTTCGGTGAGATAGAAGGGATTTCCGTCGGTGCGTTCGGCCAATGCCGCGATCGTTGCCGGCTCGGGATCGTGTCCCGACACCGACCGGATAAGAACCGCCGCATCGTCGAAACCCAGGCCGCGCAGGCGTATCCGCGTTGCGGTCGCGGGGGCGAGCGAGGCGAGCGCGTCTTCTAGGGGCATTCCGATCTCGTCGGGACGGTAGGCGATCACGATCAGGATCGAGGCCGATTTCGCCACGCTGCCGAGCAGGGCTACCGTCTCGGAGTCGCCGCGGTGCAGGTCGTCGAGAAACACCGCGAGCGGTTGCTGCCGCGCCGCGTCGTCCAGGTACGCACCGACGGCGCGATGCAGCAGGAACCGCCCGACCGAGACATCGGCGCCGAATTCACGGCGTCGGTCGGTGAGCAACGGCTCCAGCGGCTCGGCGTATCGGCTGGGATCGACCGTGCCCGCGAGCTCGCGCAGGGCTTCCACCCAGGCCCACGCCGGTGGTGCGCCGTCCTCCTCGGGACAGCTGCCCGTGACCACGCGCCAGCCACCGGCCGCCAGCTCTGTCCGAAACCGCTGCAGCAAACGGGATTTGCCGCTACCGGCTTCCCCGATGACAGCCGCTACACGAGGTGCGCCGCCCGCCCGCGCCGCCCGCCGCAGCTCATCCAGTTCCCTTGTCCGGCCGACGAATTCGGAATGCAACGGGTCCAGCGCGGGTGTCGGCGACGGAAACGAGACCGGTGCGGGTAGATCGACGGGGATGCGTTGCGCCAGCAAATCGGCTTCGAGCCGCACCAGGGCCGGGCCGGGGTCGATGCCGAGTTGGTCCGCGAGCACCTCACGGGCGGCACGCAACGCGGCGAGCGCGTCCGCTTGCCGCCCCGCATGGAACCGTGCCAGCGCCGAAATACGCCACGCCTCCTCGCGCAGCGGATGCGTGCTCGTCAACGCATCGGCCTCCGCGGCAGCCGCCGTCGGGTCGCCGAGTTCGACCAGTGTCGCGGCCAGTCGCTCGCGCGCGGCCAGGCGCAGTTCCTCGAGTCGGTTCGCCTCGGGCTGCGCCCACGATTCGTCGCTGAACTCGGCGAATGCCGGGCCGTGCCATCGGCTGAGCGCCTGTTCGAGACTGCGTCGTCGTTCTGCGGGATCTGTTGGCGCGCTGCGTAGTTCGGTCTCGAACAGCCAGGCGTCCACTGCCTCCGGGGCGAGCCGCAACGCGTATCCCGGCGCCTGGCTCACCAGCACGGTGGCCGGCGAGCGGGGCAGCCGATCCGGCTCGAGGAGCTTGCGCAAGTGCGAAATGTAGGCCTGCAACGCGCCGAGTGCGCGCGGCGGCGGCTCACCACGCCACAGATCGTCGATCAGCCGGTCGATCGGCACGACCGCGCCGCGGGCAACCACCAGAAGGGCGAGCACGCCGCGCTGGCGTGGGCCGCCGAGATCGACACTGCCGCGCTCGGTCTGCGCGGCCAGCGAGCCGAGCACCTGAATCCGCACCATGACCGGCCAAGTCTATTGCAAGTGCGCTACAAGCGGATCGACAGACAGTGAGAACCATGAACACCGCGACACAGACCCCCGACCGCCCCGATACCACCGACCGTCCCGATACCGCTGACATGTTGCTCGTCCACCGCGCCTTCCGCCGCCATTTCGACGCCCTGCCCGGCCTCGTCGGCGGTGTCGCCGACGGTGACACCGCGCGCGCGGGTCGCATCGTCGAGTTCCTCACCGAACTCGATACCGGCCTGCATCACCACCACTGCGCTGAGGACGAGCTGATGTGGCCACTGCTGCTCGAGCGGGCGAAGACCGATGGCGCACTGATCCTGCGGATGGAGGAACAGCATGAGCGGATCGCCGAACTGATCGACCGCGCGGACCGGCAGGCCGAGGAATTCGCCGCATCGGCGCATCCCGAGGTGCGCGGGCATCTCGCCGCCACGCTGTCGGCGCTGGCCGCCGCTCTCGACGAACATATGGCTGAGGAGGAGGCGCGCATCCTGCCGCTCGCCGGACGCGTCATGACCGCCCGCGAATGGCAGGCGCTCGGCGAACGAGGACGCGCCGCCGTACCCAAGGACCGGCGGTTGATCTTCCTCGGCTTCATCTTGCAAGCTGTACCGCACCCCGAACGCCGAAAGTTCCTAGCCGACATGCCGTTCGCCGCCAGACTCGCCTGGCGCCTGCTCGGCAGCCGCACCTTCGCCAAGGAGTACCGCTCGATCTATGGGACAGATCCCGAGTAGATCTTCGCGCAGACCGGGCGCCCGCGGCGCGGGTGTGCATCCTGTGATCATCGAAGTATCGGTTCGGTTCCAGAAGTTGATGTTTGGTTACGCAACGAGGTGCAAACAGGACCTTCCAACTTGGCTGGTATACGGCAGCAATGCGATGGAATCCGGGTCGATCCGCCGTACCTCATGCCGAACCTGATGTCGGTATCACTGACCGGTTCTCGACGCTGAAACCCCTTGTCCGCGTGGACAAGGGGCTATTCAGGCGCGCTCGCGCGGGTCGAGCACCGCCCAGCTCCTGAACATAGCCGTATTGATATTACTTTGTGTACATTTGAGCGTACCGAAGCTTGCATTCCTTGGGATAGTCGCACAGCCGAAGTTTCGCATCTCGTGCCATGGAACCATTCTCCAGGTCGTACATCGGAACGTATGCTCGCTCGTACGAGCCTGTCAGTGTGACGAATCGAAATGGCTTTCCCTGGTCGTCTACGGCCAGTGATCGACCGTCCCCGAATCCGATGTCCACAACAAATTCACAATCGCAATCGTGCGCCCGGATCTCTATCTTGAAGGCCAGCGTCTCATTCAGCGCAAGCGTAACTGCATGTGTCTTCATGTAGTCGCTGTCAGTAAATTGTCCGAATCCGTCCAAAGCCTTCGCCTCGACAACATCTCCAGAGTTCAGATCGAATCCCATTGTCAATGCTTCGGTAACTCCTTGTGAATAGAATGGGACAATCGTTCCTGCGGGAGGTCGCCGCCTTTCGACTATCCTGGCGGCAATGCTAGAGATTTGGACCGGCGTGAAATTTTGTCCAGTGAGCTTGAAGTATATCGAGCCTTCACCGAACCCTTCCAGAGAGTTCATCGGATTGCGTGGATCAATCACACTCTGCCCGAGCGCGACCCCATCGGGGACGAGACGCTGCATGGTCGCCTTGTCCGGTCTGACTCCATCCAATTCGATAATTCTTGACGATGCCAATGATCCCGGGACGCCTGGCGGGCCGCTCACGCCCTCGGCGCGTGCCGGTGGTGTCGCATTGTCTCTCCCTTCGCGGTCTGCCTCGATTGCGCGCTGTTCGGATACCGCTCGATCCGGTTGCAGTAGATAAATTGTGACAGATGCCGAGACCGATACGACAATCAGGATGGCGACGCCGATCGCAACCAGCCATCTTCGACGTTCGGACCAGAAGTTGTTCTGTATATTTCCTTCACCGACTTGAATCGGGATCTGGTTTTTCACGCGAACCTCGAATCCATCACAATAAGAATTACATCGTCAATGATTTCTAGTGCCGCGTCCATATAGCTCCTGCCGTATCGAGCCTTGGTGCGGAGGGTTCCGTCGAACGCAGCCGACCGGTGGTCGCCCGCACCGCATTCGATCGCCGTATCCTCGAGCTCGGCGAGCAGTCGGAGCGGGTGGCGCAGCAATCTATCTGGCGGAGGCACCAGTAGCGGGGGCCGACACGTGGCGATTTCTTGGTCTAGGTGCCAGCGCGCGTCAACGAGCCGGGCGTGCGATCAGTTGAAACTGTTGTGTTGAGTGTTGTTGTTCCCCAACTGCACCCCTTTTGCGTGCCGCAGGTCGATAAGTTTACGGGCCCGGTCGGTTTCCGCGGTCGGTAGTGCTTCCAGGAGTTGGGCTGCTAAAGACTGCAACTCGCTGTCATCTCCGCCCCTCGCGCGGAGCACTGCGGCTTCTAGTGCTGCAACGTTACTGCCAGGCGATGTTTCGTTGGCTTCGAGAGCGGCCCTCACTTGTGGGCCGTCGTCACCGCGGCTTATGCGACGCCGAATCGCCTGATAGACCTCGCGCACTGTTGCCGACGCCGCATCCTGGCCACCAGCCGCCGCACCAGCGATCAACGCGGTCACGATCACCGTGAACGGATCCACATCGCCCCCTTCGTGGTCTGCTTCTCCAAGTCCCTTGTGCAGCAATACTACGCAAAGCCTCGAATCGCCACAGCTTGTTCGCCTTGCCTGGCCCGTGGGTCTGTGACGTTGTTCTCCTGGGTGACGGCTCAGCCGAAAATTGATGGCACGCATCGGCATTCACCTTAATGAAGCACCTCCTCGGTTCAGAGGCGCGGCAGTGAGATCTATTCGGTTGTGGGCGACCGGCTTTCACTTGCTCAGGAGCGCGGCAGCGTCATTCGAGCCGGTGGTCATGGTGTCCGTATTCCGGCGTCGCGGCCTTGTCGTCGGCCGAGCGTGACGAGTCGCGACGCGATCAGGAATCGGATGCGGCATCCGTCCGCTGCCTTCCGGAGCGATGTCTTGCCGCGATCGACATGTGCCAACCACAAGAAGTGGCTCGACGCCGAAGCCGACTTGCCGCCCATCGATGCTGATCGAGCGTAACCATCAAGACCACTTCGGTAGCCACCACCGTCTCCCGGTAAGCGACAGCCGAATCACATATTTGCGATTTCACCGGTTTCGGCGCCGGTGTTCCTGTTGCGCCCGATCGCAGCTGGCCGTTGGGTGGGCATTCGTCGAGCTCATCGATTCGTGTCGAGTGCGAGACATGAAAGCCGGTGTTCAGTAGCATTAAATAGGTACGGTGCAGCGGGTTTCCCTATACTGCGGCCGCAGCAGGTTCCCGCGTCAGTAGCGGCGCGGGGATGTTGTGAGCATGTTGTCTTTTCGACCGAACGAAGGGGCTAATAATGTTCGAAGCGGCAGCCGCCCGGGCCCGGGTCGACTTTGGGGCGACATCCCGAACCGAGGTGGGGCACGGGAATAGGCTGATTCGACTACGCAAATCTAATTCGAATACGGACATAACGTACGTAGTTTGACGCTTTCGGCTGAATGCGCACGGCCAGGAGTTTCCGGACCGTGCCGCGGCAGATCGTCGTGCCGCCGTCACGACAATTTTGTTGCACAGTCGTTCGACAGGGTCGGGGGACAGGGGGCTAAATACGTTCGGTGGGCGCCGACGCCTGAAGGCCGTATCCATCGGGGAACGGCCGGGTCCTTGTGTTGTGGTTCGCAATGTAGGTGAGGTGTGCATATGTAAGTGCATCCGCAAATGCACTTCGGGAAATGCCGGGCGCGTGGGGGACTTTGTTGTTCTCGTGTCCCGGAATTCGAGGAGAGGTTAGACGATGAGTCCGAATTCAGCCACGCCTGCCGCCCACGATCCGGATCTGATTCCGCTTACGAGGGCACAGTACGGAATGTGGCTCGCTAACAATCTACCGGGCGGCCCGAACGTCAATATCGCGCACTACGTCGAGATCCAGGGACCGATCGACTACTCCGCGTTCACCAAGGCGGTCAACGACGCCGGGCACGAGACCGAGTCGCTCGCGGTTCGGGTGGTCGAATTCGGCGGTCATCCCTATCAATTCGTCGATCGCAGCATCGTCTACGACGAACCGTTGCTGGATCTCAGCGCCGAAGACGACCCGTACGCGGCGGCGATGGAATGGATGCGCCGGGACTACAACACGAAGGCCGTCGATCTGGCCCGGGAGCGACTCGTCGCGACGCGGCTGATCCGGCTCGGCGACGACCGGTATCTGTGGTATGCGCGCGCCCATCACCTGGTGATCGATGGTTATGGCGCGTTCAACGTCTTGAACCGGATCGCCGAACACTACAATGCGTTGCTCGAGGGCAGGCCACCCACGCGGCTGGTGGCGGCCCGGCTGGCCGACATCATCAAGGCGGAGCAGGAGTATCGCGCCGCCCCACGATTCGGTAACGACAAGGCGTACTGGCTCGACAAGGTCGCCGATCTGCCGCCGGCGCCGAGTCTGTCCGGTCGCACCGCCAAATGGAGCGAGGACGATCGCTTCACCGGCCAGCGGCTGCCGTCGGGGCTGACTGTCGCGCTCGACCGTTTCGCCGCGGATCTGCAAGCCTCGACCGCACAGGTGCTGGGCGCCGCCTTCGCCGCTTTCCTCGCCCGCATGACCGACACCGACGACGTCGTCTTGTCGCTGCCGGTGACCGGGCGGGTGACGATGCGCCTGCGCAACGCCACCGCGATGTTGGCGAACATGGTGCCGATCCGATTCGCCGTGGACGCGACGACCACCGTGGAAGGGCTGATGCGCGCGGCGGCGTCCGAGCTGGTCCTGGCCATGCGTCATCAGCTCTACCGGTTCGAGGATCTGCGCCGCGATTCCGACGCGTTGGACCCGGCCGCGGCCTCGTTCGGCCCGATCGTCAACATTCTGTTCTTCGATTCCGAGATCCGCCTCGGTGCGGCGGTGGGCCGCTACCGCGCCCTGACGTCCGGGGCACTGGACGATCTGCAGCTGAATCTGTACCGCTCCGGGGTCGACGCGCCGCTGCTCATCGAATTGCACGGCAACGCCAATCTGTACAGCCAGGACGAACTCGACGTGCACACCAGTCGATTCGTCGACTTCCTGGAGCGCTTGATGGCCGCGCCGATAGACACCCGTGTGCTCGACATCCCGCTCGCCGCCCCGGAGGAGGAGCGGCGCATCCTCGGTGAACTCGCCGGCCGCGACGGCGTTGCGACGGCCGCGACGCTCGTCGATCTGCTGACCCGGCAGGCCATGGTCAGCCCGTCCGCGGTCGCCGTCACCGCGGGCACGACTGCCCTCACCTACCTCGAGCTGGACGAGCGTTCGAACCGGTTCGCCCGCACGCTCATCGCCCGCGGCGCGGGGCCGGAATCGCTGGTGGCCATCGCGATGCCGCGCGATGCCGATCTGATCGTCGTGGCGCTGGCGGTGCTGAAGTCGGGCGCCGGATACCTGCCACTGGATCCGGCGCACCCGGTCGATCGACTGGACTACGTGCTGCGCGATGCCGATCCGGTCGCGGTCGTGACAAAACGAAGTCTGCGCGATCGGGTGCCCGCAGAGCCGGGCCGAGTGGTGCTGTTCGACGACGACCGGGAGGTCGAGTCCGCGCATCCGATCACCGACGCCGATCGCGTGCGCCCGCTGCGCCCCGACAACATCGCCTACGTTATCTACACCTCCGGATCGACGGGGCGGCCGAAGGGCGTGCCGATCACCCATCGCGCGGTGGCGACCTACCTGACGAACGCCTGTGCCGACATCGGAATCCGTGCCGACGACGTGTGGACGCTGTTCCATTCGTTCGCGTTCGACTATTCGGTGTGGGAGATTTTCGGCGCGCTGGTCACCGGCGGTCGCGTGGTCGTGGTGGACAGCGCAACCACGCGTTCGCCGGACGAGATGGTGCTACTGGTGGCGCGCGAGCGGGTGAGCGTCTTCAGCCAAACCCCCTCGGCCTTCGATCAATTCGTGACCGCACGAGGGCGCTATGCGGATGCGGATGCGGACGAGCCCGACGGTGAGCTTGCGCTGCGGCTGGTCGTTCTCTCGGGCGAAGCGCTCGACCCGGCCGGTTTGGCGGCCTGGTACCGGCACAATCCGAATCTGCCCGTGCTGGCCAACAGCTACGGCATCACCGAAACCACGGTCTTCGTCACCTATCTAGAGCTGCCACCGGACATCGCCGTGCCGGGTGCGCCGAGCACAATCGGACGGCCGCTGCCGGGCTTGCGCGTCCACATCCTGGACGCGCACTTGCGCCCGGTGCCGCTGGGCGCCTGGGGCCAGATCTACGTCGCGGGCGACCAACTGGCCCGCGGCTATCTCGACCGCCCCGGATTGACTGCGGGACGCTTCGTCGCCGATCCGTTCGGCCCGCCGGGCGAGCGTCTGTATCGCAGCGGCGACGTTGCTCGCCGAAACACCAAGGGCGAGTTGGAATATCGTGGTCGCGCCGACCAGCAGGTGCAGCTGCGCGGGTTTCGGATCGAGCTGGACGAGATCCGCAGCGCGCTGCTGAGCCACAGCGCGGTCGCGGCGGCGGTGGTGATCGTGCACCTGCCGGGGACGGAAGCGGCCCGGCTGGTCGCGTATGTCGTGCCCGCCGACAACGTGGTCTACGAACCCGAGGCACTGCGCGCGCACGTCGGGTCGCTGCTCCCGGAGTACATGATCCCAGCACACATCGTCGCTATGCCGGCATTGCCATTGACCGTCAACGGCAAAATTGATTATCGGGCGCTGCCCGAGCCTGCCATCGATTCGGGCGCGGCGTATGTCGCGCCCAGCACCGTCGTCGAGGAGACCATCGCCGACGTCTTCGCCGAGGTTCTGGGTACCCCGCGGATCGGTGTGCTGGACGACTTCTTCGAACTGGGCGGCAATTCGCTCACCGCGACCAGCGCCGCTGTGCGGATCGCCGAGCTGACCCGCTGCGAGGTGTCGGTGCGCGACCTGTTCGGCGAGCCGACCGTCGCCCGACTCGCCGCCCATATCGACGCCAGGCAGCACTACAGCCGCCCCACCCTGCGGGCACAGCCGCGCGTCGAACCCATCCCGCTGGCGCCGGCACAGAACCGGATCTGGCTGATCAATCAGGTGGATCCGACCTCGGCGGCCTACAACATTCCGCTGGTGCTGCAGCTGACCGGACACCTCGACGCCACGGCGCTGCGTTCGGCGCTGACCGACCTGCTCCAACGACACGAATCCCTGCGCACCGTGTACCCGGCAGTGAATGGTCAAGGGACGCAGGTGGTTCTGCCCGCCGAGCTGGTGGCCGCCGATCTCGATCCGACCCCGCACCCCACCGATCCCGACGAGCTCGAGCACCGAATCCGGGAGTTGGCCTCGACCGGCACCGATGTGCGCCGACGTCCGCCGATCCGGGTCGCGCTGCTCGCATCCGCCGACCCTCGACGACACACCTTGGTCGTCGTCCTGCATCACATCTGCTGCGACGGATCGTCGCTGCCACCACTCGCAGCCGATTTCGCGGCCGCCTACCGAGCACGGTCGCAGGGGCATGCGCCGGACTGGCAACCGCTGAGCGTGCAGTACGCCGACTACAGCATCTGGCATCGCAACGTGCTCGGCGACGAAAACGACCCGGATTCGCTCGCTGCACGCCAATTACAGTATTGGACAACGCAATTGGCGGGAATGGCGCGGCTGCTCGAACTGCCTGCCGACCGCCGGCGCCCGGCTCGCCGGTCCATGCTTGCCGACGTCGTCGACACCGTGATCCCGCCCGCGACGCGCGCCGGGATCGAGCGGGTGGCACGCGCGGCGAACGTCACCAGCTTCATGGTCGTGCACGCCGCGGTGGCCGTCCTGCTCACCCGGCTGTCGGGCACGGCGGACATCACGATCGGGACGCCGGTCGCAGGCCGCGGCGAGCGCGCGCTGGAACCGCTGATCGGCATGTTCGTCAACACGGTTCCGCTGCGCACCCAGGTGCGCGGCGACGAATCGTTCGCCGAGTTTCTGACCCGGGTCAAAGACATCGATGTGGATGCCTTCGCCCACAGCGATCTGCCCTATGAACGCGTCGTAGAGGTGGTCGATGCGATGCCGTCGGCGGCGCACGACCCGCTGTGCCCGGTGTACCTCGCCTTCGAGAACATGGACCGTCCGAGCCTGGAGCTGTCCGAGCTCACCGTCGAGGTCCTGGAACCGGGACCACAACCGGCGAAGGTCGATCTCATCTTCACCGTCACCGAGAACACCAGCGCAGCAGGCGATCTCGGCCTGCGGATCAACTACGCCACGGACCTGTTCGATCGCACTACGGTCGAGGAGTTCGCCGGGCGGCTGAATCGGATCCTCGCGTCGGTCGTGTCGAATCCGCGGCAGCGTGTCGGTGCGGTCGATGTGCTGGCAGCGAGTGAGCGAGCCGCGCTGGTGCCCGCGTCGGGTGGCGCTGCCGAGCCGCCGCGGGTGCTGGCGGAATTGCTGACGGTCGAGAATCCGGAGGCCGTGGCGATCGTGTCCGCGGAACGCACGGTGTCGTATGGGGAGTTGGATGTCCGGTCGAATCAGCTCGCTCGGTTGTTGATCGAGTGGGAAATAGGTCCCGACGACCAGGTCGCGCTGGTGCTGGGGCGGTCCGTGGAACTAGTGGTCGCGATGTGGGCGACGGTGAAGGCCGGTGCGGCATTCGTCCCGGTGGATCCGCGCAATCCCACCGAGCGGGTCGCGCTCATGGTCGCGCAGGCCGCGGTGGTGCTGACGGCGGCAGCCACCCAAGACCTGCTGCCACCCTCGGTACCGCGGTTGCTGCTGGACGATCCGGGCAGCGAGATGTGCATTGCCTCGCGATCCCCGGCCGCGGTGACGGATACCGATCGGATCCGGCCCTGCCGGGTCACGAACTCGGCGTACGTCGTGTACACGTCGGGGTCGACGGGCGAGCCGAAGGGCGTCACTGTGACGCACGCGGGCTTGGCGAATTTCGCCGCCGAACAACGAGAACGCTATCGGATCGACAGTTCCGCACGGGTGTTGCAGGTGGCGGCTCCGGGGTTCGATGCACTGGTCCTGGAGCTGCTCATGGCACATCCGAACGGTGCCGCGCTGGTGCTGTCGCCGCCGGATGTCTTCGCCGGCGACCGGCTGGCGGAATTGATTCGTACGCAACGGATCTCGCATGCATTCATCACACCCAGCGTACTCGCGACCATGTCTCCCGACGGTGCGGACGCCCTGCAGGATCTGGTGGCCGGTGGCGAGGCGGTGTCGGCGGAAACGACAGCGATGTGGAGTCGGGGCCGTCGGTTGTTCAATGGATACGGGCCGACCGAGACCACGATCATGGTCGCGATCAGCGACCCGCTGCGCGCCGATGCCCGCGTCACGATCGGTGGCCCGATTCGCGGTGTCGAGGCTCTGGTATTGGACGAGAATCTGCAGCCGGTGCCGGCCGGGGTGACGGGACAGCTGTACATCTGTGGCATTCACCTCGCCCGCGGCTACCTCGATCGGCCGGCGGATACCGCGTCGGCGTTCGTGGCCGATCCGTTCGGTACGCCGGGTGCCCGCATGTACCGCACCGGCGACCTCGCTCGCTGGACGCCCGAGCACACCCTGGAATACGTCGGGCGCACCGACTTCCAGGTGAAGATCCGCGGCCAGCGCATCGAACTCGGCGAAATCGAAGCCATTCTCGCGGGGCATCCCACCGTGGCGGCGGCGGTGGCGGTCAGTGTGGCGACGGAGAGCGGACCGAGACTTGCTGCCTACGTCACGCCGGCGATCGATGCCATCGACGCCGCGGAACTGCGGGCTCACGCCGCGCAACACCTGCCGTCGCATATGGTTCCGGACGCGGTCACGGTGCTCGACGCGCTGCCGCTGACCTCGGTGGGCAAGGCCGACCGCGCGGCATTGCCCGCGCCGGTATTCGCCGCCGAGACCGAATTCGTCGCGCCTCGCGACGCGGCCGAGCAGATCGTCGCGGATGTGTGCGCCGCTGTGCTGGGCGTCGATCGCGTCGGCGTGCTCGACAACTTCTTCGACCTCGGCGGCAACTCGCTGTCGGCGACGCGGCTGGCGGCGCGGCTGAGCGCGGTATTCGCCGTCGATGTCGCACTGCACACCGTCTTCGATGCGCCGACTCTCGCGGCCTTCGCGCAGACTCTGAAGGCAATCGAGGGACCTGGTCGGGAACCGCTGGTTCCGCAGGAGCGGCCGGCTCAGATTCCGCTCTCGCCCGCCCAGACCCGGATGTGGTTCCTCAATCAGTTCGACACGAGCTCGGCGCTGTACAACATCGCGCTGGTCGTGGGCATGTCGGGACCACTCGACGTGGCCGCGCTGCGCGCGACGATCACCGATGTGCTCGACCGCCACGAAGCGCTGCGCACCGTCTATCCGGACAGCGACAGTGGACCACACCAGCTGATCGTGCCGGTGCGGTCGGCCCTGCCCTCGCTGGAGCCGATCGAGGTGACGGCGGACGAGGTCGAGGCGCATATCGCTGCGGCCGCCGCGGCCGGATTCGACGTCACCCGTGCGGTGCCGTTGCGAATCACGTTGCTGCGCAGCGGCTGCGAGCAGCACACCCTGGTGCTCATCGTCCATCACATCGGCTTCGACGGGTCCTCGCTCGCACCGCTGGCCGCGGACCTGGTGACCGCCTACAACGCCCGCGTGCGGCAGCAGGCGCCGCAGTGGCCTTCGTTACCTGTGCAGTACGTCGATTACGCGCTGTGGCAACGGAAATGGCTTGGTGCCGAGAACGCGCCGAGCTCTCCGGCCGCCACCCAGATCGAGTATTGGCGGACGGCGCTGGCCGATCTGCCCGAAGTGCTCGACCTGCCCACCGATCGTCCGCGCCCGGCCCGGCAATCGTTCCGCGGTGCGACGGTGTCGGCGGTGCTGCCCGCCGACCTCGGTCGCGACATCGTCGCGCTGGCCCGCCGTCACGACGTGACGGTCTTCATGGTGCTGCACGCCGCGTATGCCGCACTGCTGGCCCGGCTTTCCGGAACCGGCGACATCGCGGTCGGCACACCGATCGCCGGTCGCGGCGAACCGGGACTCGAGCGCCTGATCGGCATGTTCGTCAACACCCTGGTGCTGCGCACTCGCATCGAACCCGGCGCGTCCTTCCTGCAGATCCTGGAGCAGGTGCGGGCGACCGATCTGGCCGCCTTCGACCACGCCGACATTCCGTTCGAGCGGATTGTCGAGGTGCTCAATCCGCCCCGCACGACGGCACATGCGCCGTTGACACAGGTCGGATTCTCGTTCCACAACATCGAGATTCCCACCGTGGAATTCGAGGGCCTGACGGTGTCGGCGCGGGCCGCCGATCCGAGCGTGGCCAAATACGATCTGCATCTCAACCTCGTCGACACCGCGGCGCGCGACCGTGAACCGGGCGCGATGGCCGTGGAATTCGGTTACGCGACAGACCTTTTCGATGAGGTAACGATCACCTCGATGTTCGAACGATTCGTGCTGCTGCTGCGGGCGATGGTCGCCGATCCCGCGCAGGCGGTCGGCGACGTCGAGCTGCTGACCGCGCAGGAAGCACGCGAGCTGGCCGCGCGCGCGGCCGGGGGCACGACCCCACTGCCGTCGACGACAGTCGTGGACCTGTTCGCCGCCCAGGCCGCGGCGACGCCGGACAGCACCGCCGTGCTCGACGCCGAAGACGGCGCGCGGCTGAGCTACCGCGAATTCGCGGCGCGGGTGAACCGGCTGGCCCGCGCTTTGATCGGACGCGGTGTGGGTCCGGAAACGGTTGTGGCCGTGGCAATGCGGCGCTCGGTCGACCTGCTGACCACACTGTATGCAATCCACGCGGCCGGCGCGGCCTATCTGCCCCTGGACCAGGACCATCCACGCGATCGCGTGCGCGCCATTGTGACCGCCGCGCGGCCGAGGGCGGTACTCACCCGTCCCGGCGACGACGCGAATCTGTCCGACCACGTTCCGGCGTGGATGCTCGCGGATCTCGACGCCGAGCACGAGGATCCCTCGCCGGTGACCGATGCCGATCGGCTCGGGCCGCTGCAACCGGGGAATCTGGCCTATGTCATCTATACCTCCGGCTCGACCGGGGTACCGAAGGGGGTGGCGATACCGCATGCCGCAGTGGCCAATCAGCTGCGCTGGATGCGTGAGCACTACGACCTCGACGACGGCGTCATGCTGTTGCGGACGCCGGTCACCTTCGACCTCTCGGTCTGGGAGTTGTTCTGCCCATTGATATCTGGTGCGAAGTTGGTGGTCGCTGGTCCAAACGGGAGCGGCGATCCGCAAGCGGTGGCCCGGCTGATTGCCGAACATCACGTGACGACCGCTGATTTCGTGCCGTCGCTGCTGTCGGTGTTCCGGGAGACGGCCGTCGGCCGCGAATTCCCGGATCTGCGGTCGGTACTGTGCATCGGCGAAACGCTGTCGGGCGAAACCGTCCGACGATTCCGGGATGTCAGCAATGCGCGCATCGACAACCTGTACGGGCCGACCGAGGCCGCGGTCAGCGTCACCGCGTACCACGTCGACGGGGTCGATGGCGCGGCGGTGCCGATCGGGGTTCCCGAGCCGAATGTGATTGTGCACGTGCTCGATTCGCGACTGCACCCGGTTCCGCCGGGGGTAACCGGCGAGCTTTATTTGGGCGGCGTCCAGCTGGCCCGCGGATACCACCACCGCCCGGGTCTGACGGCGGCGACGTTCGTCGCCGACCCGCTCGACGACACGCACGGAACGCGCCTCTACCGCACCGGCGACCTGGTTCACTGGGACAAGCGAGGCGCTCTGCGCTATGTCGGCCGCGCCGACGACCAGGTGAAGATTCGCGGACTGCGGATCGAACTGGGCGATATCGAGTCAGCCCTGCTCGCGCACGACCAGGTGACCGCAGCCGTCGCCCGGGTGCACCCCGGCCGTGACGAGCAACGCCTGGTTGCCTACGTGGTCACCCAGGAAGCCCTGGACGCCAAGCAGATTCGACGTTTTCTGCTGGAGCGACTGCCGGCCTATATGGTGCCGACGGCGATCGTCCGCATCGACGCCGTGCCACTGACGGCCAACGGCAAGATCGACTTCCGGTCCCTGCCCGAGCCGGAGCCGAGCGACCACGAGGCCGACTACCGGGCGCCGCGCGGGCTGGTGGAGCAGGCCGTGGCTGCGGTTTTCGCCGAGTTGCTCGGCCTACCGGCGGTCGGCGCGGACGACGACTTCTTCGACCTGGGCGGGAATTCGCTGGTCGCCACGCGCGCGCTGAGCCGGATCGGGGCCGTCGTGGATGCGACCGTCCCGGTGCGAATGATCTTCGAGGCCCCCACTGTCGCCGAGTTGGCCGAACGCATCGCACAGCTGCGCGGGGTGCCCGGCCTGCCGGCTCCGACACCGAAGCCGAGACCGCATCGGCTGCCGTTGTCGACGGCGCAGGCCCGGATGTGGTTCATCAACCAGTTCGACCCGCTGTCGCCCGGTTACGTTGTGCCGCTGGCAATTCGGCTCGACGGTGTGCTCGACGTCGAGGCGCTGGTAGCGGCGGTCGGAGACGTCGTCACTCGGCACGAGAGCTTGCGGTCCATGTATCCGGCGGTCGACGGCACGCCCACGCAAGTGGTGTTGGACGCGGCCGATGTCGTGGCGGGCTGGAACCTCACCCCGCAGCGGATCGAGGAGCGCGGGCTGGCCCGCCGGCTGGCCGCGTTCTCGAACACCGGATTCGATGTATCAAAGGGCGTGCCGGTGCGGGTAGCGCTGTATCAGTTGTCGGATATGGCCTGGGTGGTCGCGGTGGCCGTGCACCACATCAGTTGCGATGGCTATTCGGTGGCACCGCTGGCCGCCGATATCGTGGCCGCGTATCGGGCGCGAACCAGTGGAAGCCCTCCGGATTGGGCGCCGCTCCCCGTCCAATTCGCCGATTACGCCCTGTGGCAGCGCGAAGTGCTCGGCTCGCCCGACGCCCCGGACTCGCCCGTGTCCCGCGATATCGCCTACTGGCGAACCCGACTCGCGGGCCTCCCCGAACTGCTCGAGCTGCCGACAGATCGGCCGCGCCCGGTCGAGCAGACCCACCACGGGGCGGTGCTGAGGGTCGATATTCCGGCCGAATTGCAAGGCCGGGTGGAGGCATTGGCCCAGCGAGCCAGGGCCACCACGTTCATGGTGGTGCACACCGCGCTCGCGGTGCTGCTGTCGCGGCTGTCCGGCAGCGACGACATCGCGATCGGCGTGCCGCACGCCGGTCGCGGCCATCGGGCGCTCGACCACCTCGTCGGGATGTTCGTCAACACCTTGGTACTGCGCACCCGCGTCACGCTCGGACAGACCTTCACCGGCCTGCTGGATACGGTGCGGCACAACGACATCGAGGCCTTCGACCATGCCACCGTGCCGTTCGAGCAGCTGGTGGAGGCGCTGAATCCGGCACGGTCGACGGCACACACGCCGTTGTTCCAGGTGATGCTCGCCTACCAGAACATGGTGCGGGCGCACGTGGAACTTCCTGGTCTCACCATCGAGACCATCGACCCGGGCGATAGTGCCGCGATCTACGACCTGCTGCTCATGATCACCGAGGAGCACGGGCCCGACAATGAGCCGACCGGCATGTCGCTGCGGCTGACCTACGCCACCGACCTGTTCGACGCCGACTCCGCGCAGCGTTTCGCCGATCGGTTCGTGCGCCTGCTCGACGGTGTCACGACCGACGCCGATGCGCCGATCGGCGATATCGATCTGATCGAGGCCGGCGAGCGGCAGCTGGTGCTCAAGCGCTGGAACGACACCGGCGACCCCGTCTCGGTGGGCCGGACCCTGGTGGACGCCTTCGGCGAACAGGTCGAGCGCACCCCGGATGCCCCGGCGATTCGGTTTCTGGACGGCCAGGCGCTGACCTACCGAGAGTTCGCGGCTGGCGTCAACCAGTTGGCCAGGTGGCTCATCTCCCGCGGTGCGGGTCCGGAAACCGTTGTGGCGGTGGCTGTTCGGCGCTCGATCGAACTCGTCACGGCGCTGTATGCGGTGGTCGAGGCGGGTGCTGCCTTCCTGCCGATCGACCCGGACCAACCGAGTGCGCGCATCGCCGGTGTGCTGGGTGCGGCACGTCCGCTGCTGGTGCTCACCAACTCAGCGGACGACGACGGTCTGCCCGCGGGATTCGACTCCGTTCGCATTGATCGAGTGGAGGTGGCCGAGCTGTCCGGCGCCCCGATCACCGACGCGGAACGGCGCTCGCCGCTGCGGCCGGAGAACGTGGCCTATGTACTGTTCACCTCCGGCTCCACCGGCGTTCCCAAAGGCGTGTCCCTGACGCACGCCGCGACCATGAGCCAACTGGCGTGGGCGCAGCAGCAGTGGCCGCACACCGCGTCCGATACGGTGCTGCATAAAACGCCGATCACCTTCGACATCGCCGTGTGGGAGTTGTTCTGGCCGTTGCAGGTCGGCGCGCACATCGTGGTGGCCGAACCCGACGGGCACCGGGACCCTGCCTACCTCGCCAGCCTGATCGCAAGCGGTGACGTCAACACCGTACACTTCGTGCCGTCGATGCTCGACGTCCTGCTCGAAGCCGTCCACGATACCGAATTACCTTCCATCCGAAGGATTTTCGTCGCAGGTGAGGCGCTGGCGCAGCACATCGTCGACGCCGCGATGCGCGTGTTCCCCGAGGCCGAGGTGGTGAACTGGTACGGCCCGGCGGAGGCGGAAGTGGTCACGGCCGCGCGCTGCCTGCCAGGTGCGCGGACCCCGGCGACGGTCCCGATCGGCGCGCCCGTGGCGGGCATGCGGGTCTACGTGCTCGACAAGCGGCTGAAATCGGTGCCGGTCGGTGTCGCCGGCGATTTGTACGTCTCGGGTGTGCAGGTGGCGCGCGGATATCATGCTCGCGCCGAACTCACCTGCGTCGCCTTCGCCGCGCACCCGTTCGGGGCGCCGGGGGAGCGGATGTATCGCACTGGTGACCTGGTGCGGTGGAGGCGCAGCGGTGAGCTGGAATTCCTGGGCCGCAGCGATTTTCAGGTGAAGGTGCGCGGTCAGCGGGTGGAGCCCGGTGATATCGAAGCGGCGGCGTGCGCGCTGCCGGAGGTCGCTCGCGCGGTTGTCGTCGCGACCTCGGAACGCATCGTCGCCTACGTGACGCTGGTGCCCGCGGCGGTGACCGACGGTCGCACGATCCGCGCGCAACTTTCGCACGTGCTGCCCTCGTATCTGGTGCCGGCTCGCGTCGAGGTGCTCGACGCCATGCCGCTCAGCTCGAACGGCAAACTCGACCGCGCGGCCTTGCCGCAGCCGACCTTCGACGACGGCGAGGAATTCGTTCCGGCTCGCACCGAACGCGAAGCGGCACTGGCCGATATCGTCGCCGCGGTCAGCGGTAGCGAGCTGGTGAGCGTGCGCGCGAACCTGTTCGAGATCGGTGTCGACTCCCTGTCGGCCGCCCGGATCGCCGCACGCGCCGAGACGGCGCTCGGTGTCGAAGTCGGCATCCGCGATGTTTTCGAGGAGCCGACGATCGCCGGATTGGCGGCACGACTGGCACAGCGGACGCGGGCGGCGCTGATCCCGCTCGCGCCGCGGCCGCGCCCGGCAACGATCCCGCTGGCGACGGCGCAACGCCGGTTGTGGTTCATCAACCAGTTCGATACCACCTCGGCGGCCTACAACATCAGTTTCGCGGTCCGGTTGACCGGCGCGCTCGACATCGAGGCGCTGCGGGCGGCGTTCGGCGACGTGATGGCGCGGCACGAGCCGTTGCGGACGGTGTATCCCGCGGTCGGCGGCGAGCCGTGTCAGGTTGTGCGGGACGTGACGACCGTGTTCGACGGCTCGGCACTGGATCCGGAGCCGGTCGCCGACGAGACCGTGCTAGGCGAGCGGATTCGGCAGACCGTCGAGACGGGCTTCGATGTCGCACACACGGTGCCCATGCGAGCGCGGCTGTATCGCACCGGCCCCGATGCGCACGTGCTGGTGCTGGTCGTCCACCACATCGCCGCCGACGGCGCGTCGATGGCGCCGTTGGCGCGCGACGTGTTCGCCGCGTACCGCGCACGGGTGAAAGACACAGCGCCACAATGGAAACCGTTGCAGGTTCAGTACGCCGACTACGCGATGTGGCAGCGGGAGGTCCTCGGCGCCGAGGACGACCCGTCGTCGATTATCGCGCGGCAGATCCCCTATTGGACCGACGCTCTCGCCGACGCCCCGGATCTGCTGGATCTGCCGACCGATCATCCTCGGCCCGCGACCATGTCGATGGTCGGCGGCAGTGTCCGCTTCTG
The DNA here is from genome assembly GCF_040674755.1 of Nocardia sp. NPDC049737. Classification (NCBI taxonomy): domain Bacteria; kingdom Bacillati; phylum Actinomycetota; class Actinomycetes; order Mycobacteriales; family Nocardiaceae; genus Nocardia; species Nocardia sp. NPDC049737. Next base: position 67,261 of record NZ_JBFANH010000014.1, on the reverse strand, counting down.
CATCCCACGGCGGCTGCACGACGAGGTCGTGCGGCTGGCCCGTCGCGAGGGCGTCACCGTCTTCGTGGTGCTGCACGCCGCGCTGGCGATTGTGCTGGCGCGCACAGCGCACACCGACGATGTGTCGGTCGGTACGCCGGTCGCGGGGCGGGGCATTCCGGTGCTGGAGGATCTCGTCGGTATGTTCGTCAACACCGTGGTGCTGCGTACGCCGGTCCGCGACGATCGCTCGTTTCGGCAACTCGTGGCCGAGGTGCGCGGAATCGACCTCGAGGCGCTCGCGCATGCGGATCTGCCCTACGAGCGGTTGGTCGACGTCCTCGACCGGCCCCGGTCGACGGCGTATACGCCGCTGTATCAGGTGCTGTTCGGGTTGCAGAAGACTGCCGCGGCCCGGTTCCAGCTGCCTGACATCGATGTCGAACTGCTCGATCCCGGTGTCGCCCAGGCCAAGACCGACCTCATGGTGTTGCTGACCGAATGCCTCGACGGTGCTCGACCGGCCGGGATCGAGGGTGAAATCATCTATGCGACAGATCTTTTCGTAGAATCCTCCGCGACCGCGCTGGCCGAGCGGTTCCTCCGCGTCCTCGACGCGGTCGTCGCCGATCCGACCCAGCCGGTAGGTGACGTCTCGCTGATCGGTGTCGGGGAGGCCGAACGACTGCTCCCGGCGCGCGGCGGCGACGCCCCCACGCCGCGTCTGTTGCCCGATCTGCTGACCTCGGCCGTGGCAACAACTCCCGAGGCGATCGCCCTGATCGACGGCGCGCATGCCCTCAGCTACGTCGAGCTCGACGCCCGCGCCAACCGGCTTGCGGCGCAGCTGCTTTCCTGGGGTGCGGGGCCCGGGATGCGCGCCGCCCTGGTCGTGCCGCGCTCGGCCGACTATCACGTCGCCATGTGGGCGATCATGAAGACCGGGGCGACGTTCGTGCCGGTGGACCTGCGTTATCCGCCGGAGCGGATCGCCTATCTTTTGCACGATTCCGGTGCCGAGGTCGGCGTCACGGTCGCGGCCGCGCGGCCGTCCCTGCCGGACGGTGTTCGCTGGCTCGTGCTCGACGATCCGCACGCGGCCGTCGAGATCGCCGCGCGTCCCAGCCACGCCGTGTCGGACGCGAATCGCCCGCGCACCCTTCGGATTCAGGATGCGGCATATGTGATCTACACGTCGGGTTCGACCGGCACGCCGAAGGGCGTGGTGGTCACCCATGAGGGGCTTGCGGCCTTCGCGGCCGAGCAGCGTGAGCGTTACCGGGTCGAGGCCACCTCGCGCGTGCTGCAAGCCGCGGCACCCGCGTTCGACGCGGTGCTGCTCGAAGCCTTGATGGCGCATGCGGCCGGCGCGGCCTTGGTGGTGTCGCCGCCGGAGGCGCTCGCCGGCGCGGACCTGGCCGACCTGATCCGGACCCACCAGGTGACACATGCGTTCCTGACACCGAGTGTGCTGGCGACGATGCCGCCCGGCGAGGTGGATTCGCTGCGGATGCTGGCGGTCGGCGGCGAAAAGGTGCCGCAGGATCTGATCGCCTCCTGGGCGGCCGGGCGGCGGCTGCACCACATCTACGGCCCAACCGAGACGACGATCGTGATCACAATCAGTGACCCGGTGCGGCCGGGGGAGGTGCTCACCATCGGCGGACCGATCCGCGGCGCCGAGGCGGTGGTGCTGGATGCGCGGCTGCGGCCGGTGCCGATCGCAGTGCCAGGGGAGCTGCACTTCTCCGGCGCCGCCCTGGCCCGCGGTTATCTGAATCGTCCTGGGACAACGGCATGTTCGTTCGTGGCGAACCCGTACGGTGCGCCTGGTTCGCGGATGTATCGCACCGGCGATATCGTCCGCTGGACCGCGCAGGACACGTTGCAGTACATCGGCCGCCTCGATTTCCAGATCAAGATTCGCGGCCAGCGCGTCGAGCTGGGCGAGATCGACGCCGCGCTAGTGACCCATCCGGCGGTCGCGACCGCGGTCACCGTGAGCCGCCGAGGCCCAGGCGGGCACCAGGTGCTCGCCGCGTACATCACGGCCGAACCCGCAACGGTCGTCGAACCGAGCGCGGTGCTCGATCACGTGGCTGCCGCCCTGCCCGCGCATATGGTGCCGGCGACGATCACGGTACTCGACCACGTGCCGCTCACCTCGTCCGGCAAGGTGGATCGAGAAGCGTTGCCGGAGCATGTTTTCGAGACCACCGATGACGCGGCCGACGCGGCATCGACCGACCTGGAACGCACCGTCGCCGCCGCGTTCGCCGACGTCCTCGGCGTCACCACGGTGGGCGCGACGACCTCCTTCTTCGCGCTCGGCGGCGACTCCATCATGTCGATTCAGCTGGCCGCGCGCCTGAGGTCAGCGGGGGTCGCCGTGACGGCTCGAGACATCTTCGAGCACAAGACGATTCGTGGGCTGGCGCAGGTCGCGCAGGCGGCCGAACGGGCAACGCTCGCCGAGCTGCCCGGCGGTGGTGTGGGCGAGATTCCGGGCACGCCGATCGTGTCCTGGTTCGTCGAGCGGCTCGGGGCGCCGGCTCGGTTCGCGCAGTCGATGCTGGTGCGTCTGCCGCGTGACGCGCGCGTCGACGATGTGGTCTCGACCGTGCGGGCGATCGTCGAACACCACGACGTGCTGCGCTCGCGGCTCGACAGCCAAAGCTGGGAGGTGTTGCCGCCGAGCGCAGCCGACGCCACCGGTTCGGTCTCCGTGCGGACCTTCGGCGCCGATGAGACTCCGGGCAGCGCCGGTTTCACGGCCGTGGTGCAAGCGGCGTCCACCGCGGCGTACGACCGGCTCGACCCGGCGGCGGACAGGCTGGTGCATGTCGTGTGCCTGCTGCCCGAGTCCGGTGTGGACGCCGAGGGCCGGGCACTGATCGTGATCCATCATTTGGCCGTCGATGCGGTGTCGTGGCGAATCCTGGTGCCGGACTTCGTGACTGCCTGGCAGCAGATCACCCGGGGCCGGGCGGTCGAGCTGGCCGCACCGGGCACCTCCATGCGTCGGTGGGCGCACGCGTTGATCGCCGCGGCGGCCGAGCGCGCCGGCGAGGTCGAGCTGTGGCAGCGGATCGGTTCGGCACCGGATCCGTTGCTCGGGCGTATGGAGCTGGATCCCGCGCGGGACACCCAGGCGACTGTGCGTGAGTTGACCGTGTCGCTCCCTGCCGAGGTGACCTCGGCGTTGCTCGACGCGGTGCCCCACGCTGTGCGCGGCAGCGCCGACGATGTGCTGCTGGCCGCACTCACCGTGGCGGTGACTCGCTGGCGCAGGCGTCGCGGCGACGCGCACGCGGGCATGAAGGTCGTGTTGGAAGGGCACGGTCGCGAGGAGCAGATCGCCGCGGGCGCCGACCTCTCCCGAACCGTCGGCTGGTTCACCACCCGCTATCCGGCAGCGCTCGATCTGAGCGGCATCGATCCAGCGGATCTGCGCGCGGTGGTGAAATCGGTCAAGGACCAGCTGCGCGCCATCCCGGACAAGGGCATCGGCTACGGCCTGCTGCGCTATCTGAACCCCGACACGGCCGACCGGCTCGCCGCGCTGCCCGAGCCGCAGATCAGTGTCAACTATCTCGGCCGGGTGGGCGTCGATCTCGCGGCACTGTCGGATCTGCCGTGGGTACCCACCGACGAACCCTTCGACCGCCGGGCCGCCTTCGATCCGGATATGCCGGCGGCGGCGGTGCTCACGATCGATGTGAACATCGTCGATGCCGCGGCCGGACCGCGGCTCTCGGCCTACCTCGGCTACGCCTCGCGGCTGCTCGACCACGACGACGTGGCCGAACTCGCCGACGAATGGGTCGATGCCCTGACCGCGGTCGCGGCCATCGCGACCGAGGACTGGGGGCTGTCGCGAGCCGACGTTCCGCTCGTCGACCTCACCCAGCGAGATCTGGACGAGTTCGCCGACCGGTACGGACCGCTGAGCGAGGTGTGGCCATTGGCGCCGCTGCAGGCGGGGCTGCTGTTCCACGCCGAGATCGCCGCGGGCGGGCTCGATGTCTACCTCGCGCAATCGGCGCTCACCCTGAGCGGCGCGGTTGATGAGAACCGGCTCGAGCGAGCCGCCCATGCGCTGCTCGCCCGCCACCCCAACTTGCGGGCCGCCTTCACGCGAACCGTGGAAGGCGTTGCAGTGCAGGTGATTCCAACCGATACGGCCGTGTCGTGGCGCAGCATCACGCTGTCCGGCGACACACCGGACCTGAACGAGGTTATCGACGCGGAGCGAGCGACCGGATTCGATCCGGCCGATCCGCCACTGCTGCGGTTGCTGTTGATCGCGGTGCGACCGCACGAGTTCCGGCTGCTGGTGACCGCGCATCACCTGCTGCTCGACGGCTGGTCGTTGCCGCTGCTGTGGCGTGAGCTCATCGGGTTGTACGCCGCGGACGCACAGCCGCAGTTGCTGCCGGCTGCCGCGTCCTACCGCGACTACCTGGAATGGCTTGACCGCCAGGACCGCACCGCAAGCATCGAGGTGTGGCGAGACGCGCTGCGCGATGTCACCGAGCCGACACTGATCGCCGGTGCACACACCGAGTCGGCAGCGACCATCCCGACCGATCTGACGATCGATCTCGATCGCGATACGACAGCGGAGTTGGTGGACTTCGCCCGCATACAGTCGGTCACGATGGCGACAATGGTCCAGTTCGCCTGGGCGGTGGTCCTGAGCAACCTGCTCGGCACCGACACCGTGGTGTTCGGCAGCACGGTGTCCGGCCGTCCCTCCGACGTGCCCGGAGTCGAGTCGATGATCGGTCTGTTCATCAACACGATTCCGGTCGCCGCCGACGTGCGCCGGGACCGGACCATCGCCGACACACTGACGCGACTGCAGGCCGACAACACCCGTCTGCTCGACCATCACTACCTCGAACTGCCGCAGATACTGGCGGCCGTGGGCGCCGTCGCGCTGTTCGACACCCTCGTCGTGTTCGAGTCCTATCCGGTCGACAGCAGCGGGCTGGGTGAAACCGACATCGACGGGATGCGGGTGATCGCGGCGGACGGCCGCGACGCCGCGCACTACCCGATCACCGTGCAGGCCCACCAGACCGATACGCTGCACGTCCGCCTGCGCTATCAGCCGGACCAGATCGCCGCCGAGATGGCATCCGGTCTCGCTGCCCGGCTCGACATCGTGCTGCGCGCGATCACGACCGATCCGTACGCGCGGCTCGATTCGGTGGATCTGCTGTCTGCGGTCGAGCGGCGGGAGTTGGTGCCGGCAACTGGTGGTACTCCGGTGGGGCCGCGGCTCGTGGCCGAGTTGCTGGCCGCCGGTGTCGACGTGAATCCCGGTGCGGCAGCGCTGCTTTCGGGTCGGTGCACGATGTCCTATGGCGAGTTGGACGCCCGGTCGAACCAGCTGGCGCGGCGGTTGATCGAGTGGGGTGTCGGCCCCGGTGATCAGGTCGCGCTGGCGCTGGGGCGGTCGTTGGAGTTCGTGACAAGTCTGTGGGCGGTAACCAAAACGGGTGCGGCGTTCGTGCCGGTCGATCCGCGCAACCCGGCCGAGCGCGTGGCATATATGGTCGCGGACGCCGGTGTGCGGGTCGCGCTCACCGTCGCGGCTTCCCGGGATCTGCTTCCCGACGAGGTGCGGCCGCTTGTCCTCGACGATCCGGACACCGAGGCCGGCATCGAGGCGAAGTCCGCAGCGGCCGTCACCGACGCCGAGCGCCTGCGGACGCCAAGAATCCAGGACGCGGCGTATGTGATCTACACCTCGGGCTCCACCGGAGTTCCGAAGGGCGTCGAGGTCACCCACGCGGGGCTGGCGAATTTCGCCGCCGTCGTCCGCGACGGCTTCGGTGTGGACGCCGGATCGCGTGTGCTGCACGCCGCAGGTATCGGCTTCGATGTGATGTTCCTGGAAGTTCTGCTGGCGCACACCAGCGGCGCGTTGCTGGTGGTGGCGGAACCGGACGTGTTCGCCGGTGACGCGTTGGCGGAACTTATTCGTACGCAACAGGTTTCGCATGCTTTCCTCACCCCGAGTGTGCTGGCCACCATGGTGCCGGCCGGGATGGATTCGTTGCGCGTGCTGATGGCCGGTGGCGAGGCGGTGACACCGGAGTTGATCTCGGTGTGGGCGCCGGGCAGGCGGTTGTCGAACGGATACGGACCGACCGAAACCACGATTCTGGCCGCGATCAGTGATGCTTTGCTTCCCGGTGATGTGGTGACGATCGGCGGACCGAGCCGTGGCGTCGAGGCCGTCGTCCTCGATCCGTGGCTGCGGCCGGTGCCGGTCGGGGTGGTCGGGGAGTTGTACCTCGCGGGCATCCAGCTGGCCCGCGGGTACGTGCGGCGGCCTGCGGTCACAGCGGGTGCATTCGTGGCGAATCCCGTCGGGGCGGCGGGCTCACGCATGTACCGCACCGGCGATCTGGCCCGCTGGAACACCGACCACACCGTGGAGTATCTCGGCCGCCGCGACTTCCAGGTCAAGATCCGCGGTCAACGCATCGAACTCGGCGAGATCGAAGCCGTGCTGTCCGAACATCCCGGTGTCGACCACGCTGTGGTCGTGCTGCACACCGATGAGTACGGCACCGACCGGCTCGTCGGCTATCTGGTCGGCGACGGCCGCATCGATCCGAGCGCCGTCAAGGGCGCGGCTCGGCGGTACCTGCCCGCGCACATGGTGCCCGACGTGCTCATGCCGCTCGCCGAACTCCCGCTCACCGCGACCGGCAAACTCGATCGGGCGGCACTACCCGCGCCGCAGTTCCCGGACGAACGGGAACGGATCGCCCCGCGCACCGAGACCGAACATCGCATCGCGGATGTCTTCGGCGACGTCCTGGGTATCGGCGCGGTGGGCGCGACGGACAGTTTCTTCGACCTCGGTGGCAATTCGCTGTCGGCGACGCGGGCGGTCGCGCGATTGCGCACGGCACTCGGGGTGAGCCTGGGTATCCAAGACCTGTTCGACGCACCGACCGTCGCCGACCTGGCTGCGCATCTCGCCACGGCCGACCGCCACGTCGCGGTGCCGCTGATATCGCGCACCCGCCCGGCGCTGGTGCCGCTGTCCCCGGCTCAGCAGCGGATGTGGTTCCTCAACCAGTTCGACACCTCGGTCGGCGGCTACAACATTCCGTTGGTGATCCGGCTGCACGGCGAACTCGACCTCGATGCGCTGCGGCAGGCGTGCGCGCTGGTCATCAACCGGCACGAGTCGCTGCGCACCACATTCCCGATGATCAACGGAACGCCCTGCCAGGTCATGGTCGACGTCGACCGGGTGGCACCGGCGTTGACCCCGATCCAGGTCGACGAACAGCAGGTGCTCGAGCGGGCGGCGGCGGTGGTCTCCGCGGGCTTCGATGTCACCCAGGCACCGCCGGTGCGAGCCGAATTGTTCGCCCTCGACGACCGCGATCACGTGCTGGTGATCTGTGTACACCATATCTGCGCCGACGGGCAGTCCATGATGCCGCTCGCACGGGATGTGGCGGTGGCGTACGAGGCGAGTCGGCAAGGGACGCAACCGAACTGGCCGCCGCTGCGGATCCAGTACGCCGACTATGCGTTGTGGCAGCGCGAGGTGCTCGGTGACGAGCACGATCCGGATTCGCTGGTCTCCCGGCAGCTGCGATTCTGGACCGACACCCTCACCGGGCTGCCCGAACTGCTCGAGCTGCCGACCGATCTGCCGCGGCCGTCGGTGGCGTCCACACGCGGCCGCACGGTCGATTTCGAGCTGTCCGCCGAACTGCATGCCCGCATCGACACACTCGCCCGCACGGCCAACGCCACGGTGTTCATGGTCCTGCATACCGCGTTGACCGTACTGCTGGCACGGCTGGCCGGTGTGGACGACGTGGCGGTCGGTACTCCGATAGCCGGTCGTGGCGATCGCGAACTCGACGATCTGATCGGCATGTTCGTCAACACGCTGGTGTTGCGGTCGCGGGTGTCGTCCCGGCAGCCGTTCGACCAGTTGCTCGCCGCCACTCGCGAAACGGATCTGGCCGCGTTCGCGCACGCCGAGGTGCCGTTCGAGCAGGTCGTGGAGGCGTTGAATCCGCGCCGCTCGACCGCGCACATGCCGCTATATCAGGTGACCCTCGATGTCCAGGATCTCAGCGCGGCCGCGTTGGAGCTGGCGGGGCTCACCGTCGAGCCGATCGAAACAGGCTTCGACCAGGCCCGCGCGGATCTGAACGTGAAACTCGTCGAACAGTTCGGCGCCGGGGGCGCACCGAGCGGCATGGTCGGCCGCTTGACCTTCGCCGCCGATCTGTTCGTGGAGCAGACGATGTCTCGCTTCGCGTGCGCGTTCACCCGAATTTTGGAGCAGGGGACCGCGAATCCGGCTGTCGCCGTGGGCGATATCGACATCGTGGACCCCGACCAGCGGCGCGAAGTCCTCGCGGCCGCCGGAGTCGACGGCGGCGCGGTCGCGGAAGTGACTCTGGCTGGGCTGTTCACCACCCGGGTCTCGGCCCAGCCCGATGCGATCGCGGTCACCGACGGTGTCTCGCAGGTGAGCTATGCGGAGTTGGATCGGCGCGCCACCCGGCTCGCGGTTCGGCTCGCCGAGCACGGTGCGGGCCCGGAAACCCTGGTGGCAGTGGCGTTGCCGCGTTCGATCGAACTGGTCGTGGGCCTACTCGCGGTGGTGCGCGCGGGCGCGGGATATCTGCCGCTGGATACGGCCAACCCCCCGCAGCGTTTGCGGTTCATCCTCGACGACGCGCGTCCGGCCACGGTGTTGACCTCGGCCGAGTTCGCAACGGACGTACCGGAATACGCGGCACCGACGGTTCTGATCGAAGAGGCCATGGACGTGGTCTCGGACCGCCCGTTGCCAGCGGGCGCGCGGCCGGACAACCTCGCCTACGTGATCTACACCTCCGGGTCGACCGGCACGCCGAAGGGAGTGGCCGTCAGCCACCGCGAAGCCGTCACCTTGCTCACCCACGCCGCCGAGCGGTTCGACCTGCGCCCCGACGACGTGTGGACGCTGTTCCATTCCTACGCTTTCGATTTCGCGGTGTGGGAGATGTGGGGCGCGCTGCTGAGTGGCGGCCGGGTGGTCGTCGTCGACTACCCCACCTCCCGGTCGCCGGAGGCGTTGGTGGAACTGGTGGCGCGTGAGCGGGTCACGGTGTTGAGCCAAACCCCGTCGGCGTTCTACGGATTCGTCGACGCCGAGCGACAGTACCGCGAATCGGGGTGCGGCTGCGGCGATCTCGTGCTGCGGTACGTCGTCTTCGGCGGTGAGGCATTGGATGCGACGCGGTTGACCGGCTGGTTCGCCGCGCACCGGCCCGGAGCGCCGCGATTGATCAACATGTACGGCATCACCGAGACGACTGTGCATGTGACTTTCGCCGAGGTCGACGGCGCGGGTGCGTCCGGGATCGGGGCTGCGCTGCCGGGGCTACGGGTATATGTGCTCGACGACCGGTTGCAGCCCGTGCCGATCGGTGTTGGTGGCGAAATCTATGTCGCCGGAAGGCAACTCGCGCGCGGCTATCTGCGAGCGCCCGCGTTGACCGCGAGCCGTTTCGTGGCGAACCCGTTCGACCCGCGCGGCGGCCGGTTGTATCGCACCGGCGATGTCGGGCGCTGGCTCGAGACCACCGAGGGGCTCGAATTGACCTACGTCGGCCGGGCCGACGCGCAGGTGCAGTTGCGTGGATACCGGATCGAACTGGGCGAGGTGGAGTCGGCGCTGCTGCGGCATCCGGCGGTGTCGCGGGCCGCCGTGGCGGTGCACCGCCACGAGCGGGAGGTAGATCAGCTGATCGGCTACGTCGTGGGCGGCGACGGGCAGCGGATCGATCCCGGCGAGGTCCGCGCGAGCGCCGCCGAAGTGCTGACCAGCTACATGGTGCCGTCGGTGATCATGGTCCTGCCCGATCTGCCGCTGACGGTCAACGGCAAGCTCGATCGGAAAGAGTTGCCCGCGCCCGATTTCGAACGAGCGGTCCAGCGGTTCGTCGCGCCGCGCACGCACACCGAGAAGGTGCTCACCGACGTGTACGCGCAGGTTCTGGGAGCCCCGCGGGTCGGGGTGACCGATGGGTTCTTCGATTTGGGCGGCAATTCGCTGCTGGCCACCATGGCAGTGACCGAGTTGAGTGCTCGCGGTGTGACGATCGAGTTGCCCTGGATGTTCGAGGATGCGACGCCCAAAGCCTTGGCGCGCCGGTCCGAGGACGCGGAAGGCAACTCCGGGCTGAAGGTGCTGCTTGCGCTGCGCGGGAGCGGATCCGGACCGGCGGTATTCGCCGTGCACCCAGCGGGCGGTCTGGCTTGGTTCTATGGCGGCCTCGTCGGACATCTGCATCCGGATCGCCCGGTCTTCGGGTTGCAGGATCCGCACGTCGTCTCCGGTGAACCGGATGCGCGGTCGGTCGATGAACTGGCCGACCGCTATGTGGCCGAGATTCGCCGCGTGCAACCGACGGGTCCGTATCACCTGCTCGGCTGGTCGTTGGGCGGGCAGATCGCGCACGCCATGGCGGTCCGGCTGCAGCGCGACGGTGACCGGGTCGGGATGCTGGCCTTGCTCGACTGCGCCGCCGAGGCACCGCCGCAATCGGCGCGCGCTGACCAGCCCGCGCCGGGACAGCTGATGGCCGATTTGCTCGGCGGCTGGCGAGAGCTGTTCGGCCTCGGCGACGAGCTGCAGGTGAGCAGCCATGAACAAGCCTGGAACATCATCCGCGACCAGGTGGTCGCGACCGGCCTGTTCACCGCCGAACAGACCGATCGGGTGATGGAGAGCTTCCAGACCGCGAGCGATATCTCCGCCGCGCACCGGCCGCACGTCTTCGACGGCGACCTGATGTTCTTCACCGCCGGGAAAGACCACGCCGACCCCGAAGAGCTCGCCCAGACGTGGCGGTCCTACGTCAGCGGCGAGGTACACAACGTCGTCCTGGACGCCCGCCACCTCGAGTTGAGCCATCCGCATGTGCTGGCCATCGTCGGCCCTGTCTTGGAAAGGTTCATGGAACAATGCTGACCACTTTGCAGCAACTGCGTCTGGACGACGGCAGAACGGTGACCTGCACCAGCCCGGCCGAGGCCCACATGTTGTGGGGCGAGACGACCTCGACAGGCGGGTTCTACCGGCGGGCCGCCGAATGTCTTCGACCCGGCGACATCGCCCTCGATATCGGCGCGAACATCGGCCTGACCGCGATGATGTTCGCCGACACCTGCCCCGGGATCCAGGTCATCGCCGTCGAGCCCGCGCCGATGACCTTTCGTTGCTTGGACCGCAACATCGCAGAGCATGTCCCGGGCGGCATCCCCCTGCAGATCGCGCTCGGCGCGACGTCGGGCACCCGGCCGTTCACCTGGTACCCGCATGCCACGGCGAACTCCGGTTTCTTCGCCGACCGTGAGGCGGACGACCAAGCCACCCGTATCTATCTGCGCAACAGTGGCCTGGACGATAAGGCCATCGCACTCATCACCACCGGACTGCACGACGGCGTGCCTTTGCAGGTCGAGGTCACCACTGTCTCGGCGATACTCGACGAACACTGCCGCGGCAGGGAGATCGGCCTGCTCAAAGTCGATGTGGAGCGGGCAGAATTGGAAGTCTTGCGCGGCATCACCGATGCGGACTGGCGATGTATTCACGCCGTCGTCGCCGAGGTCCACGACCTCGAGGGCCGCCTGCAGGAAGTCCGCGAGCTGTTCGATCGGCACGGTATGTCGGCGCAGATACAGCAGGATCCACGTTTGATCGGAACCGAAATACACGAGGTGTTCGCGACCAGGCCCCGCGCCGACTGATGCCGGTCACGCCAGTGCGTGCAGGGGTGTCGGTCCAGGCCACAGCCGCCGTCCGATGTGAACGGGTAGATGAGCTGGTCGACATAGCCGGTCGGGTAGTCGGGTTTGGCCGCCATACCGAGATCCTCGGATTCGAAGCGCCGCGCCGGATCATAGGAGTAGGTGCGGAACAGGTGATTCCAGATCAGGGTGAACAGGCCGAAATTGGTGTCATATGGGCAAGCCTGGTCGGCCGTGCCCGGAGTGACTTGAACGATTCGGCTGGACCTATCGGGCGTCGCCGAGATCCCAATCGACGCGGCGGCTCAGGGCCGACGGCGGCAGTCCGAAGGTGCGGCGGCAGGTGCGGGTCAGGTGGGAGCTATCTGCGAAACCCGCGGCGTGGGCGGCGGCGGTGAGATCGTCGCCGGAGCGGACGCGGGTGATCGCAACATGTAGTCGGAGCCAGAGAATATAGGGCCGCAAGGGAATTCCGACCTGTTCGGTGAACAGATGGGTCAGTCGGGTCGCGGAAATGCCGACCCGGCGCGCTACATCCGCGCCGCGGATCGGTCCGTCGCCGACGATGGACGGCAGCAATTGCAGCACCTCGGTGACCGCGTCGTGGCGCTCGTCCTCGATGCTGTGCGAATTGTCGCGTTCGAGATCGTCGACGACCTCGGCGACCAGTTCGGCGAGTGGTTCCCGCTCCGGATTGATGGGCAGCGAATGTTCGCAGTCGGCCCACCCGTAGGTATGGGCTCTGCGGTCGGCGGCCGCGCCTGCGACGGACTCCGGATCGAGATAGATCGCGGTGCCGTGCTCTGCGCCGGTGGCAATGCGATGTGGTGCGTCGGCGGGCACGATCACATGCGTGCCGCGATGCCGAATCCCGCACGCGTCCACCACAACCACCGGCGTACATGCGGCGACCACCTGGACGGCGTGATGGGCGTGCAATGCGGTGGGGCCGATAGTGCCGCCGAAGGCGAGTACGCCCGCGCGCAGCAATGCTGTACCCTCCCAACGTAATTCGCCGGGCGACCCGGAGACATAGTGGACGGATCGGGGCGAGGTGGATGCCCCGTCGGTAACCAGAGCCTTCATCATCGGATGCTCCCGGGTGGCTGCGAATCCCGAATCGGATCCCTCACGGAGACTATCCCGGCCGAGCGGCCGCTGTCAGGGTAACGGCGACGCGATCGAGGAACTCGGAGATCAAAGGGTCGCGCGGAGAGCGAATGCAATTCGAAGATGGTGGTGACGAGCGAGAGTCCGTCGCTGAACGCGTGATCGATGCTGTAGAGCAAGGTGAAGCCGTGGTCGATCGCGCCGCAGACGAACGATGGCCAGGGGGTGAGGTCGGCGGCGGCACGGAATCCGGGTGTGGCGCGCAGTTCCTCACCGGAGCCCGGTCAGGGGGCGAAGGCAGCGGATTCGAGGCGGCGGGCAAGTCGGGCCGCGGACAGGGTCATGGCGTCGGCGGGGCGATGCGGGTCGAGGCCGGTGAGTTCGTGTACGCGGGACAGGCGATAGGTGACCGTATTGCGATGCACGTTGAGTTGCCGTGCCGTCGCCAGCTGGTTGAATCCGCTGTCGGCGAACATCTCGAAGGTTTGTGCCAGCATCGGCTGTGTATCGAGGGGCGCGAGCACCGACGCCAGCCCGGGCCGTGCCGCATCGCTGACCGCCACCGTGTACTCGAACTGCAAATCCGTTCTACAGCAGAGGACTTCGCGACGGTTCAGGCACCGCCCCAGTTCGGCCAACACGCGCGCCTCGGCGAAGATCGTCGGGATCTGCGTCTTGCTCGCCGCCGCGCCGACGCCGACCCAGTAGGGCGGTGCCTGATCGCGCTGATGTGCCGGTAGTCGCGCGATGAGACCGCTGATCGCGGCCGTACCGTCGTCGCCGGGTTGCAGTGGGATCAATACGGTCCACCCGCCCGCGTCCAGCCGCTGGAAGACGCCCGGAATCGCCTCGACCCGGTGCCGCAGCGCCGATGCGTGCCCACCGCGGGTGCCGCACAGGCGGAATACCGCGACGAGGAAGGCGTCCGCGACCGGAATGACCGGATCATTGGCCCACTCCACCGGATCGCGTCCGGTGAGCAGGGCATCGGCGATGCCACGACGGCGTTCGAGCAGTTCCCAGCGCGGATCGTGCGAGCGCTGGGTGGCAGCGCCCGCGATGCGGGTCATGACCAGCGTGATGTACTTCAGCAGCGTCAGCGAGGCGTCGAGCAGCAGTTCCTGCTCGGCGGGAGTGGCCGATTCGCGCAGTCGCTCCCAGATGAAGGCCGAGCCGAGCCGATATCGCTCCAGCACCTGCGGCAGTGGCGTGCCGTCGCGGACCCGGTCCATGGCCAGTTCGACGAGCTCGCTGGTGTCCTCTTCGGAGGGTTCGGTGCCGCGCCGCAGATATTCGAAGAACAGGTCGACATTGAGTTTCGTGCCGCGTGCGAAATCGGTCTCCACCAGTGGCTGCGGTATCCGCGGATACGGTGGCAGGTTCCGGTAGAACCCATCGACCAGCGATGCGGCTCTTCGATGCAGATCTCCGACGACCCGGGTCCGCGTTGGCGTCATTGAACCTCTCCCGTCCCGGACTTACGAGTACAAGCGCTCGATCGTGTCGGTGTAGCGGGCGGCGATCGGGGTGCGTTTCAGTTTGCCGGTCGCCGTCAGGACATCGCTTCCGGGCTCCGACACCTCGGGTAGCACGATGTACTTCTTGATCTGCTCCACCCGGGAGAGTTTGCCATTGGCGGCGGTCACACCTTGCTCGATTGCGGACAAGACCTCCGGATTCTTCGCGAATTCGGAGACGGTGGTTGCGGCGAGTCCGTTGCGCTGGGCGAAAGCCGGCCCCCGGTCGGGATCGAGCATTCGCTTGGAAAGCCGCACACCGCGTGTCCGGGCGGGGTGGCCCGCCGGGACTGTCGATGAAACCAAGACTGCGGCCTTGGGGGACAAATAGCTTTCGGCCGAATTCGATCTCTATTTCGACTTATAGATCAGTCGATGTGGAGCGCGCCGTTGATGGTCAAGAAGGCGGTAGGGGTGAGACCGAACATTGCGCGGAACGTATCGCTGAAATGGGAAGGGGAGGCGAAGCCCGCGTCGACGGCGGCACGAGTGAGGTCGTGGCCCGCGGCATATGCCCTGCCGACGCGCAGCATCCGCGCCCATTGCACGTAACGTCGGAAGCTGGTGCCAGTTTGTTCGGCGAAGGTACGCAGGAAGTAGGAGGTGGATAGTCCTGCGGCACTTGCCTTTTCGGCGGCGCGCTGCTGCTGGGTGGGGTCAGCGCGGATGGCCGCGGCGACGGCGGCGATGCGGGGATCGCGGATGGTCGGGACCGGGATGCTGGCGAGCTCGAGCAGACGGTCGATATCCGGTGCCGGGTCGGCGCACAGCTCGATCAGTTCGGCCTCGTTGCGGTGGTCGGAGCTGTAGCCGTTGACCTTGCGGCGCATGCCGCCGAGGCAACGGGCCATATTTTCCGAGGTCGGATCGAAGAAGCAGAAGAGCTTGGGCGCATCGGTGTCCAGGATGTGGTGCGTGACGCGGGCGCGGAACAGGAAGCTGCGGGCCGTGATATCCGGAGCGTCGGCGACCCGGACCCGGAACGGGCCGTCGAGTCCGAGCCCGAGACCGGCGATTGCGGTGGAGTGCGCCCCGAGGGCCATCCCGGGGCCGATGTAGATCGCGTGTCCGAGCCGCAGCCAGAGCCGGGCCGAGGTGACCGCCGTTTCGGGAGCGCACGTTTCTGGAAGTGCCGACCGCGCCATATCCGCGACGATACAGAAAATCGCGGGACAGACGGGAGATCAGGGATGAAGCTGGATGGGCAGGCGGAATCGACGTACGAGCTGCGGGAGGTGACGGTCGACGGCGCGCGGTTGCGTTATGTCGATGTCGGGCAAGGTGTTCCGCTGGTGCTACTGCACGGCTGGCCGGAAAGCCATGCCGCGTGGCGGCACCAGATCGGTCCGCTCGCGTTATCGCGGCGGATTATCGCACCGGACTGGCTCGGGTGGGGTGCTTCCGATCGGGATACGGCGCTGAGTTGTGACTACGACAGTGAGGTCGAGCGGATCGGCCGCATGTTGGATGCGCTCGGCCTGGAGCGAGTCGATCTGGCATGTCACGACTACGGCGGGTTCCTCGGATTGGGGTTTCTGCTGCGTCATCCGGAACGAGTGCGCCGCTTCGCGATTCTGAATTCGCGGGCCCAGGGTATTTTCACACCGCCGTACTATGTATTGTTCGGCTTGCTGACCGTGCTGGCACGGATCGCACCGCTGCGCCCGCTGCTCACTGCACGAGCGATTCAATGGGTGCATCGGGTCGGTCTCGCACCGTACGTGCGCAATGGATCAATCGACATCGAACAGCTGCGCCGATACCTCGCGGTCCTGGACACCGCGGCGGGTCGCCGCTGGAACGCCCACTTCTGGGCAGGTTATCGCGTCCGGATCCGCCCGGAACTGGCTGCTGGACTGAGTTCCATCAACTGCCCGACGACCGTCATCTGGGGTGACTGTGATCCTGCCATCCCGTTGCGCACCGCCCAGGAACTGGCCGAAGCAATCCCCAACGCCACGCTGGTCCGCATCGACGGCGGCAACCACTTCATTATGGAAGAACGCCCCGACGAGGTCACCGAGGCGTTGCGCGCATGGCTCCTGCGCCCTGCCACTTAGGCAGCGGCCAATGGATAGGGCGGGGTGCCGATCCCGACGATACGGAGGTTGCCCCAGGGGTCGCGCTCCTGGAGGCGACCCGCGGTCGGCTCGCCGCCGGGCAGCGTGAGGAGCACTTCGGCACGTCCGGGATCGGGTAAATCGTGACCGTCGCTCGGGGCGACGCGTCCGTACCAGTGGTAGCGGCCGTCAATCGGATCCGGATGGCCGCTGAGGGTGACCTCGACTGGAACCTCCACCCCGGGGGCGTCGAGTAGTGCCGGCCCTGAATACTCGTGTGCCGGTTGACGATTCGCTGGCACGGTCAGGTCGTAGTGACCGGGATCGGGTCGGCGCATGGTGCGCCGGTAGGAGGCGCTGGAACCCGGCCAGGCGGCCCGATTCATCCCGTGCTCGTCCAGGTACGAACTCGGGCAGACGTCCGAATTCCACACGGTACCAGCCAGTTTCGACTGCAGGCGCCGGTTGAACTCGTGTTGGGTCGCGGCGCGGACTTCGATCCGGCTGTTGGCGGTCTTTCGCAGCAGCTCCAGGCATTGGCGGATGTAGCGAGCCTGTGCCTCGATCATGAAGACGATCGACTGATTTCCAACGCCGGAATTCGGGCCCATGATGAGGAATAGATTCGGGAAGCCGTGCACGGCGACACCGAGGAACCCTTCCATCCCATTGCGCCAGGCCTTTTGGAGAGTGAGCCCGTTCGCGCCGACGATGTGCTGATCGGCAAACCGGTCGGAAATCTTGAACTCGGTGCCGTACACGATGGCGTCGAATTCCTGCTCGATGCCATCGGCGGTGATGATCCCGGTCTCGGTGATCGAGGCGATCGGTGAGGTCACCAGCGCGACATTCTCCCGCTGCAGCGCAGGATAGTAGTTGTTGGACACCAGAATTCGCTTACACCCGAGCCGGTCGGGAGTGAGGCTGCGACGCAATTGGGGGTCGGGAACCTGACGACGCAGATGCGCCCGCGCCACCACCGCCGCGGCGACGCATGAGTTCCGGATTCATGAACGCCGGAGTCGACGACTCGTAACCCCAATAGATCGCCCAGCGGTAGAGCCGTTGCGCGCCTGGGAGATATCGGGATACTCGATGCGCCGCCGGCGACAGCGGTCGATCCGGCTTCGGCACGATCCAGTGCGGTGTCCGCTGGAATACCGTCACCTGCTCGGCCTGCTCGGCAATCTGCGGTACGAATTGCACAGCACTTGCACCGGTTCCGATGACCGCGATCCGTTTGCCGGTTACCTCGAAGTCGTGATCCCACTGCGCCGAGTGAAAAGTACGTCCCCGGAACATATCCCGGCCAGGGAAGGCCGGCACGCTCGGTTCGTGTAGCGGCCCCGGCGCCATCACCACCGCGCGCGGCTGGAAATGCCGCCCGTCCGAGGTCCGTACATGCCAGCGGTCCGTTTCGTCATCGAAGTCGAGTGCACGGTCCCAATAGAATCCGTCATCGCGTCAACCACCCCGCGCAGCCGCGGGTAACGAATGGCACGACGATCCACAGCATGGCCGAGACGACGATCGCGACTGCTCACCGGGCTCCATGCGCTACTCGGCTGATCAGCCTCGATGGAATTCGATTGCGAGCGCGAGCAATTCGACCATGTGGTCGCCATCGGTGCGCGAAAGGTGCATTGCCGCCTCGGGGGCGAAGGCGCGGACCTCGAGAATATTCTCCCCGTCCTCGGGATTGGTCGGAGCGGATTCGAGCAGCACATCCGCCGTGCACCAAAGCCACGCCTTGTGTGGGTGCGGTTGCCATGGATAGCGCGGTGCGGGCCGATCGGTGGTGGTGTGATGGGCGCCGAAGGGCCGCACCGGCCCGACCGGGCGGGCACCGGCCTCCTCCATGAGTTCGCGGCGCACGCAGGCGTCGATCGTTTCGCCCGCCTCCCTGGTACCGCCCGGCACGATCCAGATATCGCGATCGTCGCGGCACAGCACGATATCGGCGCCGACGAAGCAGACGACATGGATATTGGTGACCAGCTCGTCGGACGGCAGTTCGGTGGAGAAGCGTACGTCCAAACCGCCCCATTCCCAGCGGGTTGGCGTGTGCAACAAGGGATATCGGTCGGCGAGCGTCACACCGACGACGCTACTCGGTCCCGGACTTGCCGATCTGGAAGTGGATGTGATCGATATGCGCCGCGCGTCCGGTCGTAGCCGGAAGCGGGTGGTCGTCCGGATGGTCGGGATGCAGGATGAAACTCGGATCGCCGATACCGGAGATGGCGGTGGCGGGATCGGGACTATCCGAGCAGTCCTGCCATTCGCCCGCCGCGAAGTCGTAGACGCTGCGGAAGAAGTCGGCGACGAACAGATCACCGTCCGGGTCACCGAGCGGGCTCGCATCGGGTTCGTCGAGTCGATAACGCACCCGGGGTCCGGTGCCGCGCGGCCACGTTCCACCGGGCGTCACCGCGGTCTCGACGGTGCCCCAATGCGCTGCCACGGTGATCCGGCGGGTTACATCGCCGACCGGCATGGTGACACCGGCGAAATCCACGGCGCGGCCCTGGCCGTGGCAGTCGTCGGAATGCGTTCCGCGGCCGTCGATTCCGAGAGTGTGCAGCTCGGTGACACCGAAATTCGCGGAAAGGAATCGACAGAATCGCACCAATGCCAGTGCATTTCGTGGATCGAGGTGTTGCGGGGCCACCGGAGTGTTGCCGTGGCGGATGACCACCCCGGCGAGACTGCCCGGTAGCGGCTGGCCGGTCTGTGGGTCGAAACCGGCGAATCCGACCAGGGCCGGTGACGCGGGCCCGTCGAAGCGGATCAGGTCATCGTTCGCGAGACGTTCGAGTTCGGCGAACGCGTGGTCCTTACTCATTGCTCGGGCTGGTTCCGACACTACGCACCTCCTGTGCATCTGAAATCGATACGTCGACGCAGTTCGGTGACGTGGCGTCAGCATCAGCCATCGACGCGAAGAGAACACGAGTAGTGCCCTACTCGTGTTCTCCTTGTCAGCACTTGGCCGATGCTGGGTCGCGTTCGGCCCTGTTTCGGGTGTTGAACTGCGGCGATGTACGCCAGCGCAGCGGTGACTCAGCGTTCGCGGGACAGTGCGCGGTAGCTGAGATTCCACACCCACTCGACCGGACCGCGCTCGAACCGGCGCAACCACAGGTGCGCGATGGTCACGATGACCAGCGCGACCAGCAGGTAGATACCAACCGTGAACGGCACCCGAGCGTCCGGGCAGACGCGCGCGGCAAGTCCGAAACCCCACCCGTAGCACAGCACCGAAGCGACCAGATTCTGCAGGATGTAGCAGCTCAGCGCCATCCGACCGACCTCGGTGAGCCGCTTGCCGACGAAGCCGACCCGCGGACGACGCAGGTAGAACTCCGCGACCAGCGCGAGCAGGCCGAAGGCGACGAACGGGGCCGTGCCGTACCTGGTCAACAAAACCAGATCACCACCCCCGAGCACACCGACCGCAAGATCGATCGGCGCGGCGACAGCGAATCCGATGATCATGAGCCGCCGGCGGATCCGCGCCCCTTCCGGCCGGAACACCCCGGCCCGGAACAACCGCGCACCCGCGAGGAACAGCGCGATCGACATCGGGAAAACGAAAATCGGCTCGAAGCGGAACATGCCCGCATTCTCGAGCCGGAACAGCACCAGATCCCAGAATGATCCATTCGCATAGGGATTCGGATCCAGCGGCTGGCGCGGCGTCGAACCCTGTTGGCTCGCAACGGCCATCGCGATACCGATGAGCGTCAGCATAGCGATATGGAACCCGGCCGCTATCGTCAGCCAACGACGTTGCGCGCGTTCACTTGTCGCGAGAATGAAGGCGACGACTAATCCGGTGACTGCATAGCCCATCAGCACATCGAATTCCGCGACGAACAGAAAATTCAGCACACCGTCGAGGAACAACAGCCCGGCCCGCCATGGATAGCTACCCGGCCACCGTCGACCGCCGCGCACGGCCGAGCCCTGCTGGATCGCCAGGCCGATGCCGAACGCAATGGTGAGCAACCCGAGGAACTTGCCCTGCGCGAGTTGCTGCAGCACTCGCTGCGACCACATCCAGCCGGTCGCCGGGGTGCCGAACTCGTCGATGTAGCCGACCAGGCCCTCGGGATGGGTGAGAATCCAGATATTGGTGCCGAGCGTGCCGAGGATCGCGATGCCGCGCAAGACGTCCAGGGCAACCAACCGCGTCGGAGTCTTCGACCAGGTGACGGTGCTGGGCTCATCCGACTTGCGGTGCCGCCCCGCGATTTCGGCGATCGAATCGGTCATGCTCCGAATATCCCGGCCGCTATGGCCTGCTCGTATCCTCCGGAAGTACCACCGTCGGTATGACATCGATGTCACCCGAGATCGCCGATGCCGCCGGTCGCGACCGACGGCGGCCACGCGTCGCCTAGGCTCGACGGTATGCAGCGCATCATCGGTATCGAGGTCGAATACGGCATCTCCACACCCACCGAGCCGTCGGCCAACCCGATTCTCACCTCCACGCAAGCGGTTCTCGCCTACGCCGCAGCGGAGGGGGTGCCGCGCGCGAAGCGCACGCGCTGGGACTACGAGGTGGAATCGCCGCTGCGCGACGCCCGCGGCTTCGACCTGAGCCGGATGAACGGCCCTGCCCCCGTCATCGACGCCGACGAGGTCGGCGCGGCCAATATGATCCTCACAAACGGTGCCCGGCTCTACGTCGACCACGCCCATCCGGAGTACTCCGCGCCCGAGGTCACCGATCCGCTGGATGCGGTTATCTGGGACAAAGCGGGCGAACGGGTCATGGAGGCGGCCGCACGGCACGCGTCCAGCGTTCCCGGTGCGCCGCGGCTGCAGCTGTACAAGAACAATGTCGACGGCAAGGGCGCCTCCTACGGCACCCACGAGAACTACCTGATGAGCCGTGACACCCCGTTCAACCAGATCATCGTCGGGCTCACCCCGTTTTTCGTCTCGCGCCAGGTGATCTGCGGTTCCGGCCGGGTCGGCATCGGACAGTCGGGTGATCACGCCGGATTCCAGCTGTCCCAGCGCGCCGACTACATCGAGGTCGAGGTCGGCCTGGAAACCACGCTCAAGCGCGGCATCATCAACACTCGCGACGAACCGCACGCCGATGCGGACAAATACCGCCGCCTGCACGTCATCATCGGCGATGCCAACCTCGCCGAGATGTCCACCTACCTCAAGGTCGGCACCACCGCGCTGGTGCTGGACCTGATCGAGGCGGGTGAGGATCTGTCGGATCTGCAGCTGGCCCGCCCGGTCACCGCCGTTCACCAGATCAGCCACGATCCGACCCTGCGCGCCACGGTGGCCCTCACCGACGGCCGCGAACTCACCGGCCTGGCGCTGCAGCGCATCTACCTGGACCGGGTGGAGAAATTCGTGGCCCGCAGCGGCAACGACGACGAGCGCGTCAAGGACATCCTGGAGAACTGGGCCAACGTGCTGGATCTGCTGGAGCGCGATCCGATGGAATGCGCCAACCTGCTGGACTGGCCCGCCAAGCTGCGCCTACTCGAGGGGATGCGCAAGCGCGAGGGGCTGAGCTGGGCCGCGCCCAAACTGCACCTGATGGACCTGCAGTACTCCGACGTCCGCCTGGACAAGGGCCTCTACAACCGCCTGGTCGCCCGCGGTTCGATGAAACGCCTGATCAACGAGCAGCAGGTGCTCGACGCGATGACCAAGCCGCCGACCGACACCCGTGCCTACTTCCGAGGCGAATGTCTGCGTCGATTCGGCGCCGATATCGCGGCGGCCAGCTGGGATTCTGTGATCTTCGACCTGGGCGGCGATTCACTCGTGCGCATCCCGACCCTGGAGCCGCGCCGCGGCACCAGGGCCCACGTGGGCAAGCTGCTCGACGGCGTGAACACCGCCGCTGAGTTGGTCGAACAGCTGACCACTTAGCAAATCGCGCGAATAAGCCCAGGTAGCAACGGCTATCGCGATCGCAGCAACGACGGAGCGAGTCTTACTAGCGAGGAGTTCGCGGCCGAGTCGTCGAAGCGCGTGCGACGTAGTCGGGAGTCTCGACGGCACTCCCTGGCGACTGCTTGCCGGTCGCTCGAGAGGGTCGGCCGCGCGACAGCAGGGAGCCGTGAACACGCAGCGCCGAAGGCGCTGCAAATCGAACACAGTCGCGAACACGCCGTGCCCGCGCGGCCGATAACCGAGCACGTTGTCAGAATGGCTGGGTAGTGTTGATGTACGGGCACGGACATTGCTCATGATCAGGGTCGTGCTCAGAATGGAGCCCTGGTCATGATGAGGACAGAGGAGGTCGGCTGCCATGGCACAAGAGCAGACCAAACGCGCCGGGGGCGGCGACGAGGACGAGGGCCCGGAGGGCGTTGACGCCGCCGGTCAGGAGCGCCGCGAAAAACTGGCGGAGGATACCGACGACCTGCTCGACGAGATCGATGATGTGCTCGAGGAGAACGCGGAAGACTTCGTTCGCGCGTATGTGCAGAAGGGCGGCCAGTGACAGCAGGTGACCCCTTGCGTCTCCACCCGGGGCACGCCCTCTCGTCATTCACCGAGCACCTGCGCATGCACGCACCGGAACTGTTGCCTGGCAACCGATTCGGCGCGATCGAAGGTGCCACCCCGATCTCGGGTGGCACAGCCTCCGGTGGCACCGCCGCGAAACAGCTGGCTCCGCACGGAACCACCATCGTGGCGGTCTCGTTTCGCGGTGGTGTGCTGATCGCCGGTGACCGGCGGGCCACCCAGGGAAACCTGTTGGCCAGCAGGGATATCGAGAAGGTGTACATCACCGACACCTATTCGGCGGCCGGTATCGCGGGCACCGCGGGCATGGCCATCGAGATGGTGCGATTGTTCGCCGTCGAGTTGGAGTACTACGAGAAGATCGAGGGTGTCTCGTTGACCTTCGACGGCAAGGCGAACAAGCTGTCGAAGATGGTGCGCGACAACCTCCCTGCCGCACTGCAGGGTTTGGCGGTGGTTCCGGTGCTGGTCGGCTACGACCAGCACGCCACCGATGTGGACAAGGCCGGTCGGATCGTGTCCTACGACGTGGTCGGCGGGCGAAGTGAGGAGCGGTTCGGTTATACCGCGGTCGGTTCGGGTTCGATGTTCGCGAAATCGTCGTTGAAAAAGCTGTACGCCAAGGGTATCGATGAGGACCGCGCATTGCGGATCGCCGTCGAATCGCTCTTCGACGCGGCCGACGACGACACCGCAACCGGCGGACCGGATCTGGTGCGCGGCATCTACCCGACGGCGATCGTCATCGACAACGATGGCGCCGACGAGGTGACCGAATCACGGTTGGAGGAGATCACGCGGGCGATCGTCGCCGATCGCGAGGCCGCGGAAGAGGGGAGTGCCTCAGCATGACACTGCCGTATTACGCGTCGGCCGAACAGATCATGCGCGACAAGACCGAGCTCGCGCGCAAGGGCATCGGTCGCGGTCGCAGTGTGATCGTGCTGACCTACGACAAGGGTGTGCTGTTCGTCGCGGAGAATCCGTCCGCGACGTTGCACAAGGTGAGCGAGCTGTACGACCGAGTCGGGTTCGCGGCCGTCGGCAAGTACAACGAATTCGAGGCACTGCGCCGCGGCGGCATCCTGCAGGCCGATCTGAAGGGCTACCAGTACGACCGGCGCGATGTCACCGGCCGTGGCCTGGCCAATGCCTACGCGCAGACCCTCGGCACGATCTTCACCGATCAACTCAAGCCCTATGAGGTGGAGATCTGTGTGGCCGAGGTCGGCTACCCGGAACAGTCCCCGGAATCGGTGCTGTATCGGATCACCTTCGACGGCTCGATAGTGGATGAGCGCGAATACGTGGTGATGGGCGGCACGACCGAGCCGATCATGACCGCGCTGAAAGCCTCCTACCAGCCTGGACTCGACTTGTCCGGTGCGGTGGCAGTCGCGGTGAAGGCCTTGAAGTCCGGGGTGCCCGATGCCGCGGACAAAGACAAGCGGGTGCTAGGGGTGGGATCGCTCGAGGTCGCCACGCTGGAACAGGCGCGGCCCCGGCGGGCGTTCCGCCGGGTCGCGGGCGCGGCCTTGGACCAGTTGTTGACCGGCGGTGAGTCGGCGAGCAAGGCCGAGGCGGCGGACACCGAGTCGGAGTCGAAGGACGCTCCCGAATCGGAGTAGTTCCACCACGATCATTCGGCTGCGAAGGCCCTCCCGATTCATCGGGAGGGCCTTCGTTTCGTGCGGTGGTTTTCCGCCGAACATTTCGCTCACGTGCGAAATCGTTGTGAAGACGTATGCACCAGGGTTGTCCGCAGCCCCACGCGAGTACATGACATGGCTGTAATGTCGATAGTGTGCAGCGACGAATCATGGGGATCGAGACCGAATTCGGTGTGACGTGCACCTTCCACGGACACCGTCGGCTCAGCCCCGACGAGGTGGCCCGGTATTTGTTCCGCCGGGTAGTTTCCTGGGGCCGTAGCTCTAACGTGTTCCTCCGCAACGGTGCTCGGCTCTACCTCGATGTCGGGTCGCATCCGGAGTACGCCACCGCAGAGTGCGACAACTTGGCGCAGCTGGTCACTCATGACCGGGCTGGTGAGCGCGTGCTGGAGGAGTTGCTGATCGACGCCGAGCAGCGCCTCGCGGAGGAAGGCATCGGCGGCGACATCTACTTGTTCAAGAACAACACCGACTCCGCAGGCAACTCCTACGGCTGCCACGAGAACTTCCTCGTGGTGCGGGCCGGTGAGTTCTCCCGGATCTCGGATGTGCTGCTGCCGTTCCTGGTCACCCGTCAGCTGATCTGCGGTGCGGGCAAGGTGCTGCAGACGCCGAAGGCGGCCACGTTCTGCCTGTCCCAGCGTGCCGAGCACATCTGGGAGGGCGTCTCCTCGGCGACCACCCGCTCGCGCCCGATCATCAATACCCGCGACGAGCCGCACGCCGATGCCGAGAAGTACCGGCGTCTGCACGTGATCGTCGGCGACTCGAATATGTCCGAGACCACCACCATGCTCAAGGTCGGCACGGCGGCGCTGGTGTTGGAGATGATCGAGGCGGGCGTCTCGTTCCGCGATTTCGCCCTGGACAACCCGATCCGCGCCATTCGTGAGGTCAGCCACGACCTGACCGGCCGTCGTCCGGTCCGGCTCGCCGGTGGACGCCAAGCCAGCGCGCTCGAGATCCAGCGTGAGTACTACGCCCGCGCTGTCGAGCACCTGCGCAACCGCGACCGCGACCCCAATATCGACCAGGTCGTCGATCTGTGGGGCCGCACCCTGGACGCGGTCGAGGCGCAGGACTTCGCCAAGGTCGACACCGAGGTCGACTGGGTGATCAAGCGCAAGCTCTTCCAGCGCTACCAGGACCGCTACGGCATGGAGCTGTCCGATCCCAAGATCGCCCAACTCGATCTGGCCTATCACGACATCAAGCGCGGTCGCGGTGTCTTCGACCTGCTGCAGCGCAAGGGTCTGGCCAAGCGTGTCACCGAGGACGAGGCCGTCGACGCCGCCGTGGACACCCCGCCGCAGACCACGCGCGCCAAACTGCGCGGCGATTTCATCACAGCCGCGCAGGAAGCGGGCCGCGACTTCACCGTCGACTGGGTGCACCTCAAGCTCAATGATCAAGCCCAGCGCACGGTCTTGTGCAAGGACCCGTTCCGCTCGGTGGACGAGCGAGTGGATCGGCTGATCGCCTCGATGTAGCCGCTTCCGCCGCCAAGTCTGTCCGAGGGGCAGCGTGCCGCAGTCGGTGGATCGGCCGCGTCTGCGTCCTCGCAGATCTACCCAGCGCCTCGCACATGTTGTGACTTCTGCGAGGAGTGCGACGGGTGTGCGAGGACGTTGGTGAGCGTGGGCTTGCGGCTAGTTCTCGGCGAGGTATCGCTCGATGGTCTCGACCTTGGCGGACATCGCGTCGGTCACGCCCGGGCGGATGTCGGCTTTCAGGACCAGGCTGCAACGGGGTGCGACGGCGAGTATCGCGTCCGTGGCGTCCTTGACCACGGCCATCACCTCGTCCCATTCGCCCTCGATCGTGGTGAACATGGCGTCGGTGCGGTTGGACAGACCGCTGGCTCGCACGATTCGGACGGCTTCGGCGACAGCTCGGCCGACGTCGACGCCCGCACCCAGCGGTGTCACGGAGAACGCGATGATCATGACTCCATGATGGCGGTGCACCAATCGGAATACGGTGAATCGCGCGCCGACGCGCGGGCGCGCCGGTGGGCCGATTACCCTGTGTCGAGTGGCGATATCCAAGGTCGAGCGGCTGATGAATCTGGTCATCGCGCTGTTGTCGACCCGGCAATTCCTGACCGCGGAGCGGATTCGGGACAGCGTCGCGGGGTACGAGGATTCGGCCAGCGACGAAGCGTTCAGTCGAATGTTCGAGCGCGATAAGAACGAGCTGCGTGACCTGGGGATTCCCTTGGAGGTCGGGCAGGTCAGCCGGTTTTCGACGGTGGAGGGCTATCGGATCAACCGCGACGCCTACGAACTACCCGACATCGATCTGACCAGTGAGGAAGCGGCGGCGGTCGCGGTCGCGGTGCAGATGTGGGAGTCGCCGGAGCTGGCGGCAGCAGCCGATGGCGCGCTGCTGAAGTTGCGTGCGGCCGGAATCCACGTCGAGACCGATGCCGCGGTGGCCTCGGTGCCCGCGGTTCCGGCGCGCACCCGGGGCTCGGATGCGGTGCTCGGCAAGCTGCTGGCCGCGATCGATGCGGGTCAGGCGGTACGGTTCGAACATCGGGGTGCGATCAACGAGCCGTATGTCATGCGTGATGTAGAGCCCTGGGGTGTCGTCACCCACAATGGCCGCTGGTATCTGGTCGGACACGACCGGAATCGGAACGCGGTCCGCAGCTTCCGGCTATCGCGGATCGGCGACGATGTGACCGCCTACGGCCCGCCCAATTCGGTCGGCAAACCCGAGGGCGTGGATCTGCGTGAGATCGTCGGCACCGTCACCGGCAGCGCACCGGTGACCGGCACCGCGACGGTGTGGGTGGCCGAAGGCCACGGCCGTGAGATCCGCCGACTCGGACCCGTGCTGGAAGAGCGCACCATCGGCGAACGCCGTGGGGTGGTCGTCGAGTTGCCCATCCGATCCCGAGATTGGTTGGCGCGCTTGATCACCGGACTCGGTCCCGATGCCGTGGTGCTCGCACCCGAGGAACTGCGCGCGGATGTGGTGGCGCGATTGCGTTCGGTCTTCGACCATACGGAGGTCACCGCATGAGCGAGCGAACGACAAACACACTCGAACATCGCTCGTTCATGACCGAACCGAGAGCCAGCGAGGTGCGGTCATGAACGAGCGCAGTCGACTTTCGGTTCGGCTCTCACGGCTGCTCAACATGATTCCGTACTTCATTGCGAATCCGGGGATCAGTGCCGCCGAGGCCGCCGCCGATCTCGGCGTGACCACCAAGCAGCTGATGAGCGACCTCAACCAGCTGTGGATGTGCGGCCTGCCCGGTTACGGGCCGGGCGATCTGATCGACCTGTCGTTCTCCGAGGAGAGCATCGAGGTCACCTTCTCGGCGGGCATCGACCGGCCGCTGCGGCTGACCTCCACCGAGGCGACCGCATTGCTGGTGGCGCTGCGCTCGATCGTGGATATGCCGGGCATGGTCGATCCGACCGCGGCGCATGCGGCAATCGCCAAACTGGAATCGGCCATCGTGGGTGGTAAGACCGCCTACGATGCCCGCGAGCATCTGCCGACCGAGGCACCGGCGGTTTCGACGGTGCGTTCCGCGCTGGCCCGCCAGCGTGCGCTGCGGCTGGTCTACTATTCGGCGAGTCGCGATGTCGTATCCGAGCGTGTCGTCGATCCGATTCGTATTGTCCTGGTGGACAACAACAGTTACCTGCAGGCCTGGTGCCGCGAGGCCGAAGGTGTGCGCCTGTTCCGCTTCGATCGGATCGAGGCGGCCACCGAACTCGACGAGCCCGCCCGACCGCCGAGCCACGCGACCGAGGAGGCCGCCGCGCTCGACCTGTTCCAAGACGATCCCGCGGTTCCGTTGGCGCGCTTGCGTATTCGCGGCGACTACGGTTGGGTGCTCGATCAATACCCGATGCATCGGATGGCGGTGCACCCGGACGGCAGCATCGAGACGACCATGCGCTTCGCCACCATGGACTGGATGGCGCGGCTGCTGCTCGGCTTCGGTTCCGGCGTCACGGTGCTCGGCCCACCCGAATTGATCACCGCGGTGCGCGAACGCTCGAACGCCGCACTTGCCGCCTACGAAGCGGCCGGTTTCCTGGAGACCAGATGAATCGCACGGAGGCTGGACCGGCGTGAGTGATGTGATGGCACCCCCTCGGGTGTTGGTCCTGGGCGCCGGAAGCATTGGTTCCTTTGTCGGCGGAAAGCTGGCGGCGGCCGGCGCCGATATCACATTCGTCGGTCGGCAGCGGGTGCTGGACGAGATCAGTGCGTCCGGGCTGCGGCTCACCGACCTCGACGGCGGTGACGTCGCGGTGGCGAGGGATGCGGTGCGGGTGTCGACCACGCCGGAGGATGTCGGGTCCGCCGATCTGGTGCTGGTCACCGTGAAGTCGGCGGCGACCGCGGCGGCCGTGCGCGATCTCGACGGCAAGATCCGTCCCGGCACCGTGGTGCTGAGCCTGCAGAACGGGGTCGGCAACGATGCGGTGATCCGCGAAACCCTGCCGACCTGCGTGGTGCTGGCAGGAATGGTGATGTTCAACGTCGTGCATCATCCCGACGGCCGGTTCCACCGCGGTACCGAGGGCGGACTGGCGGTGCAGGACGATCCGGCGCTGGCACAGTTCACCGAGGTATTCGCGCGGGCCGGTCTGGCACTGCGGCGGTATCCGGACCTGCTGCCGGTGCAATGGGCGAAGCTGCTGCTCAACCTCAACAACCCGATCAATGCGCTGTCCGGTCGGCCGCTGCGCGAGGAACTGTCCGACCGCGACTTCCGGCGCTGCCTGGCCCTCACTCAGCGCGAGGCGCTCGCCGCGATGAGCCGAGCGCGAATTCGCCCCGCCCGGCTGACGCCGCTGCCGCCGAAATGGATGGCGCGGCTGCTGACCGTTCCGGACGGAATCTTCCGCCGGGTCGCCGCAACGGTGCTGGCCATCGATCCGCAGGCGCGCTCGTCCATGGCCGATGACCTCGAACTCGGTCGCAAGACCGAAATCTCCTGGTTGTGCGGGGAGATCGTGAGCCTCGGCGTGATGGTGGGACTGCCGACACCGGTCAATCAGCGACTCATCGAACTGATCGTGGCCGCCGAACAGGGTGGCCGGCGCGACTGGACCGGGCCGCAACTGCTGGAGCAATTGCGATCGGCGGCCGGCACAAAGGACGGCTGATTTCGTGACCCCACGGATAACTCGTTGGGCACCCCCAGAAATAGGCACACCACTCGACCGCTGGCCTGCTACGAAACCATCGACGCACCCACGTCCGGCAAAAGGATCGAAGAGGTGGGGGAGCACACCGACGCGGGCGTTCTCGCATGTCATAGTCCGGTAGCATCGGAGCTACCACATTCTTTGGAGGTTTCATTATGGGCAGTCTGAGCATCTGGCACTGGCTGATCATCGCCGCGGTCTTCGTGATGTTCTTCGGCGCGAAGCGTATGCCCGATGCCGCCCGCAGCCTGGGCCGCTCGCTGCGCATCTTCAAGAGCGAAGTCAGCCAGATGCAGAACGAGAGCAGCGCACAGGCAAGTGCAGCACCGGTCCAGCAACCGGCCGCCGAACTGCCGCAGGCCTCGGCGGTCCAGCCGACGGTCGCGCAGCCGCAGGCCGAGCCCCAGGCACAGCCGAAGTCGCTCTGAGCCCAGCCTTTGCCGCCGGGGTGAGTAGCGAACTCGCTCCGGGCGTAGTGCTGTTGCCCGCCGACCGCCGCGGGCACCGTCGACCTCAGGGGCCAACACACCACCATGCGAATTCCGTTCGATCCCCGGCGCAGTAAGCGCAGGACGAATCCCGACGGCACCATGTCGTTGGTCGAGCATCTGCAGGAGCTGCGCCGTCGGCTGCTGGTCTCGATCGCCGCGGTCGTCGTCACCACGCTGTTCGGCTTCTTCTGGTACGCGCACACGATCTTCGGCGTCGAAAGCCTTGGTTCGCTGCTCACCGGACCCTACTGTTCACTGCCCGCCTCGTCGCGGGCCGTGCTCACCGCCGACGGTGCCTGCCGCCTGCTGGCGACCGCGCCCTTCGAACAGTTCATGCTGCGGTTGAAGGTCGGCATGACAGCGGGCGTGGTATTGGCCGCCCCGGTGTGGCTGTATCAGATCTGGGCCTTCATCACGCCCGGTCTGTACGCGAAGGAACGCAAGTACGCGGTCGGATTCGTCACCTCCGGCAGTGCGCTGTTCGTGACCGGCGCCGTACTCGCGTATTGGGTTGTCGCACACGCGTTGAGCTTCCTGCTGAATATCGGCAACAACGCGCAGATCACCGCCCTGAGCGGTACACAATACTTCAGCTTCATCATCCAGCTGCTCGTCATCTTCGGTGTCAGCTTCGAAATCCCGCTGCTGGTAGTCGGATTGAATCTGGTCGGGGTGCTGCACTACGACAAGCTCGCCAAGTGGCGGCGCGGAATCGTCTTCGGGCTCTTCGTCTTCGCCGCGATCGTGACCCCGCAGGATCCCTTCTCCATGCTGGCATTGGCGCTGGCCCTCACGGTGCTTTTCGAGGTTGCCATCCAGTTCTCTCGGATCAACGACAAGCGGCGCGCGCGTCGGGAGGCCGAGGAATTGGCGGCACTCTCGGATGAGGAAGCCTCCACGATCTCCGGCCCCGATCCGATCAACCCGGCCGATTCGATCTCGGAACCCTCGGCGAAATCAGCACGACCCGTGTCGGACTACTCCGATACCCTCTGACCGTGACGTATCACCAGTCGCAGGCGGGCGAGCTGGCAAAGTTCTCCGCCGAGCTGACTTTCGGGTTGGATCCCTTCCAGCGCAATGCCTGCAAAGCCCTCGAGGGCGGGCACAGCGTGCTGGTCTGTGCCCCTACCGGCGCGGGTAAGACCGTCGTCGGCGAATTCGCGGTGCACCTGGCATTGGCGGCGGGCGGAAAGTGTTTCTACACCACACCGATCAAGGCGCTGTCGAACCAGAAGTTCGCCGATCTGACCGAGCGGCACGGGCGTGACCAGGTCGGACTGCTCACCGGTGACCAGTCGATCAATCCGGACGCGCCGGTTGTCGTGATGACCACCGAGGTGCTGCGCAATATGCTCTACGCCTCCTCGGACGCGCTGCGCGGACTGTCGTATGTGGTGATGGACGAGGTGCACTACCTCGCCGACCGCTTCCGCGGTGCGGTCTGGGAGGAGGTCATCCTGCATCTGTCGCCGGATGTGCGGCTGGTCAGCCTGTCCGCGACGGTCAGCAATGCCGAGGAATTCGGCGCGTGGATGGAGACCGTGCGCGGCGATACCGCGGTGGTCGTCGACGAAACCCGCCCGGTGCCGCTGTGGCAGCACGTCATGGTCGGGCGCCGGATGTTCGATCTGTTCGATACCAACTCCAGCGAACAGAAGGTGCTGGTCGACGAGGATCTGGTGCGCTACATCCGCCAGCGTGAGGCGGCGGACCGGATGAACGGCTGGGGTGGACCGCGTGGTCGCGGTGGTAATCGCAACTTCCGGCCGCTGCCCAGACCGGAGGTGCTGGCCAAGCTCGATGAGGAAGGGCTGCTGCCCGCGATCACCTTCATCTTCAGCCGGGCCGGATGCGATGGGGCTCTTGCCCAATGCCTGCGTTCGCGACTGGATCTCTCGGGGACGGCAGTCGGCGGAGCCGGCGGGGTGGGTAAACACAGTCGTGACGACCAGGCCGACGAGATCGACGCGATCATCGAGAAACACACCGGGGATCTGCCCAAAGGCGATCTCGAGGTGCTCGGCTACTGGGAATGGCGCGAGGCCCTGCACCGGGGCCTGGCCGCGCATCACGCGGGCATGCTGCCCGCCTTCCGGCACACGGTCGAGGAACTGTTCGTGCGCGGTCTGGTGCGGGCCGTATTCGCTACGGAGACACTGGCATTGGGCATCAATATGCCCGCGCGCACGGTGGTGCTCGAGCGGCTGGTCAAATACAACGGCGAATCGCACGCCGAACTGACGCCGGGGGAGTACACGCAGCTCACCGGCCGGGCCGGACGCCGCGGAATCGATGTCGAGGGCCATGCGGTGGTGCTGTGGCAGCCCGAGGTCGACACGAGTGCGGTCGCAGGTCTGGCATCCACCCGGACCTATCCGCTGCGCAGTTCCTTCCGGCCGGGTTACAACATGTCGATCAATCTGATCGACCGGATGGGCGCGGACGAGTCGCGGGCGCTGCTGGAGCGGTCCTTCGCGCAGTTCCAGGCCGATCGGTCGGTAGTGGGATTGGTGCGCGGGATCGAGCGCAACGAGGGGCAGTTGCGCAAACTGCGCGATCAGCTCGGCGGCGAGGACGGCGGCTTCCTGGAATACATCTCTCTGCGCGAGCGGATCAAGCAGCGCGAACGTCAGATCGAACAGCAGGGTCGGGCCGATCGGCGCGGGGCAGCGGTCGACGCGCTGGTGTCCCTGCGGCGCGGCGATGTGGTGGCCATTCCGTCCGGGCGGCGGGCCGGGCTCGCCGTGATTCTGGAGCCGGATGCCACGCCGGGGGATCCGCGTCCGCTGGTACTGACCGAGGACAAGTGGGCGGGGCGGGTGTCGGTCGCCGATTTCCCGGTGCCCGCGAAAACCCTGGGCCATATGCGGCTGCCACGCAAGATCGATCACCGCACGGCGCGGACACGGCGCGATCTGGCCTCGGCATTGCGCAGCACCGGAATCTCGGCGCCGGGGCGATCGCGGCGCGGTGACCGTTCGAAGGCAGGCGAGGACCGCGAGCTGTCGACCTTGCGGCGCAGTCTGCGTTCGCATCCGGCGCACACCCGGCCCGATCGCGAACAGATGAGCCGGGTCGGCGAGCGCTACAACCGGCTGCTGCGCGAGACCGAGACGATGCGCCAAAAGGTTGCCGCGACCACCAATTCGTTGGCGCGCACCTTCGATCGGATCCTCGGTCTGCTCGAAGAGCGCGGGTTCGTGGACGCGGGCGAGGTGACCGTCGACGGGCGTCGGCTGGCCAGAATCTACGCCGAAAGCGATCTGCTCGTCGCCGAATGCCTGCGGCAGGGGCTGTGGCGCGGGCTCGGTCCGGCCGAATTGGCGGCGGTGGTTTCCATACTGGTGTACGAATCCCGCCAGGAGGGTGGCTATCTCGGCGTCAGCGGGCCGACCGAACCGATTCGCCGGGCGGTCGGCGCGACCGTCGGCGTGTGGAGCGAGTTGCGCTCCGATGAGGCACGGCACAGACTGCCGCCCACCCGCGAACCGGATCTCGGTTTCGTGACAGGCGTTTACAAATGGGCCCGCGGCGATGGGTTGGCCGAGTCGTTGCTGGCCAGCGGTGATCAGAACGCGCCGCTGTCGGCGGGCGATTTCGTGCGGTGGTGCCGACAGGTGATCGATCTGCTCGATCAGATCCACGCAACCGCCGACGATGTCGAGGTCGCGGGGACCGCGGCCAAGGCCGTCCGCGCGATCCGACGGGGTGTCGTAGCCGTGGACGCCGCGTAGCCGATTCGATTGTGATTTGATTTCTTTCGCGTACCGACCGTGGCGGAGGAGTCGGACAGGATCGCACCTCATACCGGATCGGTCCTGTTGTGCGACGAGTCTCACGCGGGGGGCTACCGTGTGTATAACGATGCGAGTGGAGGCAACCAGATGAGCGGCCCGTACGGACCGAACGACGCCCCTGGTCCCGGGGAGGGACGCAACGATCCCACCCAGCAGTGGGGCGGACAGCAGGCACCCGGTGCAGCCGGGCCGACTCAGCAGTGGGGTGGTACCCCGCAGTCGCAGCCGACCCAGCAGTGGGGCGATCCGAACGCGCAGCAGCCGCAGTGGGGTCAGCCGAATCCGCAGAGTCAGCCCAGTCAGCCGCAGTGGGGTCAGCCCAACCCGCAGAGTCAGCCGAGCCAGCCGCAGTGGGGCCAGCCTCAGCCCAGTCAGCCGAGTCAGCCGCAGTGGGGGCAGCAGCCGACCCAGCAGGACTGGTCCGCGCAGCAGGGGCAACAGCCCTGGCAGCAGGGCCAGCAGCAGCCGTGGCAGCAGCAGACCCCGCAGCCGAGCAGCGGCGGCAAGAGCAAGGGCCTGTTCATCGGCCTAGGTGTGCTCGCGCTTGCCGTCATCGGCGCCATCGTGGTGCTGGTGCTCGTGCTGACCAGCAAGGATGAGCTCGACCAAGCCGCCGTTCAGGACGGCGTCAAGAAGGTGCTCTCGGATTCCTACGGAATCCAGGACGTCGCCGATGTCTCCTGCCCCTCCGGCCAGCAGGTCAAGGTCGACGCGACCTTCAGCTGTGACCTGAAGGTGAGCGGTGAGCAGAAGAAGGTCACCGTCAAGATCACCAAGGACGACGGGACCTACGAGGTCGGCCGCCCGAACTGACGGTTCTGCGGTCGAGATTGGCGAGCGGGTGTCGGTGGGGCGGCCCCGCTGCTCGTCGTAGGTAGACGTGTCGAGGTGGGTACGGTGCCTAGGTTCTGCTCGGGGTAGGCCCAACTGTTGAGTCGAGCATGGCGGTGCCGGGTGCCTAGTTCCCGGCTCTTGCGGAATGCGCGGTCGTCGGGCTGCTCGGAATGGACATTGCTGTGGTGGCGCAGCGGTAGTGAGTGCCTCGCACAAACTGCACAACCTCTGCGAGGCCATTACTGGGTATGCGAGGTCCCCGATCTTGTGCGTGGCCAGGCGGCTACGCCGAATGCGCAGCGGTCAGCGCTGTGACCAGGCGGGTTATCGGGCTCTCCGCGTTATAGGCGGTGGCCAGTTCACGGAGCCGGTCCGGGTCGACGGGGGTCGTGGGGAGAGTATCGGGGCGGGACAATTCCACATCGGCGTCGCAGACCACGCGGGTGACCGGGGCGGCGGCTTCGAGGTAGGTCTCGGCGGCGCGGAGTTTGGCGCGAATGCCCTGGGCCAGGTCGGCGGCGGGGTCGTCAACGGCCGCGGTGAGCGCGTCGAGCGAGCCGAAGCGGGAGATGAGCATCGCGGCAGACTTCTCACCGATACCGGCGACGCCGGGCAGGCCATCGGAGGAGTCACCGCGCAGGGTCGCCATATCCGCATAGGCCGGACCGGCATTCTCCAGCGGCACACCGTATTTCGCGGATACCTCGGCTGGGCCGAACAATTCGGCCTTGGCCAGGCCGCGACCGGCGTAGAGCACGCGCACCGGCGGCGCCGGAGCGTCGCGGACCAGTTGGAGCAGGTCACGGTCGCCGCTGACGACCACCACCGGATCGGTGCGCTCGGCGGTGGCCAGGGTACCCAGCACGTCGTCGGCCTCGAGTCCGACCGCGCCGCCGGTGGCGATGCCCGCCGCGGCGAGCACCTCGAGGATCATCTCTACCTGCGGGGTCAGGGTGTCCGGCACGTCCTCGGCGCCGGGTGCCGCATCGGCGGCGGTGTCGAGTCGGTGGGTCTTGTAGGTCGGCACCAGCGCCACCCGGAATGTGGGACGCCATTCCAGGTCCAGGCAGACGACCAGTCGGCTCGGCTTGTGTTTGGTGATGAGCGAGGCGACCATATCGGTGAAGCCGCGCAGCGCGTTCACCGATCGGCCGTCGGGTGCGGTGATCTTCTCCGGAATCGCGTGGAACGCGCGGAACCACAGGCTCGCGCCATCGAGCAAGAGCAGGGGCCCACCGGAAGTCGCAGTGTTCACGCCGCTGAGGCTACCTGTACGCGATGACAACCTCGGGTGATCGGTATTCGCATTCGGCTCGATGTCGGCGGCGGGTAACGTCGGGCGGTATGAGCTCGCACACGGAGTCCCGATTCGCGGCGGATGTCTACGGTGATCGACTCGAACGAGCGGTGCAATTGATGCGCGCCGCTCATCTGGATGCACTATTGATTACGCCGGGGCCGGATCTGCGCTACCTCATCGGCTCGGCGGCGGAATCCTTCGAGCGACTGACCTGTTTAGTCATCACGGCCGATGGCGCCACCCCGTCGGTGGTGATTCCGAAGCTCGAGTTGGCTTCGCTGGAAGGTTCGGCGGCGGGTGAACTCGGTCTGCAGGTGCTGGACTGGGTCGACGGCGTCGACCCCTATCAGCTCGTGAAGTCGTCGCTGCACGTCGGGTCCCGGGTCGCGGTCACCGATGTCATGCCCGCACTGCATCTGCTGCCGTTGGCCGAATCCGTCAGTGGACTGCCCGCCTCGGCCACGCCGGTGCTGCGGGAACTACGAATGATCAAGGACCAGGCCGAAATCGAGGCACTGCGCCGCGCGGGTGCGGCCATCGACCGGGTGCATGCGCGGATGGGAGAGTTCCTGCAGGTCGGGCGCACCGAGGCCGAGGTCGGCGCGGATATCGCGGCGGCGATCGTCGAGGAGGGGCATACCGAGGCCGCTTTCGTCATCGTCGGTAGCGGGCCACACGGTGCCGACCCGCACCACGGCGTCTCCGACCGTCGCATCGCGGCCGGAGATGTGGTGGTAATCGATATCGGCGGGCCGGTCGACCCCGGCTACTACTCGGACTCGACTCGGACCTACGTCCTAGGAGAACCCACGCCGACCGTTGCCACGCAATTCGGGGAACTGGAGCGCGCCCAAGCCGCCGCGGTCGCCGCCGTCCGTCCCGGTGTCACCGCCGAATCCGTCGACGCCGCAGCCCGAAACCTGTTGACCGAAGCCGGGTTAGGCCCCGCCTTTGTCCACCGCACCGGCCACGGCATCGGCCTGTCGGTCCATGAGGAGCCCTACATCGTCGAAGGCAACAGTCTGGTCCTGGAACCCGGCATGGCTTTCAGCATCGAGCCGGGGATCTACTTCCGCGGCGATTGGGGCGCACGCATCGAGGACATCGTCGTGGTCACCGAGGACGGCTGCGAGTCGATGAACCAGCGGCCCCATGAGTTGACGGTTCTCTGAGGCGCCTCAGAGTTGACTGGGACTGATTGTCACGAGGCGTCGGTCTACCACGCCTCGGCTTGGTGGCGGTGGCAGTCGGCCAGGGCGCGTGAGCCGAGGGAACGGCGAAATACACCGGGGCACAACGGCTCCGGCTAGTCGGCGACGGCCGCGCGCTCAGGCTGGGGTGGGGGCGAGGGTGCTGCTGGAGAGTACGCGCTGGACCTGGATGGCGATGACGACGCGGGTCGGGTTCTCGCGGGGGACTCGGTAGCGGCCCGCATAACGGTCGACAGCTTCTGCGACGTTGGCCGGATCGTCGAGCACTGTGGCCGGGCCTTCCAGGGTGATCCAACGGATACCGTCCACCTGGCTTACCGCCGCGTAGCCGGAGCGCCGCACGTTGCGTACCTTCACCGAGCCGTCGTTGGTGATCACTCGCGCGATCCCGGCTTCCGGATCCCAGGTGAAACCCACCGCGACCACATGGGGCGTGCCATCGGCGCGCAGGGTGGTCAGCGTCGCGAGGTGGCGCTCGGCGACGAATTCGAGTGCGGCAGTGGACAGCTGTGCTGTGCTGGTCGGCATCCCCTGACCGTAGCGGTATGCGGGCCGCCCGGCATCGGCACATACCGAGTCGGCATTTGCGGTACCAACTGGTCAGTTCGGTGTTCCGTGCGTGCTCGGATATTCTGACCCCGAGTTCGACAATCGAGGGGTTCAGGGATGCAGAGCGCGGATATCCAGTTGGCCGCCCGATGGTGGCAGTGGGCCATGTCGATTCCGATCGCCAAGAATCCGGTTTGCGACGAGACCGGAGCCTGCGCGGCCGAAGGTCAGCCCGACGATGTCTGGTTCCTCGCCGGAACGTTCGGCGGCAAGGTCAGCCGAAGCTGCTCCGTGCCCTATGGTCGCCCGATCTTCTTTCCCGCCTTCAACATGTTCCAGAAGGTCGAAAGGTCGTTTTTCCAATTCGGCAGCCGCCCGCCGGTGGCCCCGACGGCGAGCGGTCACGCTGAGCTCAACGGTGTCGAATTGCCGCTGCGGGAAGTGACCAACCGCACGGCATTCCGCGTCAACGCGGCAGCCGGTGGCCCGTTCCAGGTAACCGGCAGTTTCAAGGCGACGGCCTGGGGACTCTGGTGCCGGCTGGACGACCTGCTCCGCGGCGACTACATCCTGACCTTCGGCGGTGAATACGAGCCGGGCGGCTTCTGGGTCGAGGCGTCCTACCAGCTCGAGATCGTCTGACCTGCCGGATCGGCATATCGGGGTGGGGTGCGAGACTGGCGGCATGGGATCGCGTGGAATTGCCGAGGGGCCGGTGCTGGTACTCGGGGGCCGCAGTGAGATCGGGCTCGAGGTGGCGCTGCGGCTGGCGCCGGGGCGAGTGGTGATACTCGCGGCGCGACGCAGCGGGGAGTTGGCGCAGGAGAGTGCCGCGGTGTCAGCGGCAGGGGCGACGGCAGTGCATACCGTCGAATTCGATGCGGACGATACGGCCGGTCATCCCGCTCTGCTGGAGAAGATCGCGGCCGAATACGGGGGGATCGGGGTCGCCGTGGTCGCGTTCGGGGTGCTCGGGGATCAGGCGCGGGCCGAACGCGATCCGGCGCATGCGATCGCGGTGGTGCACACCGATTACGTCGCGCAGATCAGCGTGCTCACCGTTCTCGCGAATCTGCTTCGCACACAGGGCAGCGGGCAGCTCGTCGTCTTCAGCTCGTTCGCGGGCGCGCGCGTGCGTCGGGCCAATTACGTCTACGGTTCGGCGAAGGCGGGGCTCGACGGATTCGCCAGCGGTCTCGCGGATGCGTTGCACGGCAGCGGTGTTCATCTGCTGCTGCTGCGTTGCGGGTTCGTGATCGGCCGGATGACCGACGGCATGGACCCGGCCCCGATGTCGAGCACCCCCGATCAGGTGGCGGATGCGGTCGTGCGTGGTCTGCGGCGCCGTGTCGGTCGGGTCTGGGTTCCCGGCATCCTGCGTCCGGTCATCTTCGCGATCCACCTACTGCCCCAACCCATCTGGCGTCGGATGCCGCGGTGACGGCAGTGTGGAATGGGCCGCCGATCGCCGTAGTCGGTATCGGCGCCGACGGGTGGAGCGGGCTCGGCGAGGCCGCGCGCGAAGCGGTCTCCGACGCCGGGGTGGTATTCGGTTCGGCGCGGCAACTCGAGTTGATTCCGCAGGACGTTACGGTGGCGCGGCGGGAGTGGCCTTCCCCTTTGGTCCCCGCACTGCCCGCTTTGTTCGCAGACCGGACCGGTCGGCAGATATGCGTGCTGGCCAGCGGGGATCCGATGTTCTACGGCATCGGGGTGACATTGGTGCGGCTGTTCGGGGCGGACCACCTGCGGGTATTTCCGCAGGCGTCATCGGCATCGCTGGCATGTGCGCGGCTGGGGTGGGCGTTGGCGGAAACTCCGGTGGTGAGTGCGGTGGCGCGGCCGGTGGAGACGGTGTTGCCCGAGTTGGCGGACCGGCGGCGGGTCCTGGTGCTGAGCGCGGACGAGCGCACACCGCGACAGCTCGCGGAGCTGTTGCGGGACAGTGGGTTCGGGGAATCGACGTTGACCGTGCTCGAGCAGTTGGGCGGCCCGCGCGAACGGGTGGTGCGCGATCGCGCGGCAGGGTGGGAGCTTGCCGTCGGTGATCCGCTCAATATCGTCGCGATCGACTGCGTCGCCGATCCGAAACACCTGCGCGCGACGCGCGTGCCCGGACTGGCGGACGAGCTTTTCGGCGGTGCCGGTCAACTCACCAAATCCGAGGTCAGGGCGTTGACACTGGCCGCGCTTGCACCCGCGCCCGGGGAGTTGCTGTGGGATGTCGGCGGGGGGTCGGGCAGTATCGCGATCGAATGGTGCCGCACGCATCCTAGCTGTCGGGCGGTGAGCTTCGAGCGGCTCGAACACCGGCGGCGGCAGATCGCCGACAACGCCGCCGCCCTTGGTGTTCCATATATCGGTGTGCGTGGAGAGATACTCACCGATATCGGAAAATCTACCGAATCTGCGCCTCCCGACGCAATATTTATCGGTGGCGGGCTCACTCAAGATGGCGTAATCGAGACATGTTGGTCGCATCTACGCCAGGGTGGCCGTTTGGTGGCGAATGCCGTGACGGCGGAATCCGAAGCAATGCTACTGAATTGGGTCGTCGCGCACGGCGGTGAACTGCGGAAGTTTCAGATTTACCGGGCCGAAGCCCTCGGCAAGTTCACCACCTGGCGGCCGCAATTGCCCGTCACCCAATGGGCAGTTGTGAAAGGCGGCTCTGTCTGAAACCTCGCTTTGCGGGTGAATCGGACTCGCTCCAGCGGTAGGGTCGGTGCCCGAGATCCGGACGTTATCGCCGGATTCCTGTCCTATTGGGGAGATTTATGCAGTACAAGAAGTTTGCCGCCACCGCGATGATGGCCGTTGCGGCCACCGGTATTGCGGCGGGTACATCCGGCGCCGTTCCGGTGGCACCCGCGCCGGCCGTGCAGAACCAGGCCGTGCCGGCCGTGCAGGGTGAGGATCATGGCGTGAACTACGCGGTGCAGCTGGTCGACAAGTCGATTGTAGCGGCCGTCACCGGCGGTGCGTTCAGCCTTGATGCCGACCAGAAGTACGTCACGGTGAAGAACACCGAAGGCGCGGTCATCACCTCGATTCCGCTGCGCGCGCAGGTCGGCGACCAGCTGATCCCGATCGCGGCAACCATCGACCCCGCGGGTCAGAAGCTGACGCTGACCCCGCAGGTCGAGTCGACCGCCGCGATCAGCGCAGAGGCCATCTCCTCACAGGAGTGGTTCTTCAGCGAACTGCAGCGCGCCTCGCTCGGTGCGCTGATCGGCGCCATCATCGGATTCTTCTTCTTCGGCATCGGTCTGCCGGTGGGTGCGCTGATCGGCCTGCTCATCGCGGGTGGTCCGAATCTGATCAATGCGGGCATCGCCTACTTCAGCGGGCAGCCCTGAAAACTCTGATTCTGGGCGGCACCCGGGAAGCCAGGGAAATCGCCCATATCGCTTCCGGCGAGCGAGGATTCGATATCATCTCCTCGCTCGCCGGTCGTGTTCGCGACCCACTGCTGCCGGAGGGTCCGGTTCGGATCGGCGGCTTCGGTGGCGGCGAGGGTCTGCGGAAGTGGTTGGTGGATAACGAGATCGCCGGCGTCATCGATGCCACACATCCGTTTGCGGGCACGATCAGTGCGAATGCGGCTGGTGCCGCAGCGGATCTCGGACTACCGATACTGCATGTGCGCCGGCCGGGATGGTCCGAACAGCCCGGTGATCGGTGGATTCGGGTGCCCGATCTCGATGCGGCAGTGCAGGAGGTGGCGCAGCTGGGCGAGCGCGTCTTCCTGACGATCGGCCGCCAAGGTGTCGCGGCCTTCGCGGGCCTGACGCGGCAGTGGTTTCTGATCCGTGCCATCGATCCGCCCACCGGCGCGCTGCCGCCGCACCACGAATTGCTCCTCGCGCGAGGGCCTTTCTCACCTGCGGATGAGCAGCGTCTGATGGCGCGACACGGGATCGACGTGCTGGTCACCAAGGACAGTGGCGGCGATCAGACCGCCGCCAAACTCGACGCCGCGCGCTCGGCGGGCCTTCCCGTGGTCGTCGTCGACCGCCCCGAGCTGCCGCCGGGCGCGGTAGTCGTGGAAACCGTCGACGCGGCGTGGACGTGGTTGCGGGCTATCGCATCCCGCTGATTCAACGGCCGAGCAGTTCCGGTAGGCGGTCGAACCAGGCGAGTACGGTGCGCTCGTAGCCGATGCCGAATTCCAGAGTGGCGCGTTGATAGGGGGGCATGTCCGTGTGCTCTTCGGTGAGGTAGCGGTCGAGGCGCTGCTGGTGAATCTCCTTGTTGGCACCGATGATTCGATCGAGATGCGCGGGATCGACGTGCTCCCCGAAGGACAAGGTCAGTAGCAGCGGCACCCGAATGGTCTCGGCGCCCGGATCGCGGGCGATCCATTCCAGGAACGCTTCGTGACCGGCGTCGGTGATCTGATACGGCGTGCGGTCGCGCGCACCGGCCTCACCCTTTGCGACGAGTCCGGCCGCGTCCATGGCGGCCAGTTCCCGGTAGACCTGGCTTTGGGTAACGGTCCAGAAGTCGCCGATCCGGTCCTGGGCCTGAGTCACCAGATCCCAGCCCGACATCGGACCATCGTGCAGAAATCCGAGCAGCGAGGCCGCCGTGGAATTCAGCGTTTTGCGTTGTGTCGAGGTGTTCGCCAACGGACTGCTCCCTTCGCTCTCAACGTTCCATAGTGGAATGTTATACGACGCTCCACCCATGGCCTTGTCGGGGACCTGGTGACGTGTCGCTAAGATTCAACTTGTGTCTAAGACGTATTCATCCGCGGAACTCGCCTATCGCGAGGTCAAGGAACGCATCCTGACCGGCGCGTTGCCCGGTGGGGAGCTGATCAGCGAAGGCGAGATCGCCACCGACCTCGGCATGTCGCGGACTCCGGTGCGGGAGGCATTCCTACGGCTCGAGGTCGAGGGGTGGATGCGCTTGTATCCCAAGCGGGGCGCGCTGGTGGTGCCGATTCCACCGGCCGAGGCCGAACACGTCGTGCACGCTCGCTATGTCGTAGAGACCGGAGCGGTCCGGGCGGTGGTTGCGGAGGAGCGGTCCGCGCTGATCGCCGAACTGCACGCCTCGCTGGACCGGCAGCGCGAGCTGGCCGTCGCCGCCGACTTCGATCGATTCGCGGTGGCGGACACCGACTTTCACCGCAGCTATGTCGTCGCCGCGGGCAATCCGTTGCTCACCGGGTTCTACGACTCACTGCGGGAGCGGCAGCGTCGCATGAACAGCGCTGCGCTGCATCGGGGTTCGACCGATACCGCCCGCATTGTCGAACAGCACACGCGTCTGGTCGATCTGATCGAAACCGGCGACGCGGCCGGATTCGCCACCGCGCTCGTCGACCACATGTCCGGCGTGCACCAGCTGGAAATGAGAGGCCTTTAATGGCAACGCTCCTCGCCATCGACACTCGGCCGTCGGGGCTACGGCAGAGTGCGCGGCATTGGTGGGGCGTCGCGGCCGCGATGTTCGCGATCGCCTGGGGTGGAAACGAATTCACGCCGCTGCTGGTGCTGTACAAGGGCAACGGAGTGCCGGTCACCACGGTCGACCTGCTGCTGTTCTGCTACGTGCTCGGCATCGTGCCCGCCTTACTGATCGGCGGACCGCTCTCGGACCGTTACGGCCGCCGCATGCTGCTTCGCCCGGCGCCATTGGTCGGTGCGGCCGGTTCTTTGCTGCTGGCCTTCGGATCGGCATCGGTGCCGTCGTTATCGGCCGGGCGGGTGCTGTGCGGAGTGGCGCTGGGGTTGGCGATGGCAGTGGGAAGTAGTTGGCTGAAGGAACTTTCGCAGCCGCCGTTCGGGCCGAAGTTGCCCGCGGGGACCGGGGCGCGACGTTCGGCGATGAGCCTGACCGGTGGGTTCGCCGTCGGTGCCGGAGTGGCCGGTGTTCTCGCGCAGTGGGCGCCGCTGCCGAATACGTTGGCGTATCTGATCAATGTGATGCTGTGTCTGATTG
The DNA here is from genome assembly GCF_040674755.1 of Nocardia sp. NPDC049737. Taxonomy (NCBI): domain Bacteria; kingdom Bacillati; phylum Actinomycetota; class Actinomycetes; order Mycobacteriales; family Nocardiaceae; genus Nocardia; species Nocardia sp. NPDC049737. Next base: position 23,278 of record NZ_JBFANH010000014.1, on the reverse strand, counting down.
CGGTCGTATGGGTGGCTCGCGCACCGGAAACTCTATCGCCGCAGCTGAATTCGGGCCGATTGATCAATGAGCTGAAGGTTCCGGCGGCCGCGCACCGCAGGTTCCGGTATGTCGCGCTGCCGGTCGCGCTGTGGTTGTTCACTTCTGCGGCAACGGCTTACGCGGTGCTGCCGACTCTGATGGCGCCGAAGGTGCACGGTGCGCCCATCGCGTTTTCGGCATTGATCACGGTGATCACGTTGGGCTGTGGTTTCGCGATCCAGTCGCTGGCACGACGGATCGATCGACCGGGCACTGCCCGTGCCGCTGTTGTGGCGCTGGTGTTGGTCGTGTGTGGAATGATCTCGGCCGCATGGGCTTCGGGTGCGTCGGCCCTTGTGTTCACAATCGTTACCGCTGTCGTGCTCGGTGCTGGATATGGAATCGGGCTTGTCGCTGGACTACAGGAGATCGAACGCATCGCCCGTCCCAACGACCTCGCCGGACTGACCGCGGTGTTCTATTCGGTGAGCTACCTCGGCTTCGGCGTTCCCGCGCTGCTGGCATTCCTACACGAGTCTTTCGGCCTGGGATACCCGACAATGTTCGCGGCCGCCGTTGTGGGTGCGGCAGGATGTCTGGCACTCGTCGTTCGAAATTACCGCACCTGAGAACCGTCGGGGATGCCGATACACATCCCCGACGAGGCTGCGGTCAGGCGCTCTTCGGCCGGTAGTGCAGTTCGGTCACGCCGCATTCGAATCCGGTGGCGCAGACCAGGTCGAGTCGGGTGGTGCCGCGGAAGACCGGCAGGCCCGCGCCGATCGCGGTCGGACTGACGAACAGATGCAGGTCGTCGATGAGGTCCTCGGCGATCAGATTCGCGACGAGGGTGGCACCGCCGTAGACGATGAGGTCGCCACCCGCCTGGGCCTTGAGGTGGTTGATGGTCTCGGCGAGGTCGCCGCCCGCGACGACGGTGTTCTCCCAGGGCGATTCGGTGAGGCTGTCGGAGATCACGACCTTGGGCGTGTTGTTCATCTTGTCGATGGCCGCCTGGGGCTCGTGTTCGGGCTTGGAGGCCCAATGCGGGATGAAGCCCTCGGCGAGTTTGCGGCCGAGGACGATCGTGTCGAATTCGGCGGTGATGGCGGTGACGCGGGCGGCGAGGTCATCGGACCACTGGAAGGTCATCCAGTCCATCTCGCCGTTCGGGCCGGACATGTAGCCGTCGATGGTGGTCTGGACTTGGAGCTTCAGCTTGCGCATTCGGATTGCCTTTCCGGGTTGTCGCGGTCCTGTCCGGCCCGCTGTTGTTCATACTTCAGCGTGGCCGGACCCGTGTCGGAATGTGCGCGGTTTCTTGCGGAATCGAGTCAGCGTTGGTAGCGACGCGAGGTGTAGACCCTGGTGCCCTGGTCGGACTCGACGACGGCAGTGGTGGAGGCGCCGACGATCAGCAATGTGCGCATATCGACCTCGGCCGGATCCAACTCGGCGAGGGTGACCACACGGACGGATTCGGTGGGTCCGCCGACATCGCGACCGAGCACCACGGGGGTGTCGGGCTTGCGGTGTTCGAGCAGCACGTCACGCATCGCCGCGACCTGCCACATGCGCTGACTGGAGGCCGGATTGTAGATCGCGATCGCCATATCGGCCGCGGCGACCGCGGAAAGTCGTTGCGCGACAACCTCCCACGGCTTGAGTCGATCCGAGAGCGAAATCATCGCGTAATCGTGGCCGAGCGGCGCGCCGACCCGACTGGCCACGGCATTGGCCGCGGTGAGTCCGGGCAGTACCCGCACCGGCACCCCTTGCCACTGCGGATCGGCGGATTCCTCGAGTACCGCGGCCGCCATGGCGAAAACCCCGGGATCACCCGAGGAGACGACGACGACCTTGGCCCCGTGCTTTGCCAGGTCCAATGCCATGGCGGCACGTTCGGATTCGACCCGGTTGTCGCTGGCATGCCTGCGCTGCCCGGGACGCGACGGCACCCGATTGATGTAGGTCGTGTAGCCGACCAGATCGGTGGCGTCCGCGAGTGCGCGTTCGACTTCGGGCGTGGTCCAGTCGGGTGAGCCCGGGCCGAGCCCGACCACGACGACTTCACCGGTAGAACCACTGAAATGGCTCGAGGTTTCCTCGACCCGAGAGCTGTCGGAAGGAACGGTCCGGGCAGTGCGGGATTCGCTGTCCACAGCTTCGGGCGAGACTGCCGCGGTGCCGAGAAGGTCGGTGGCCGCGCCGATGGTTTGCGACTGCCCGCGCACCGAATGCGCAAGGGGCAGTGGGGTTGTCGGCCGTGGGCCGGGAACGAGGGTGATCGCGAAATACGGTACATCCGCATCGTCGACATCGTCGGCGGCGAGTACGCGTTGACGGGTACTGCTCGCGCGTTCGATGTAGTAGGCGTCGGCGAGGCGGCCGGAATCCGAGAGAGCTTGGCGCACACCGGGATAGGTGCGGCCGAGCTTCATGATGGCGGCGGCGTCGGTATCGCGGAGGCGTCGGGTGAGTTCTTCGGTGGGCATGGTGCCCGGCAGGACGGTCAACACCTGCTCGCCCTCGACGAGGGGGGTGCCGAGGGCGGCCGAGGCCGCGCTCACCGAGGTGATGCCGGGGATGATCTCGGCTTCGAACCGGTCGGCCAAGCGACGGTGCATATGCATGTATGAGCTGTAGAACAGCGGATCACCCGCGGCGAGCAGCGCGACGGACCGGCCCGCCGCCAGGTGGGTGGCGAGGCGTTCGGCGGCCCGTTCATAGAACTCGTCGATGGCGCCCTGATAGCCGCCGGGGTGGTCGGTCGTCTCGGTGGTCACGGGATAGATCAGGTGTTCTTCGAGTTGGTCCGCGCGCATGTACGGCGCGGCGATGCCACGCGAGATGCTGCGGCCGTGGCGTGCGCTGTGGAAGGCGATGACATCGGCTTCGGCGATTACCCGCGCCGCCTTCACCGTCACCAGCTCCGGGTCACCGGGGCCGAGTCCGACGCCCCACAACTTGCCGTTGCTCATTCCTGTTCGCTCGCAATCGCGTTCAGTGCCGACGCGGTAATGGCGCTGCCACCGCGCCGCCCACGCACCGTCAGATATTCGACCCCGCCGAATTCGATCAGCGCGTCCTTGGATTCGGCAGCACCGACGAAGCCGACCGGAATGCCGAGGATGGCGGCTGGTCGCGGCGCACCCGCATCGATCATGTCGAGCAGATGGAACAGCGCGGTCGGTGCGTTCCCGATGGCGACCACCGCGTCCTCGAGGCGATCGCGCCACAACTCCAGCGCCGCGGCCGACCGCGTATTGCCCATTGCCGCAGCCAGTTCCGGTACCCGTGGGTCGGCGAGAGTGCAGATCACGTCATTGTCGGCAGGCAACCGCTTGCGCGTCACACCGGACGCGACCATCTGCGCATCACAAAGAATAGGAGCCCCCGCCCGCAGCGCCCCCCGCGCAGCCGCCACCACGCCGGGCGAAAACGCCACGTCCCCCGCCAGATCCACCTGCCCGCACCCATGGATCATCCGCACCACAACCTGCGCCACATCCTGCGGAAACCCACTCAGATCCGTCTCCGCCCGAATCATCGCAAACGACCGCCGATAAATCTCGGCCCCATCAGTGACGTAAACATCGGACATGCCCCCCACCATATGAGCACTCCTTCCCTCGACTCGGCGCGGGTCGAGAATGCGACGGTGACGGCAAACGTCGAGAGTCCCTGCATGAATGCATTCCCGGCGGATCAGGTGCGCGGGCGTTCGAGGATTCGGGACATGACTATGGAGCTGCGGGTGCGGCCGACTCGGGTGTTTTCGCGGATGCGTTCTACGGTGGATTCGATTTCGGCCATGTCCGTTGCCATGACGTGGACCAGGGCGTCGGCTTCGCCCGCGATGGTCCAGACGCCGACTACCTGAGGGATCGGTTCGAGGCTGCGGCGGAGTTCGGCGGGGGTGATGTTGTCGCGGTAGTAGACCTCGACGTAGGCCTCGGTGGTCCAACCGAGGGCGGCGGGGTTGACCAGCGCGGTGAAGCCGGTGATCTGGCGGCTGGCGACCATCTTGTCGACGCGGCGCTTCACTGCGGGCGCGGACAATCCGACCTTCGCGCCGATCTCCTGGAACGAGGCGCGCGCCGATTTGAGCAGGTGCGCCAAAATCTGCCGGTCGATGTCATCCACGCCACACCCACTTCCGATCGACGCAATGATTCGCCGAATTCCACCGATCATGCGCAATGAATCATTGTTTCTGGCGCAATACTAGGCGAATTACCTTCGTGTCAGCGGAATAACCCGCGCCTACCTCCGGGAGACACGTTGACCTCTGTAGCCACCCTCCGTTTCGAGCCCGTGCGGCGGCCCTCCGCTAGCGACTGCTCGCAGGTCGCTCGACAGGGACAGCCACGTCAGTTCGTGATGTGCCGCCCGGATCACTTCGATGTCTGCTACTCGATCAATCCGTGGATGAATCCGCAGGAACCCGTCGACCGGGTGCTGGCGCTGTCGCAGTGGGAGACATTGCGCGCGACGTTCGAGCACTACGGCCATCGCATCGACGTGGTGCCAGGCGAGCCCGGTCTGCCCGATATGGTTTTCGCCGCGAATAGCGGGCTGATCGTGGGTGATCGGGCGATGTCGGCGCGGTTTACGCATGCCGAGCGGGCCGCGGAAGGTCCGGCGTATCACCGCTGGTTCGCGCAGCAGGGGCTAGTGGAGTTGGTCGGGGCGCAGGAAATCAATGAGGGCGAAGGTGACTTCCTGCTGGTCGGTGAGCGCATGCTGGCCGCGACCGGGTTCCGGAGTTCGATTGCCGCGCACCGTGAGGTCGAGCGGTACTTCGATCTGCCGGTGGTTTCGCTCGAACTGATCGATCCGCGCTTCTATCACCTGGATACAGCGCTGATGGTCCTCGATGACACGAATGTCGCGTACTTCGCGCCCGCCTTCACTGCTGCCAGTCAGGCGATACTGGCCGAGCTCTACCCGGACGCCATCCTCGCAACCGATGCCGACGCCGTGGTTCTGGGGCTCAACGGTGTCTCCGACGGGCTGAATGTCTTCATCAGCAGTCGTGCCGACAACCTGGCTTCGGAGTTGCGTGTGCAGGGGTACAACCCGGTTGGCGTCGATCTGTCGGAGTTGTTGAAGGCCGGTGGTGGAGTGAAGTGCTGCACGTTGGATATACACGAGGACCCGCGGAGTGCGCCGACCGCAGTTGCTTCGTAACGCGCGAGCATCGCTGTCAGAACGGGAGTTTGGTGCGCCAACCGCTGACGCCCGGTTCGGCCAACGGATGGACTTCGGCGACGAATTTGAACAGCAGCAGTGCGCCGGTGATCTGTAGCACGGCGAGGGGGATTTCGCCGAAGCAGGCGATTGCGACGGAGAACCAGACGTCGCGAGGGTTGGCGGTCGTGATGTCGAACCAGGCATCCACGAGAAGCAACAGACCGGTGCCGAATGCGGGCAGGATGAGCAGTTGCTTGCGCTGCCAGCCCAGGTAGGCGGTCGTCGCCATCATGATGACCAGCAGGATGTCGAACCCGACCCAGGTCAGGGTCCAATTGCGGGCCTGATAATCGGGCGGCAGCGACACCGCGAGATACCCGATCCACGGAATCAACGCGATGGACCCACCCACCATCAGCGTCAACCGCACCCGTCGATGAAGCCGCACAATCTCCGGCCGAGGCAATGCCCGCTCCGGCGGCAACTGCAACCGTCGAATCAACTCCCGCCGCTCCTGCGCCGACATAGCGTCGATCTCCGCATCACCCAGCGCCACCGGAACCCTCCTTACCACGGGCCATCAGCTGACCTCACCGTGCCACGGGCCGTGCCGAAGAACCAGATTATGTGGTGCCTGGTGGGTTGTTTGCTGGGCGGATGTCAGCCGATGCGGTAACCGTTTTCGGTAGCGACGATATCGGTGACCGGGCCGCGGGGGCGGCCGCAGCGGCGGTCGCAGCCGGACCAGTGTTGGCGGCCTGCGACCGTGACGTCGTCGGCGCTGTGGACTTCGATGGTCGCGCCGAGATCTGCCACGTCGCTGGAATTGCTCTCTGCGCCGGGCTGGTTTGTGGGGAGCAGTACGCGACCGGATTCGACGGCGGCGGCGGCGTCCGCGCGGACGTCGGTGAGCGCTTTTGCGCAGCCGGGTTGGCCTGCGCAGGCGCTGACCTGGAGCCAGGGGGAATTGGCGTCGAAGATCAGGCCCATGGGGGCCAGTACGCGAACGACCTGTTCGGCGGGCCATTCCGCCAGATCGGTGATCACCAGGCCGCGCCAGGGGGTGATGAAGATGGGGCGTTCGACGGCGGCAATGAATTCGGCGATGCGGGCGGGCAGGGAGCCGAGGCGAACGGCCGCGCCGAGGCTGACCAGACCATTGTCCTGGTCGAGCCAGCCGATCGGAATGTCATGGGAGACCCCGAATTCCAGGCGGTCGGGTCCGGGGGGCAGGCCGAGGATTTCGATCATCCGCCGCACACCGTCGTCGACTTCGTGCAGCCGCCATTGACCCGAGCCGAGCTCGAGGAAGGCGTGCGCTGCGGCCAGCATTACCTGGACCGCGTCGGCCGTGGATACTCGGATTCCGGAATCACTACCGGCCAGCACGAGCGCGAATTCGTCGGCGGCGGTGGCATGTACGCCGATGTCGCCACCGAGGCCGCTGATGTCGCCGCGACCGTCGTCGAGGGTGAACAGTACGCGGCCGGGCAGTTCGGCCAACCGCAGTGCGGCGCGCAAACCCGTGTCGAGCGCCGGAACGAGCGCATGTACATCCGCCCAGCCCCCGATCCGCCCCGACAGTGGTGACGCGACAATATTGCGCACCCGCTCATGCGTATCGCTCGGCAACAGCCCGGCACTCGCCAACCGCTCACTCAGCACGGCCGCATCACGCACCTGCCGCACCTGCACATTGCCCCGTGAGGTCAGCTCGATATTCCCATCGCCGAGCTCGACGGCTGCCTCGGCCAAAACCTGCAACTGCCCCGGCTCCAGCCGCCCACCGGGCAGCCGAATCCGAGCCAACGGCCCGTCGGCCGCCTGATGCAGCCGCAGCACACCAGGGCAGGAATCAGGATTCGCACGCTTCATGACCCGTCCAGCCTACGACCCCGCGGCCACGCAATCAGCGACGACTACGACGCTCGATAGCGACTGACCAGTCGGCGTCCACCCCTGCCCGCCATTAAGGTTGGCCGCATGAGTGAAATCTCCTCCGTTGCCGACCGACTCGCGATCATCGACGTCGTCACCAGGATGTTCGTCTACACCGATCAGAAGCGCTGGGATGACCTGCTCGCGGAGGTGTTTACGCCGAAGGTCGACTTCGATGGTGGCTTCGGTGGCGAGGTGGCGGTGCGACCCGCGGCCGACATCGTCGGCGATTGGCGCACGGGCCTGGCCGACCTCGACGGTCTTCATCACCAGGCGGGCAACTACCTGGTCGACCTGCAAGGCGACCACGCTGAAGTCCACGCCGACGCCATCGCGGTGCACGTGAAAAATGATGCGTCCCAAGGCAAGACGCGTACCTTCGTCGGCAGCTACAGCATCGGCGCCGACCGCACCGCCGCAGGCTGGCGGGTCGACAAATTCCACTACCACCTGAAGGTGATCGACGGAAACGCCGACCTGACCTGAGCGCAGAGTAGATGACCGTCGACGAGCGGCGCGAAGCGGCGGGCTAGCATCTGGGTTGCTCGGCGGGCGATGAGGAAACCGGTGGAACTCCGGTGCGGTCGCGCCACTGTCGAAAGCCAGACCCTCTCCGGCGAGCACTGTAACCGATGGGCGCGTCACCCGAGGAAGGCTGCCACCTGTGATTTTGCTGCTGTCGACGTCCGATACCGATCTATTGAGCGCGCGTGCGAGCGGTGCGGAATATCGGTGGGGGAATCCGGCTCGGCTGTTGGTCGAGGACCTGCCCGCGCTGCTCGACGGCGTCGATCTGGTGATCGTGCGGATCCTCGGCGGCAAGCGCGCCTGGGAAGATGGACTCGCCGCCGTGCGCGCCAGCGGGGTGCCGATGGTGGCGCTCGGCGGTGAGATCGCACCCGACGCCGAGCTGATGGAATGCTCGACGGTGCCCGGCGGTGTGGCCGCCGACGCGCACAACTACCTCGCCGCCGGTGGTGCGGAAAATCTACGTCAGCTGCACAACTTCCTTTCGGATACGGTGTTGCTCACCGGCCACGGCTTCGAACCGCCGGTGCAACTGCCGAGTTGGGGCGAGTTACAGCGCACGCCGAGCGCAACGGCCGAACATCCCCCGACTGTGGCCGTAATCTATTACCGCGCACAGCATCTCGCGGGAAACACCGCCTACATCGATGCCCTCTGCACGGCAATCGAAAACGCGGGCGCGAAAGCTTTGCCGCTGTACTGCGCATCTCTGCGCACCGCCGAACCGGAACTCCTGGACACCTTGCGCACCGCAGACGCACTGGTGGTGACCGTGCTCGCGGCAGGCGGCACCAAGCCCGCCAACGCATCGGCCGGTGGCGACGACGAGGCCTGGGATGTCGCGGCCCTCGCCGAACTGGATGTGCCGATCCTGCAGGGCCTGTGCCTCACCAGCGGCCGCGCCCAATGGGAGGCCAATGACGATGGACTCTCCCCGCTGGACGTCGCCACCCAGGTGGCCGTCCCGGAATTCGACGGCCGCATCATCACGGTTCCGTTCTCGTTCAAGGAATTCGACGCCGACGGACTGTCCACCTACATGCCCGATCCCGAGCGCGCGGCCCGGGTCGCCGGTATCGCGGTCCGGCACGCGCGGCTACGCCACATCCCGGCCGAACGGCGCCGCATCGCCATCATGATGTCGGCCTATCCGACCAAGCATGCGCGCATCGGCAACGCCGTCGGACTGGACACTCCCGCCAGCGCGATCCGGCTCCTCACCGAGATGCGCGCGGCCGGTTACGACCTCGGCGACGAGAGCGAGGTCCCGGGCCTCGCGGAGCGCGACGGAGACGCGCTGATCCACGCGCTGATCGCCGCGGGCGGTCAGGATCCGGATTGGCTCACCGCCGAACAGCTCGAAGGCAACCCGATCCGCATCAGCGCCGACCAGTACAGCAGCTGGTTCGACACCCTCCCCGAGGATCTACGCGAAGCGGTCATCGAGGCGTGGGGACCGCCTCCCGGCGAACTCTACGTGGACCGCTCCGCCGATCCTAAGGGCGAAATCGTCATCGCCGCATTGCGTTTCGGCAATATCGTGCTGATGGTGCAGCCACCGCGCGGCTTCGGCGAGAACCCGGTCGCCATTTACCACGACCCGGATCTGCCGCCAAGTCACCACTACCTCGCCGCCTACCGATGGATCGCCGCGCCCGAGGGATTCGCCGCCGACGCCATGGTGCACCTCGGCAAGCACGGCAACCTGGAATGGCTGCCCGGCAAAACCCTCGGCATGTCCGCCTCCTGCGGCACCGACGCTGCCCTCGGTGAGCTGCCACTGATCTACCCGTTCCTGGTCAACGATCCGGGCGAGGGCACCCAGGCCAAGCGCCGCGCGCATGCCACCCTGGTCGACCATCTCATCCCGCCCATGGCCCGTGCCGAAAGCTACGGCGATATCTCGCGTTTGGAGCAGCTGCTCGACGAACACGCCAACATCTCCACCCTGGACCCGGCCAAACTCCCCGCCATCCGCCAGCAGATCTGGACGCTCATGCGTGCGGCGAAGATGGACCACGACCTGGGCCTGGCCGAACGCCCGGACGAGGATGTCTTCGACGATATGCTGCTGCACGTCGACGGCTGGCTGTGCGAGATCAAGGATGTGCAGATCCGCGACGGTCTGCACATCCTCGGGCAGGCGCCGGCGGGGGAGACCGAACTCGACCTGGTCCTTGCCATGCTGCGCGCGCGTCAGCTGTGGGGTGGCGAGCGGAATGTGCCGGGTCTGCGGGAAGCCTTGGGGCTGAACGAATCCGGCACCGAGGTGCGCGAGCGGGTCGATGCGGTGGAGACCCAAGCGCGTGAGCTGCTCTCCGCACTGCAAGCTGCCGACTGGTCCGTAGACGCCGTCGACGGAATTGTCGACTCATCGACCGCGCCCGCGACCGACCCGACGTTCGCCGCGGTGCGCGCCGTGCTGCGCTTCGCCGCGACCGAAGTCGTGCCCCGCCTGCGTCAGACCGGTATCGAGATCGACCGAATCCTGCACGCGCTCAATGGCGGCTTCATTCCCGCCGGGCCGAGCGGATCACCATTGCGTGGCCTGATCAATGTGCTGCCGACCGGTCGGAATTTCTACTCGGTCGATCCGAAGGCCGTCCCATCACGACTGGCCTGGGAGACCGGGTCGGCCATGGCGGATTCCCTGCTCGATCGGTACAAGGCCGATCACGGAGAATATCCGCGCTCGGTCGGGCTGTCGGTGTGGGGCACCTCCGCTATGCGCACCTCCGGCGACGACATCGCGGAAGTCCTTGCGCTGCTGGGTGTCCGCCCAGTCTGGGATGAGGCGAGCCGCCGCGTCACCACCCTCGAGGTGATATCGCTGGCGGAACTGGGCCGTCCGCGCGTCGACGTCACGGTCCGCATCAGCGGCTTCTTCCGCGATGCGTTCCCACATGTGCTCGCACTGCTCGACGACGCGGTCCGACTGGTCGCCGACCTCGACGAGCCCGCCGAGTCGAATTATGTTCGCGCCCACGCCCAGAACGATCTCGCCCAACACGGCGACAAGCGCCGCGCCACCACCCGCATCTTCGGCTCCAAACCCGGCACCTACGGCGCGGGCCTGCTGCAACTGATCGACTCCAAGAGCTGGCGCACCGACGACGACCTCGCACAGGTCTACACCGCGTGGGGCGGGTTCGCCTACGGCCGCGACCTCGACGGCGCACCCGCCGCCGACGATATGCGCACCGCATACCGACGGATCACGGTGGCCGCCAAGAACACCGACACCCGCGAACACGATATCGCCGACTCCGACGACTACTTCCAGTATCACGGCGGCATGGTCGCCACCGTGCGCGCGCTGACCGGTAAGAATCCGCAGGCCTACATCGGCGACAGCACCCGCCCCGATGCCGTGCGCACCCGCACGCTCTCGGAGGAGACCTCGCGCGTCTTCCGTGCCCGAGTGGTGAATCCGCGCTGGCTCGAGGCGATGCGCCGCCACGGCTATAAGGGCGCCTTCGAAATGGCGGCCACCGTCGACTATCTGTTCGGCTACGACGCCACCACCAATGTGGTGGCCGACTGGATGTACGAAAAGCTCGCGGAGAGTTACGTTTTCGATGACGAGAACCGCAAGTTCATGGAGCAGTCCAACCCATGGGCGCTGCACGGCATTGCCGAGCGTCTGCTGGAGGCGGCGCAACGGGAGTTGTGGGAGCATCCGGAGCAGGCAACACTGGACCGATTGCGGCAGATCTACCTGGAGACCGAGGGTGAACTTGAATAGCCGGTAATGCAATACCCCAGTTCCTCGGGTATTCCAATTTTTTGATCTTGCAACGTATTTCGATTTCATGATTCCCGCGACGCCGAGTGTGCCGAGGGCGCATGATGATTGATGTCCGATGTCCGTTTCTCGGAAACATCGATCGAATCGGCTGGATGATTGGAAATCAAAATGAAGATCAAAAAGTTGGTGGCGACAACGGTTTTGACCGTTGCCGCGACAGGCATCACCGCGGCCACCGCCTACGGCTCGCCTGAAGTATCGTCGGAAACTGTGCTCAGCGGCGTGGATCACGGCGTCCAATACACCGCGGCGGTCGCGACCGACCGCTCCGACGCGACCATCACACTGGCCTCGGGTAAGTTCGTCCTGACGCCCGATGCCGGCATCACGGTGCTCGCACCGGACGGGGTCATGGTCGCCAGCGTGCCGACCACACTGCAGACGGCGGCGGGCCAGCAGGTGCATGTCACGCCCGAAGTCGATGCCGCGGCAACGACATTGACGCTGACACCGGTCAACGCTCCGGCACCGCAATCGGCCCCGCTGCAGTTCATCGGTGATGCGGGCACCACGGTCGCGGGTGTGTTGATCGGATGCGCTGTCGGCGCACTGATAGGACTGCTGTTCTTTATCGTCGGATTTCTGCCCGGATGTGTCATCGGCGGAATCATCGGCGGCATCGCCGGCGCCAATCAGTAATGAGGTAAATCGAGCTGTTTGATTAAGCCTCGAGCGGGTACTCCCGGCCGGGCATTCCGGAGAATTCGTCCGACCGGGGTTGCCGCTCACCGAAATTCAGGACGCATCGCATTTCAATTTCCACCCGCAGCTTTGCGAAACCGCTCGGCCGTTGAGCGCAGGTGCGAGGCGAGTTCGGGTGCGTCCAGGACTTCGAAGTCGACATCGAGTAGTCCGAGATACAACGTCAACGTATGTGGCGTATCCGAACCGACCTGGATCACACAGTGATTCGGGCCATCGGGTTCGACTGTCACGGCTGCCGGTAGCCGCGTACGCACAGTGGTAGCCGGGGCCGCCACCCGCACCTTGGCGCGGTAGCGCCACGTCGCCGCGCCGACACCGCGCTGTATCCGTTCGGCCACTTCGGTTTCGGGAACGCTGCGCGGGGTGAATCGTGCACCGTTCGGTGTCCGCGGCGTTATTCGGTCGACTCGGAAGGTGCGCCAGTCGGCGCGACCGACATCCCACGCCACCAGATACCAGCGGCCGTTCCAATGCGCGAGCCGATGCGGCTCCACCTCACGCCGCGATGGCGGTCGTTGTTCAACTGTGTCCGAATGGGTTTCGTAATCGAACCGCAGCCGCTCGCTGGCCCGGATCGCCGCGGCGACAGTGGTGAGCACGCCCGCGTCCACATTCGACTGACCCGGATGCGGCACATGCACGGTCGCGGCGGTCAGCGCCCGAACCCGATGCCGCAGCCGCGACGGCAGCACCTGCTCCAGCTTCGCCAACGCCCGCACCGAAGTCTCCTCGATCCCGGTCACCGCCCCATTCGCCGCCGTCGCCAACCCGACCGCCACTGCTACGGCCTCCTCGTCGTCCAAAAGCAATGGCGGCAGCGAAGACCCGGCCCCCAACCGATACCCGCCCGCAACCCCCGGCGTCGCATCCACCGGATACCCGAGCCGCCGCAGCCGCTCGACATCCGTACGAATAGTCCGCGTCGAAACCCCGAGCCGCTCAGCCAACGCAGGCCCAGTCCAATCCCGATGCATCTGTAGCAACGACAACAACCGCAACAACCGCGCCGAGGTCTCCAACATTGCTCGATCATCGCAGCAATCGCGGAAGGAATTCTTCCGCAGGGACGTGGCGGAGTTACTGTCCTACGAGCAGACGCTCTCGGCGGGATGTTCTACCTGTTCCGCCGATCGCGATCACCCCGTCGAGGGCGAGCCACAGCGATCACGGACACCGTCCCAGCCGGTGAAGTTGCCAGCCAGTTCGTCGAAGAACGAGACGAGATCGCTGTCGCCCATGACTGCCAGCGTCACCTGGTGCACGGTGGCGAGCAGCCCGGGAGCGCCGATCTGGGCGCAGACCTGGATCGAGCCATCGCCGCAAGGATCGGCCCGGTTCCACAGCCGAGCCCATGTCCCGTTACCCGGAGCACCCAGGCATACTGCCATGCCGGGAGCGCAACCGAGTTGCAGTCGCACTCCATCACCGCATGCTATCGCTATCCACCCTGCTCGGCGGAGCCCTGATGACCTCTCGCATTACATTTCCGCGCCCCTAGGAAATGCGGAGCAAAATCTTCTGCAATGGCATCGAGAGTGATCCTCGTGACGAGAACAGAGCAAAAATGCGGCGAATATCAGCGCCAGCCGGTAGCGGTCTGAAGTGCCAGGCTGGTCACGGCCAGGATGAGGGCGATTGCTCCGCCGAAAAGGAGCGGGCGCGGTCCGGCGATGCGGACATGTTGCCAGGTAAGGGCAGTCCCGATGGCGGCGAGTACGGCGGCGATGAGCCACGCGCTGAGGTGTCCGAGCGGGGCCGACCAGGATGCGGGCACCGCACCGAGCCCGGCGATCAGCGATGCGATCAGGAAGAGGACGACGAACAGTGGGAAGGTCCGCCACAGTGGGGTTTTCGTAGTTTCACCTGCCTTTCGGCGAGCCAGCTGTAGGCCGAGACACATCGGAACGATCATCAGGCTGCGGACGAGTTTGACGATCACCGCGAAATGCGCTGCCGCAGGGCCGAATATCACGCCCGCCGCGAGCACCGAGGAGGTGTCGTTGATGGCGGTACCGGCCCAGAGTCCGAATGCCTCCTGGGATAGACCGAGCACGTGCCCCAGTGGTGGATACAGCAGTACGGCAACGATATTGAACACGAAGATCGTGCCGAGGGCGTAGGCGACCCGGTCCTTATCCGGCTTGATAACCGCAGTGGCGGCGGCGATGGCGGAGGCACCACAGATCATCGTCCCGACCGCGACCAGGATCGCCGATTCCTGTTCCAGCGCAAGCATTCTGCCGATGATGACCGCGGCCACCGCGCCGACGACGATGGTTCCGATCAGCACCACCGCTGTCTGCCGTCCAACTGTCAGTACCGAGCCGAAGGGCAGCCCGAGGCCGAGCAACACGATTGCGGCGCCGAGCAGGCGTTTGCGGGTGAGTGCCAGGCCGGGCGCGAATATCCCTGCTTCCTCGACCGATCGGCGCGCCAGCACGCCGATCGCCGCGCCAGCGAGTAGCGCGACGACAGGTGCGCCCACCATCGGCAGTGCGTTGCCGAGGATGGTCGCCGCAGTGGCGACAACGGCCGCGAGCAGGATCCCGGGAAGATTTCGGCGTAGCGACGTCACGCCTTCACGATCGTGAGCGGGCTGCTTCGCCGGTAGCCGTCGGGGCGGGTGGAGCTCATCAGCAGCGCTGATGGGCGGCCGGATGCGCTGGCGGCTGCGAATCGCTCCGGGTGCCGCATGCGGCGCGCCCACCCATAATCGGACCTCATGACCCTGCCGCCCGGAACGCCCGATCTGGACGTACTCGATTTGCTGGTTTCCGTCGCGGAGCTCGGCAGCCTCGGCGCGGCCGCACGTCGGCACGGCATTACCCAACCCGCCGCGAGTATGCGGATCAGTGCGCTCGAGCGCAGGCTGCGATTGTGTCTGCTGGAGCGCGGGCCGACCGGCTCGGAACTGACCGACGCGGGGCGGGTCGTGGTCGGCCACGCGCTGCCGGTGCTCGAGGCCGCACGTTCATTCGTGGATGGTGTGACCGCATTACATGCCGCTGACGTGTCCCGGCTGCGAGTCGCCGCCTCGAAAACCATCGCCGACCATCGGATGCCGCAGTGGCTCGACGCCTTACGAGCTATCTGCCCGGATGTGGCCGTTTCCCTTGCGGTGGACAACACCCGGCAGGTGGAGGCTATGGTCCGTAGCGCCGAGGCCGATCTGGGGTTCGTCGAGGGTCCGCATCAACCGCGTGACCTCGGCAGCCGGGTGCTCGGCGCGGATGAATTGGTGGTGGTCGTCGGGCCGACGCATGCGTGGGCGACCCGTCGCAAACCGGTCGCCCTACGGGAGCTTGCGACAACTGCCCTGCTGTGGCGTGAATCGGGATCGGGCACCAGGGAAGCCGTCTGGGAAATCCTGAGCGCCGAATGCCAGCCGGCGCTGCCCGCCGCCGAACTCGGTTCCGCGGTGGCGATCATCTCGGCCGCATGCAGCGGTGTGGCGCCCGCGGTGGTGAGCAAGCTGATCGCCGCATCGGCCCTGGCGGCGGGCGCCCTCATCGAGGTGCGCTTGTCGACCCCGGTGGCCTTGACCAGAAAGTTTCGGGCCATCTGGCGGCATCAACTGCCACCGTCGGGCCCCGCCGAGATTTTGGTGAAATATGCGGCGGAGCTGGAAGCCCATCGCGCATCCAACTGGTGATACTCCGGCCGTCGCAGGAATTTGCCCAGGTAGCGGCCCTGCGCCGGTGCCGATAACTGGCGTAACCATTCGGTAATTGCGGGAAACGTCGCACGTAACGAACGGTTCGCAGCATTTGCCGCATGACAGGCAGAACGCATTCGGGAAATCCGGCAAGGGCGGGCGCCCCGGATCCGAGCACCGGTAGGCGCTCGGCGCCGGCTCGCCGGATCCGGGACATCCTGCGGGCACGTATCCGCAGTGGTATCTACGGCAATCGGCCACTGCCGTCGGAGGCGCAATTGGCCGCCGACTTCGATACCAGCCGCAATATTGTGCGTGATGCGCTGGCATTGCTGCGCGATGAGGGTCTGGTCGACCGGGTTCCCGGGGCGGGCACCTTCGTCGTATCCGATAAGGCGGTGCAGGGGCTGGACCGGCTGCGTGGTCTTGCCGAGACCTTCGAGACCGGCACGGATCGGGTCGTCAACCGGGTGCTGCTGGCGGAGGTCGTCCCTGCGACACCCATCGTGGCCGAGCGGCTCGAGCTCGAACCGGCGACACCGGTGGTCGCGCTGGAGCGGATCCGCTACCTCGACGGCACACCGCTGTCGTTGGACGCCAGCTACCTCACCGCCGATATCGGCGCGCCGCTGCTGACGATGGATCTGACCGGCTCCGATGTATTCGGTCTGGTGGAGGCCGAACTCGGCCTACCGCTGGGTTCGGCGGCGGTTTCGATCGAGGCGGTAGCCGCGGATCCGACGGTCGCCGGTCTCCTGGAGGTCCGCGCGGGTTCGCCGCTGCTGTTCCTGGAACGGCTCACCTACACCGACTCCGGTCGGCCCATCGATCTGGAGTACGTCCGCTATCGCGGGGACCGGTTCTCGCTGTCGGGCCGACTGCATCGCATTCCGGTCACACCGAATCGCGGTGTGGCCGAACCGAACGAAAGGGGCTGATCTCCGATGCCAATGGATATCCCACCGGTTGCGCAGCGCAGGGAGCTGAGCTGCGATGTACTCGTCGTCGGCGGCGGCACCGCGGGAACGATGGCCGCACTCACCGCGGCCGAGCACGGCGCGAATGTCCTGTTGCTGGAGAAAGCGCATGTGCGGCATTCCGGTGCGCTCGCCATGGGAATGGACGGGGTGAACAACGCCGTCGTTCCCGGCAAGGCGAGCCCCGAGGATTACGTCGCCGATATCACGGTGGCCAATGACGGAATTGTCAACCAGCGCACCGTCTATCAGACCGCGACGCGCGGCTTCGACATGGTGCGGCGGCTGGAGAGCTACGGGGTCAAGTTCGAGAAGGATGAGCACGGCGAATACGCGGTGCGCAAGGTGCACCGGTCCGGCAGTTATGTGCTGCCGATGCCGGAGGGGCGCGATGTGAAGAAGGTGCTCTATCGCACACTGCGCGCCCGCGATGTCCGAGCGAAAGTGACGATCAACAACCGGGTCATGCCGGTGCGGGTGTTGACCGTCGGTGGACGGGCGGTCGGCGCGGTCGGATTCGATACGCGCACCGGTGAATTCGTCACGATCTCGGCCGGCGCGGTCATCCTGGCCACCGGGGCGTGCGGCCGGCTCGGTCTGCCCGCCAGCGGTTATCTGTACGGTACCTACGAGAATCCCACGAACGCCGGTGACGGCTATGCGATGGCCTACCACGCGGGCGCGGAACTGTCGGGTATCGAATGTTTCCAGATCAACCCGCTGATCAAGGATTACAACGGTCCGGCCTGCGCCTATGTCGCCAATCCGTTCGGCGGCTACCAGGTCAACGCCGATGGCAACCGGTTCGTCGACTGCGACTACTGGTCCGGGCAGATGATGGCGGAGGTCAAGCGCGAACTCGACAGCGCTCGAGGGCCGATCTATTTGAAACTCAGCCATCTGCCGGATGCGACGATCGAGCAGATCGAGGGGATCCTGCACACCACCGAGCGGCCGACCCGCGGCACCTTCCACACCGGACGCGGAACCGACTATCGGACGCGGGATATCGAAATGCACATCTCCGAAATCGGCTTGTGCAGTGGGCATTCCGCATCCGGGGTCTGGGTCGACGAATATGCCGCGACCACCGTGCCCGGACTGTACGCGGCAGGCGATATGGCGCTGGTCCCGCACAACTACATGATCGGCGCGTTCGTCTACGGCGATATCGCCGGTGGCAGTGCGAGTGACTATGCCAGCGGCGCGGCACATCCCGAACTGCCCGAGGACCAGATCTCTGCCGCGCACGCATTGATCTATCGGCCGCTGACCAACCCGGACGGTCCGCCGCAGCAGCAGGTGGAATACAAACTGCGCCGCTTCGTGAACGACTATCTGCAGCCACCGAAAACGCAGCGCTATCTGACGCTCGGGCTGGAGGCATTCGAGCGGATGCACACCGATATCGAGCGGATGGGCGCGCACACCCCGCATGAGCTGATGCGTTGTGCGGAGGTGACATTCATCCGGGATTGCGCCGAGATGGCCGCGCGTGCGTCACTGCGGCGTACCGAGAGCCGCTGGGGGCTCTACCATCAGCGCTCCGATCGGCCGGAGCGCGACGATGCCGAATGGTTCTGTCACCTCAACCTGTTCCGCGGTGAATCAGGGGCGATGGAGTTCACCACGCGGCCGGTCGCCCCCTACATCGTGCCGGTGCCCGGATTCGTCCGGCCCGACGGCGTGCCCGATGCGGCGGCACCGGAGTTGGTCGGCGCATGGGGTGCCCGATGAGTGCCCGCTTGCTCCAGTTGATGGATCTGGCCGATGCGTGTCCCGAGCTTACCCAACTTCGACCATTTCTGGTCGACCCGGATCCAGAGGTCCGCCGCACGGCACTGTCGGTGCTCAGCGAGACCACCGAGGAGTGGGCGGCGGCCACGCCGATGATCGCGGGGGGTCTGGCCGATGTCGATGTCACCGTGCGCCACGCCGCCATCGGTCTGCTCACCGAACTGCTCGAGGTGCTGGTTCCCGGCGTGGAATTCGATGCGACACTGCGAAGCTGCGTATCGGCGGCCGAACCCGCCGTACGCTCCGCGGCGATCGGCGCACTGTGGCGACACCGTCGGGTCGACGCCGCCGAACTGTTCGGCTTGCTCGCCGACCCGAATGCCGAGGTGCGCCGTACGGTGGTCAGCGGGCTCACCTCGGTGGATGCACTGGCCGAACTCGACGCAGCGGCCGCCGACCCCGATCCGCTCGTGCGCATCGCGGTCGCCAAAGGCGTTGCCGCGGTGGGCGATCCACGAGGATCGGCGACGCTCGTCGGACTGGCTACTGACGACGATGCGCTCGTGCGGGCCGCCGCGCTGTCCGGGCTGGCCGAAACCGGATGCAGTGCGGAGGCGGCAGCGGTCGCCGCGACCGCGATCACCGATCCGGCCTGGCAGGTCCGCCAGGGCGCGGCGAACGCACTGGCGGTTGTCGACGCCGATTACGCCGCACCTCACCTGATTTCGGCGGTCGCCGACGACAACCTCGATGTCCGCAAAGCGGCTGTGCGTGCACTCGCCGAACGGATCGCCGAACGTCCCGAGGTCACCGCCGCCCTGCAATCCGCACTGGAGGACCCGGACGCCGATGTCCGCGCCTTCGCTCGCATCGGCATCGCCAACTCTCGGAAGGAAATCTGATGGCTCTGGTCAACTCCCGAATCGACGTTCCGGTCACCGTCGATGAACAGAAATGCATCGACGGCTGCACCCTGTGCGTCGATATGTGCCCACTGGATTCGCTCGCGATCCACCCGGATTCCGGCAAGGCGTATATGCACGTCGACGAGTGCTGGTACTGCGGCCCGTGCGCGGCCCGCTGTCCGGTCGGCGCCGTGACCGTCAACATCCCCTACTTGCTGCGCTGATCGCGGGCGAAGGAACACCACGATGAGGACACCACGCACGACCTTTCGAGGCCGGCTCGCGCTGTTGCTCGGCGCCGCGACCGCGACAACCGTCGTCGCCGGCTGCGGCTCCGGCAGCGACGGCAAAACGATCACTGTCGATATCGGCTATCAATCCAAGACCATCAATACCGTCACCGCGGGCACGCTGTTGCGTGATCGCGGCACGTTCGAGGCCAAGCTGGCCGAACTCGGCAAGTCGAAAGGTGTGACGTACAAGGTCGAATGGAAGGACTTCGCCGCCGGGCCCCCGCTGACCGCGCAGATGCTGGCGGGCCAGGTCGATATCGGGTCGATGGGCGATGCTCCGATCCTGGTCAACGGGTCGAAGACGCGCGATCACGCCGACGTGAAGTCCGAATTGATCGCGGTCACCGGCTACAACCTGCGCGGATCACTGAATCAGGTAGTGGTTCCGTTGGAATCACCTGCGGCGACCCTGGCGGATCTACGCGGCAAGGTCGTTTCGACCAGCGTCGGCTCCGCCGCACACGGCATGCTCGCCACCGGCCTGTCCGGGATCGGGCTCACCCTGGACGATGTGAAACTGCTCGGCCAGGACCCGGCCGTCGGGGCGTCGGCACTGCAGGGCGATCAGGTGTCGGCGCTGGCGCAGTTCGTGCCGTGGCCGCAGAAGCTCGTCTTCGACGGTAAGGCCAGATTGCTCTATGACGGTGGTAGCGCCAACATTCCGACCTTCCATGCGGTTGTGGCGAATAAGCGATTCGACGAGGCGAACCCGGATATCGTCGCGGCATTCCTCGCCGCGCAACGCGAGACCACCGATTATCTGAACCAGAATCCGCTGGCCGCCGCGAAGCGGGTCGCCGAGATCACCGGAATACCGGCAGAAGTCGTGTACTTGTACAACGGCCCCAATGGCCTGGTGAGTTTCGATCCGACCATCAAGCCCCAGCAGGTCGATGCGCTCGGCAAATTGCTGCCCTTCTTGAAGGGGCTCGGTGCGCTGGCTGATCTGGATCTCGGCGAGTTCGTCAACGACAAATACGTTCGGGCGCTGTATGGATCCGACTACGAGACCCAGCGCGCCTCGACCAGCGCCCCGAGCAGATTGACCGGTATCGACTCGGTCTGTGGGGGCGCCGTCGACAATACGGCGACCGCTTCCGAGGTGTGGTTCGAAGGTGCCGACACCACCTCGGTGGCCAAGACCCCGACCTGCTTGCTTCGCCTGATCGCCCAGCACGGCGGCTCGGCCCGGGTCGGCTATGTCCCGGATACCGCGTCCGGAATGCGGATCTTCGCGGCCACCGCCACCTGGGTGAGTGATCCCGCGGCCGCACCCGACGAGCGGCTGAAACCGTTCGCGGTCAAGGCCGACGCCCAGGCCTATGCGGGCGGCCATCCGGGCGCAGCCGTAATCGACTACGCCGCAGCACTGCTGGCCCGCTAGACATCCGACACGAGATCAGGAGGTTCGATATGACGGTATCCGCCGAACCGGTTGCCGCAATCCCGGCAACGTCTGCCGAAACGGAGGCGACCACCCACCGATCGACCGGACGGCCCGTCCGGGTAGTGCTGCCTGGCCGACTGCGCACGGCACTGCTCACTGCGGTACCGCTGGGCGCGCTGGTTTTGCTGTGGTATCTGCTCACGGCGAACCAGGTGGTGTTCTGGCTGCGCTTCGACAAGATCCCCACGCCCGCGGAGGTCCTGGACTCGTTCCGAACTCAGCTGGGCACCCATTCCTACTACAGCAATATCGTCTCCAGCATCCGCCGAATTCTGATCGGCTTCGGGCTGGCGACGGTGGGCGGTGTGCTCGTCGGTATGGCGATCGGTCGCTCATACATGGTCAGCGCGCTGGTGCGACCGATACTGGAGGTATTCCGGCCGATACCGGCAATCGCGTTGGTGCCCTTGGCTATTCTGCTGTTCCCGACGGGGGAGCAGGGCATCGTCTTCATCACCTTCTTCGCGGCATTCTTCCCGGTAGCGGTCAGCACCATCCATGCCATGCACGCCCTGCCGAAGGTGTGGGAAGAAGCCGCTCGCACGCTCGGCGCGCGACGTTGGGAGATCCTGTTCCAGATCGCCTTGCCCGGTGCGCTACCCGGCATCTTCTCGGGGCTTTCGGTGGCGATGGGCGTCGCGTGGATCTGCGTGATCAGTGCCGAAATGATCTCCGGACAGTTCGGTATCGGTTATTTCACCTGGCAGTCCTACGGCCTGCTCGACTATCCGGGGGTCGTGGTCGGAATGCTGTCGATCGGAGTGCTGGGCTGGGCCACGGCCTGGCTCGTCGAAGTGGTCGGTCGGCGGGTCAACCGTTGGTTGCCGAGGGCAGTGCGATGAGTGCGGGAGCGGCCGTCCGGATGCGCCAGCTGCGCATAGCATACGGCGAAAGCCTCGCTGCCGAAGTGGATCTCGATGTCGACCCAGGCGAGATCGTGGTACTGCTCGGTCCGTCGGGATGCGGTAAATCAACCATCCTGCGTGCCATGGCCGGATTGCTGACACCGATCGGTGGCACCGCCGAAGTGGATGGCGGTGCAGTGGGTACCGGCGCACAATGCGCGATGGTCTTTCAGGAAGACGCGCTGTTGCCATGGCGCACCGCTCGTAAGAATGTCGAATTCGCGTTGCGGCTGCGTGGGGTGCCGCGCGGTCGGCGTCGACCGGAGGCATTGGAATTGTTGAATCAGGTGGGGCTCAACGACTTCGGTGACCACCTGCCCGGCGCCCTGTCCGGTGGTATGCGCCAGCGCGTGCAGCTGGCCCGCACCCTGGCCGCACAACCGCGCGTACTGCTCATGGACGAACCGTTCGGTGCGTTGGATGCGCAGACCCGCGCCGATATGCAGCGGTTGCTGATCTCGGTGTGGCAGCGTCACAAGACGACTGTCCTGTTCGTCACCCACGACGTCGACGAGGCTTTGCTGCTCGCGGATCGGATCGTCCTGCTGACCACTCGTCCCGCCCGGATCCAGCGCATTATCCCGATCGACAATCCCCGCGCGCCGGGCGCTCGATTCGAACCCGAATTCGCGCGGCGCCGCTACGAAATCCTGGCCGCACTCGGTGAAGACACCGAGCTCGCGGCCGCATCGGCTGAGGAGGCGTCATGACCTTCGTAATCGGCGCCGCCTGCGTGGACGTCATGGATCGGGCCTGTGTGGAGGAGTGCCCGGTCGACTGCATCTACACCGGTGGTCGGATGGCCTATATCCATCCGACCGAATGTGTGGATTGCGGTGCCTGCGAACCGGTATGCCCGGTCGAGGCCATCTACCTCGATGACGATATCCCTGCCGGGCAACAGCAGTTCGTGGCCGAGAACGAGCGATTTTTCACCGAACCGCTGCCGGGGCGCGATATCGCGCTCGGATCGCCGGGCAGTGCGGCGAAATTGGGTGCGGTCGGGGCGGATACGGCATTCGTGGAGGCGTATCAGCCATGAGTGTGCCGAAATACCCACTGCGCGTGGCGATCGTGGGCGCGGGCCCGGCCGGTATCTACGCCGCCGACGCGTTGATGAAGTCCGATGCCGAGGTGAGCATCGACCTGTACGAGCGCATGCC
>NZ_JBFANH010000013.1:35919-234118 GCF_040674755.1 Nocardia sp. NPDC049737 | reverse complement strand
GCCGCAGTGTCCGATTCGCGGCCCTCCCGGTGCCCTCCGTGGATACGCTCCGCTACCGCCTCCGGGCCCGACGCTCGCGCCGCAGGGTCTAATTCGCGGCCCTCCCGGTGCCCTCCGTGGATACGCTCCGCTACCGCCTCCGGGCCCGACGCTCGCGCCGCAGGGTTCTCCGCGATCTCGAGCTGCAGATCGAACTTGGCCAGCGCCACCCCGTGTTCCACACCCGCGACCGTCAGGCCGGGCAACTCCAGTTCGGTGCGCGCCAGGTTCTGGAAGACCAGCATCACCTGGAACAGCGGATGCCGCGCGGTCGAGCGCACCGGATCGAGCAGTTCGACCAACCGCTCGAACGGCACGTCGGCGTGTCCGAAGGCCGCGACATCGACCTTGCGCACCGCACGCAGCAGATCGTCGAAGGTCATGGCGGGATCGATCTCGGTGCGCAACACCAGGGTGTTGACGAACATGCCGATCAGATCGTCCAGTGCCGCCTCACCGCGACCGGCGGCCGGGGTGCCGATCGCGATATCGCGGGTGCCCGACAGCCGGGCGAGCAGTACCGCGAGCGCGGCGTGCACGACCATGAACAGCGTTGAATTATGTTCGTGCGCGAGTCGATCGAGTCGGGCGTGAATGTCGGCATCGATGTCGAAGGCGACGACGGCACCATTGTTGGATGACGTGGCGGGGCGCGGCCGATCCGCGGGCAGATCCAATTGTTCCGGCAGCGCGGCCAATTCGTTGCGCCAGAACTCGATCTGCTGCGCGAAGACCGATTCCGGATCGTATTCGCTGCCGAGGGTTTCGCGCTGCCAGAGGGCGTAGTCGGCGTATTGCACCGCCAGCGGCGGCCATTCGGGCCGCCCGCCGCGCACGTGATCGGAGTACGCCGCCATCAGATCGCGGGCCAGCGGGCCGAGCGAGAAACCGTCCCCTGCGATGTGGTGCACCACGCACACCAGCACATACTCGGATTCGCCGAGCTGGAACAGCCGCAGGCGCACCGGCGGCGCGGCCGTCACATCGAATCCGCCCAGCACCTCGACACTGATCAGATCCGAAAGTTCTTGTGTCACAGCGGTGGTCACCGGAAGGTCGGGTACCGCGCGCGCATCGGTGATCGGCAGGACGACCTGGAAGCCCTCACCATCGATGTCCGGATAGATAGTGCGCAGCACCTCGTGCCGCTCGATCAGATCGCGGGCCGCCGCGCGCAATGCGTCGACATCCAGTCGCCCGGAAAGTCGCACCGCCAGCGGAATGTTATTGACCGCGCTGGCCGTATCGAAACGGTTCAGGAACCACATCCGCTGCTGCGCATACGATAGCGGAATCCGGTCGGGCCGGGTCTGAGCGGTCAGCGCCCGTCCGACGGCCGAACCCGCGTGCTGCTCGACACGTTGGGCCAGTAGCGAAACCTTCGAGGCCTCGAAGATCAGCTGCACCGGCACCCGGAGACCGAGTGCGAAGCCGATGCGCGCGGCGGCTTGGGTGGCCAGCAACGAATTGCCGCCGAGTTCGAAGAAGTCGTCATCGACACCGACGCGTGCGTCCGTATCGGGACCGAGCAGCAATGCCGCGAATACATCGGCGATGATCTCCTCGACCGGCGTTGCCGGAGCGCGGAACTGACGTGCCGCGAAGACCGGATCGGGCAGGGCCGCCCGGTCCAGCTTGCCGACCGGGGTCAGCGGAATCTCGCCCAACACCATGATGGCGGCCGGAATCATGTAGTCCGGCAACGATTCCCCGATATGCGCGGCAAGCTGACCGGTATCGAGGGTGGCACCCTGGCGCGGCATTACATACGCGACGAGGGCGGTCGTACCCGAGGGCAGCGTCTTGCCGAGCGTGGCCGCGAAGTCGACATCCGGATGTGTAGTGAGCGCGCTATCGATCTCGCCGAGTTCGATGCGCAGACCACGGATCTTGACCTGGAAATCAGATCGGCCGAAGTACTCCATCAGGCCGGTTTCGTTGCGCCGCACCAGATCTCCGGTGCGATAGAGGCGCGCACCCGGATTATCGACCTCCGCGCCGAACGGGCTGGCCACGAAGCGTTCTGCGGTCAGCGCCGGTCGACCGAGGTAGCCCTGTGCGAGTACCGCACCCGAGACGTAGAGCTCACCGACGACACCCGCGGGCACCGGCCGCAACCGCGCATCGAGAATGAAGGCGCCCACGCCCGCGATGGCCGAGCCAATGGTGACGGGCTCTCTGGCCGCGATGGCCTCGGTGGTGGTGACCATGACGGTCGCCTCGCTCGGCCCGTACGCATTGAATACCGAGCGGCCGTTATCCGCCCAGCGCGCCACCAACTCCGCGGGCAGTCGGTCCCCGCCCGCGACCACGACCTGCACGTCATCGAGATCGGCCGGATCCAGCGATTCCAGCGCACCCGGGGTGATCAGCAGATGGGTGACCTGCTCCCGGCGCAGCAGATCCGCGAGTTCGACACCGCCGAATACCGTCGGCGGCGCAATGACCAGCGTCGCGCCCACCGAGAAGGTGAACAGCGTCTCCATCATCGAGAAGTCGAAACTGGGCGAGCTGAGATGTGAGACGCAGGAATCCGCGTCGATCAGATAGTGCTCGCCGATTGCCGCCAATCCCGCCAGACCCGTGTGGGTGACCGCCACCCCCTTCGGCTTACCACTGGAACCGGAGGTGTAGATGACGTAGGCCGGATGGTTTTCGTTGACAGCCCGCACCCGATCGGCATAGGAGACCGGGTGATCGGGCCGGGCGGCGATGCGCTCGGAAACCACCGGGTCATCCAATTCGATCCAATAGGCCGAGGTGCCGAGCTTGGCGCGATGCGCCGAGGTGGTCAAACCGTGTGCGGCACCCGAATCGGTGACGATGTGCTGGATCCGCTCCGCCGGATAGTTCGGATCGACCGGCACATAGGCCGCACCCGTCTTCGCGATCGCCCACAGCGCGACCATCGATTCGACCGAACGGGTAATGCCCATCGCCACGTAATCGCCCGCGCCGATGCCGCGGTCGATCAGCTCGCGCGCGACCCTGGACGAGCGGGCATCGAGTTCGCGATAAGTGAGTTCACGCTGGTCCGCGGGATTACCGGTCGGATTGAAACGCAGTGCGATCGAGGTGGCCGCGGACTCCACCGCGGCCGTGAGCAGCTGAGCGAACAGCGGGCTGCCCGACCTACGTCGGCGACTACCTCGGGCGGAACGACGAGCAGTTTCCATTCGGGTGTAATCACCTCTCGGGTCGAGCTAAGACCTGCCCCCGACCCCGTCAAAGGCGTCGTGCACCGGGGGCCAAACCAGTCCGAGTCATCATATAAGTCTTGCAACATGCACTGATACGCCTGCGCCTCAGACGGCGCAGACGTGACAGCTATGTATCGGTCTCAGACGGTAGATGTTGCGACGCCCCACGCCCCAGTGAACTACGTCACATAGCAGATGTGCATCGCCAGCGCGGATTCCCCAGTGAAGAAACCCACCCGCACCTCATTCGTCGAGCCACCGCTCGATCTGGTCGAGGTCCGCGCGGCCGAATAGGTAGTCGCGCCGTCTTCGGCGTCGAGAAGCATCCAGTCGTAGGGCACCGTGGAAGCGCGTTCGAGCCGATACCCCGCCCGTCCCGCTCGGGCCGTGAGTTGCCGAATCCGCACCGCCGTGGGTTCGGTCGGCACCAACCGAAGCCGCCTGTCATCGTCCACTAGGCGAACCGTCCTCGTGAATTTCTCGGAGGCGGAGTGAATTCCGCCCAGTACTCATGCCGAATCGCATCCCACAACCGAGACAGCTCCGGAAATTGCTCTCGCATCTGCGCCAAGTCCGGTGCCGCAGCCGCCGTGCACGAAACCAACGGTTCCTCGGCCCCATTGCGTCCCAGCATCATTCGAATGTCGTGGTGGTCTATCCGCCACTCGGCCAGCCAGCCGTCTACCTCGGTGCGACGCGCGCCCACGCCTCCCCCTGCCCGTGCGGATCGCCTGCCAGGGACTCGAGCCTCTCCAGCACCTCACGCAATGTCCGCACCGACTGGCCGCCGGACGGTAGCGCGTCGACCTAGGACGCTCTCGGGAAATCGATCCCTCTGGCGGCGGCGCGTTCACGCGGGCTCATCGACTGCGGAACCAGCCGTCCGGCGAGAACGAGCGTCTGCTACGCCGCCGATTTCCACACGCACCGGTTGATTCGGCACGCGCGATGCCGTTGCCACAGCCCATGCGCCAGCATCACATCCGCCGCATCGCACACCGGTGGCACGGCGACGAGTACGGGCCGCAATTGCTTCGCCTCCTTCCGTCTCGCGCGCATCAGTTCGCACGCCACGCACGTTTTTGCCCACGATTTCGTGCGTGGCGTGAAAACACCTGCGCGGCAGAGGGTTCAGCGCATCAGGGACTTCCGGTCATGAGTCGGATGCGGATTTCCACCACAGCTCGGTCAGCAATTGCCGATTTCGGCGAGTCCAGCAGCGGCCGTCATCTGCCAGTGACTGGCCGATACTCCACGGCTGACCACCGCCCCCTCGACCCCCACCACCCTCATGGACGGCCCCCGGTTGGACACATGATCACGTGGAAACTGGGGCGGCATCGCCCGAGAAGCCACCGCCACCAGCGCCACCTGATCTTGATCGTTGGGCGAGGTGCGGAGGGTCGCCAGAGGTTCGAGCGGGCGGGTTGGGGGGTTGTCGGTGGGGGTGGGGATAGTGGGGGGATGGGGGTATTGGATGAGCCGTTTGTGGGGTCTTGGGCGGTGGCGGCGGGGTTGGTTACGCGGTGGGAGCTGCGGCACAACTTTGTGCGGGTGTTTCCGGATGTCTATGTGCGCAAAGGGTGCTCGCTCGATGCGAGAGGGCGCGCCCGTGCCGCTGCGCACTGGGCGAAGGGTGATGGTGTGCTGATCGGGTGCTCGGCGGCCGCCATGCACGGCACTCGCTGGCTCGATGCAGATCAAGCAGCAGAGATCGCCAGGCGCGGACACTGTCGTCCGCCCTGCGGGATTCGTGCCGTCCGCTCGGTTATCGAGCCGAGCGAATGCTGTGAGGTCGACGGGTTCACGGTCACAACACCGGCGCGCACTGCATTCGACCTCGGTCGGCGGCTGCCACGCGAGCGGGCCGTACCGATCCTGGACGCACTGTGTGCGGCTACCGGACTCGAACCAGGTGAAGTCGCGGTCTTGGCATCGAAACATCCGGGCGCACGTTTCCTCAACCGTTTGCGCACAACGCTCGCCGTCGTGGATCCAGGCGCCGAATCCCCACCCGAGACCCACACACGCTTGCTCCTGATCGACGACGACTTACCCCGTCCCGCAACACAATTAGTGATCCGCAATCACTACGGCGAATTCGTCGCGCGCGTCGACCTCGGTTGGCGCAAATGGCAGGTAGCCGTCGAATACGACGGCGCCCAACACTGGACCGACCCCACCCAGCGCACCAAGGACATCGACCGCATAGCCCGCATCGAAGCCCTGGGCTGGCGCGTAATCCGCATCAACGCAACCCTCCTCTACGACCGCCCCCACGTAGTCCTCGACCGCGTCCGCACCGCCCTCACCACCCAAGGTGCACAACTGAACAAATGATCACGTAGAAACCGGGGGCGGCAAACCCCGAAAACCCACCGCCCCCGTCATCCTCAACCGCACCCACACCGCCCTCACCCCAAGGTGCACAACTGAACAAATGATCACGTGCCGGATTCCGAGCATGCGGATCGGCCGCCGTTGACGCGGGCCGTGCGCCCGCAGCGCATCCCGCTGTCATTGACGCAGCGTCGGATGTGGGTACTCAACCAGGTCGATACAGAATCCCCGTGGAAACCAGGGCGGCATCCCCCGAGAGGCCAGCGCCGGAGTTTTCGCCACCCGCGCACCGCACCGCCCCAACCCGATCGGTCTGCACCACATCCATATCCGCACCGTCAGCGCATGTCCGCAACCTCGAAGCCGTGCACGGCACACCGATCCTCGACCTCAAACCCCTCCTCACCTCCAATCGCTGACGTGGCTGCGAGTTTCAGTCACGAGTCCGCGCTGCGACTTCCCGCCAAATGTCGGTCAGCACCCGGCCGATTTCGGCGAGTCCGTCGGCGGCCGTCATACGCCAGTGGGTGGTCGGCACCGCGCGGTTATCCACGGTTCCGTCGACCACATCAACCCAGATTCCCGCGCCGATCGAACCGGTGGGGTCGTCGAGCGCCGCAGTGAAGTAGATGACGTCGCCGTGGAATCGAACAGGCTGATAGGCATTGCGCAACACAACCGAATGCACAGCCGTATCCAGCACCCGGGTGAACCGCTCGGAGCCGAAGGAGGCGAACGGCTCCGGCAGTTCGACCAGCCGCTCGGCGAGTTGTGCCAAGTCAATATCGGCGGCGAAGCCGAGGTCACCGGCCTGTTCGCCGAGCAGGCCACCGATCAGCTCGGCCACCGGCACGGGTGAGCCCGCGCCCTGCGCGCGTTCGTCTGGCGGATCGGCCATATAGCTGTCCATCACCGCGAGCGTGGCCACCCGCTGTCCGGCCCGCTGCAATTGCACCGCGATCTCGTGCGCGAAGACACCACCCATCGACCAGCCGATCAGGTGATACGGCCCAATCGGCTGGACCGAGCGGATCGCATCGACATAGATCGCGGCCCACTCCTCGATCGTGTCCGGCAGCTCTGCCGGTGCGGCCAGGGTGGGTGCTTGGATGCCGTAGATCGGCCGGTCGGAATCGAGGTAGGCCGCTAGTCCCGCGAACGACCATGCGATGCCGGAGACCG
Organism: Nocardia sp. NPDC049737; assembly: GCF_040674755.1. Classification (NCBI taxonomy): domain Bacteria; kingdom Bacillati; phylum Actinomycetota; class Actinomycetes; order Mycobacteriales; family Nocardiaceae; genus Nocardia; species Nocardia sp. NPDC049737. The sequence goes on along the minus strand of NZ_JBFANH010000013.1, from coordinate 227,357 downwards.
GATGGATGCAGAACAACGGATCGGCGGTACCCGTCGCGCGCAGCGGCAGCACCACATCGAAGGCCACCTCGCCCTCGACCTGCCCACCCGCCCGGCGGGCCAGCTCGGCCAAGAAGTCCGACGGGGTCGGTGCGGTGAATACCCGCATAACCGGGATCTTTTCACCGAGAAGCGAGCTCAGCCGTGCCGTCAGCTTCGTGGCGATCAGCGAATTGCCGCCGCGCTCGAAGAAGTTGTCGTCCATACCGAATCGGTCGAGGTCGAGCACCTCCGCGAAGGCGGCGGCGACGGTTTCCTCGATCGGCGTTGCCGGTGCACGGTACTGCCGTGCCTCGAACGCGGGCTCCGGTAACGCGCGCCGGTCCAGCTTGCCGTTCGGGGTCAGCGGCATGACATCGAGCACCACGATGGCGGCGGGAACCATATAGCCGGTGAGGAATTCGGCCACCTGCACCCGCAATTCATCCGGATCGATGCCGGCACCGGCTGCGGGCACCACATACCCGACGAGCTGATCCCCGAGACGTTCGGTCGAGCGGACCAGCACCACCGCTTGGCTCACGCCCGGACAGCGCAGCAGCGCGGATTCGATCTCGCCGAGTTCGATTCGGAAGCCGCGCAACTGAACTTGCTGATCACTGCGCCCGGCGTAGGCGAGTCCGGCCTGGCCCCAACGACCAAGGTCACCGGTGCGGTACATACGAGATCCGGGTGCGCCGAAGGGATTCGCGACGAAACGTGTCGCCGCCAGCCCCGGCCTGCCGAGGTATCCCCTGGACAGCTGAGCTCCGGCCACATAGATCTCCCCCGGTGTTCCGACCGGCACCGGATGCAAGCGCTCGTCGAGCACATAGCCATCCAAACCCGGCAGCGCCCGTCCGATCAGGCTGTCCGGACTGTCCGCGATCTGCTTGTCCAGCGCAAGGAACGACACGTGCACCGTGGTTTCGGTGATCCCATACATATTCACCAGCCGCGGCGCATCCGCGTCATGGCGCTCATACCAGCGCCGCAACTGACGCAGATCCAATGCCTCGCCACCGAATACGACATGTCGCAGCGCGAATTCGCCATCGACATCGGAGGCGGCCCGATCGGCCTCGATCAGCTGATAGAAGGCCGACGGTGTCTGGTTCAGCACCGTCACCTTCTCGCGAATCAGCAACTCGCGGAACAGTTCCGGTGCCCGTGAGGTCGCGTAGTCCACCACGACAACCGCACCGCCGGTGGCCAAGGCGCACCACAGCTCCCACACCGAGAAGTCGAAGGCGAAGGAGTGGAACAGCGTCCACACATCGGTCTCGTCGAAACCGAACAGCGGCTGGGTATTCGCGCACAGCTCGACCACATTGCGGTGCGCCACACCAACACCCTTCGGCACGCCCGTCGAACCCGAGGTGTAGATGACGTAGGCGAGATGATCCGGTAGCAGTGGCGCGATACGGTCGGCGTCGCTGACCGGACGATCATCGAATTCCGTTGTCTCTTCGAGCAATATCACCGGCAGCTCGCCGACCGGCACATCGGCACGCTGCTGCGCGGTGGTGAGCACACAGACCGGAACCGCATCGGAAAGCACGAAGGCCAACCGCTGCGCCGGATAGGTGATATCGATCGGCAGATACGCCGCACCCGCAGTGAGCACGCCGAGCAGCGCGACCGGCAGCTCCTCGGTACGCGGAACCGCAACGGCCACCAGCGATTCCGGACCGGCACCGGCGGCAATGAGCGCCCTCGCCACCCGGTTCGCCCGCCGCCGCAGCTCCGCGAAGCTCAGTGCGGTATCGCCGAAGCGAACCGCCACCGCATCGGGCCTGCGCCTGGCCTGATCGGCGATCAGCTCGGGGAGTGTCGCGGCGGGCACCCACGCACCGCGCGAATTCCATTCGTGCAGCACCCGGGTGCGTTCGTTCGGTCCGAGTAGCTCGATATCACCGACGGTCACCGCGGCGTCGGCGACGACCGCGGTGAGGATCCGGGCAAACCGATCAGCGAAGCCCTGCACGGTGACCGCGTCGAACAAGTCTGTCGCATAGGTGAATTCGGCCAGCACGCCCTGGGTTTCACCGCGCGGACCGATTCGCTCGTTCAGCGAAAGCCGCAGGTCCACCGTGAGCGGATCCGTTGCGGCGCTGCGCTGCCCCATCGCGACCTGGAACAGCGGATGCCTGCCGGTCACCTGGACCGGATCGAGTATCTCGACGAGTTGCGCGAATGGCACATCGACGTGCGCGAATGCGGCGGCGTCGACCGGGCCGACCGCGGCGAGCAGTTCATCGAAAGTCGCACCCGGGTGGTATTCGGTCCGCAGCACCACGGTGTTGTCGAAGGTTGTCCCAGGGACCCCGGCCGCGTCGGTCGGACCGACCGCGGCGTTCAGTTCACCGAAGGTCGCACTGGGATTGCTATCGGTGCGCAGCATCACGGCGTTGTAGAGGGTTGCCCACGAGGCCGGTGTACCGATCGCGATATCGGTCGTGCCGGACAACCGCGCCAACAGCACCACGAAAGCCGCATGCGACACCACGAATACCGAGGTATTCCTGGTCTCGGCAAGCCGACGCAGTTCGTGGTGCAGGTGTACACCGATCTGCAGCACGACCTGCCCGCCGTCATAGGAGGGCACGGTCGAGCGCGGACGATCCATGGGCAACGTCAACTCATCCGGCAGTCCTGCCAGCGTGCTGCGCCAGTATCGAACCTGCCCGAGTACGTCGGACCCCACACCGTCACGCACGGTTGCAACCGAATCCGCGGTGACGAATTCACCCAGCACAGTGCGCAACCGCTGGGTCAACGCCTGCGCCGCCGAATCCGCGACGGCATCGCCGCGATACAGCACCTCCACCCGCAGCTCGGCAGCCAGTTCCGCTCGGACGGTAACCGGATAGTGGGTGTAGTCGACCGAACTCACGCCACCGACCACCAGCCCGTCGACCGCGCTACCCGCCTGCCGCAGGCCATCGGCATCGATCGGATACGACTCGTAGGCAACCAGCGTGTCGAACAACTCGGTGCCGCCCGCGATCGCCTGGACATCGGCCAGCCCGAGATAATGATGCTCCAGCAGTGCAGCCTGCCCGGCTTGCAACTCGGTGAGCAGCTGCGAAACCGTTGTGGCCGAATCGAATCGGACGCGCACCGGGATGGTGTTCACGAACAAACCGACCATCGCGTCGACACCGTCGAGCTGCGGTGGACGTCCCGAAACGGTGACGCCGAAGACCACATCGTCGCGGTCGGTGATACCGGCGAGGACCACACCCCACGCCGCTTGCAGCACCGTATTGACGGTGACCTCGGTCGCCGCGGCGAAGGACGTCAGCGCGGCCGTCTCGGTCGCCGACAGTTCGAATGCGGACCTGCCGAATCCATCGGCCGGCGCTGCGGGCCGCACCAACACGGGCGCGAGCAGCGTCGGCGCGAGCTTGGTCAGCGCGGTTTCCCACGCACGCAGTGTGACTTCACGGTCCTGGCGCGACAGCCACGCCAGATAATCGCGGTACGGCCGCGCGGCGGGCAGCAGCGCGGTATCGCTCCTGGTCGCATAGAGGATCAGCAGATCCTTCATCAGCAGCGGCATGGACCAGCCGTCGAGCAGGATGTGATGCGCCGTCAGCACCAGGTGCGTGCGCCCGGATGCGGTGCGGTACACCGTGAATCGCAGCAGCGGCGCCAGCGCGGAATCGAATCCGGTGCGCTGGTCGGCGGCGAGCAGATCTGGCAGGTCAGCGTCGGGCACCTCGGCGACCACTCGCCACGGCACCCGAACCCCTTCGGCAATGAGCTGCACGGGTTTGCCGTTCGCGCCGAAGGCAAAGGCGCTGCGCAGATTCGCGTGCCGGTCCAGCGCCGCCTGTGCGGCGCGGCGCAGGCGGTCGAGTTCGAATTCGCCCGAGAGTTCGACCGCCACCTGAATGACGTAGGGGTCCACCGACTCGGCCAGCATTTCCATCAGGAACAGCAGGCCGGTTTGCAGCGGCGACAGGGGCAGTACCTCGACCAGGCCCGGGTAGTTCGCCCGCCAGGTGTCGAGTTCGTGCTGGGTGGTCGATATGAGCGGCACATCTGATGGTGTGAGACCACCGGCATTCGGGTCGGCTACATGCCGGGCCACCGCCGTCAGGGCGGTGAGCCAGTCGTCGGCCAGTTCCTGTACTGCCGCCGCGTCGAGGATTTCACCGGCGTACTTGAAGGCCACATCCATCCGCGGTCCGGCATCGGTGTCGACGACGATCGCATTGATATCGACCACAGCCGATGCGGGCAGCGCCGGATCCTGGCCGTCGTCGAGGTCACCGAGGTCACCGGACGGGAGCCAGGCCGGATCGGTCAACTCCGGTGCGCCGCCGGTGGATACCCGGCCCAGATAGTTGAAGCCGATCTGCCCGATATCACCGGCCAGACTCGAATTCGACTGGCACAGTAGCCCGAAGCCGATACCCCGATCCGGAACCGCGAGCAATTGCTCCTTCACCGACCGCAGCACCGCCGCGGTCTCGTCGGCAACGCCGGTGAGATCGAGCGCCACCGGATACACGCTGGTGAACCAGCCGATCGTACGAGTCAGATCGGCGCCGGGCACCGTCGCTTCCTCGCGGCCGTGACCCTCCAGTCGAATCCTGGTGACCGGGAGGGCGATACCGCGTCGCGCCCGCCAAGTACGCACCGCCATGGCCAGCGCCGCGAGCAGACCGTCATTGACGCCGCCCCGGTACAGCGCGGGCACCGTGGTCAGCACCGCATCGGCCACATCGACCGGCACCTCGACCGTCAACTGCCGCACCGACGCGTGGGTATCCACAGTGGGATCGAGCGCACGTGTACCGAGCAAGGGATCCGGTGTGGCCAGCACGGTACGCCAGTAGTCGAGCTCGGCCATCCGCGACGGCGAGCCCGCTGCTTCGACGAGACCGTGCGCCCAACGCCGGAATGACGTTCCGACCGGCGGCAACGCGATGGCCATCCCGGCGCTGCGCTGTGCCCATGCGGTGATGAGGTCCGGGATCAGAATCCGCCACGACACGCCATCGATCACATAGTGGTGCGCCGCGAAGACCAGTAGATCGCGTGCATTCGACCTGCGCAGCCAGCTGAACGCGACCATCCGACCCGCGGCCGGATCCAGTGCCGCCAGCGCGGAAGCCACGGCGGCATTACCGATTCGGTTGAGCTCGGCCTCGTCCGGTACGTCCACCTCGGACAAGAGCGCCGACGCGTCGAGCGTTCCGGGCGCGGCCACCTGCTGCCACCACCGGCCGTCGACCTGCCATACTCGCGCGCGCAACATGTCGTGGTGGTCGAGTACGGCGGTGAGCGTGGTGGTCAGTCCGGTGCTGTCGATGCCTTCCGGCAGCGCGAGCACGAGGGTCTGCGCGAATCGGCCGAATGAACCGTTCTCGAGGAAGCCCGCGAGCACCGGGGTGAGCGGGATATCGCCAACCCCGCCACCGGGCAACTCCGCCAGCACGACGGGCGCGGGATCCGTGCCGAGCACCGCGACCCGCGCTAATCCGGCGACGGTCTTCTGCTCGAAGACATCGCGCGGCGTGAAACCGATTCCGACCGACTTGGCCCGCGAAACCAACTGGATCGAGACGATGCTGTCACCGCCGATGGCGAAGAAGGAGTCATCGGCTCCGACCTGGCGCACGCCGAGCACCTGCGCGAACAACTCGGCGATCCGCGATTCCAGCGGGCTGGAAGGTGCCCGCGACACCGTGACTGCGAACTTCGGTTCGGGTAGTGCGTTGCGGTCGAGTTTGCCGTTGGTGGTCAGCGGCAACTCGTCGAGGACGACGATGGCCGAGGGCACCATATGCGAGGGCAGTACCCGCGCCGCGAATTCGGTGAGTCGGTCGGGCTCGACGACACGGTCGGCCACCGGGAGCACGTACGAGACCAATACCGTTGCTCCAGCGGCCGTCTCACGGCCGAGGGTGACCGCGAATTCGATATCCTCGTGGCTGCCGAGCACCGCGTCGATCTCACCGAGTTCGACACGGAAGCCGCGGACCTTCACCTGGAAGTCGCTGCGCCCCACATAATCCAGCTCCCACGTTCCCGCCGGAGTCGCGTACCAGCGGACCAGATCGCCGGTGCGATACATCCGGGCACCCGGCTCACCCCACGGGTTGGCGACGAAACGCTCCGCGGACAGCCCGGCTCGATTGCGGTAACCGCGCGCCCGCGCGCCGCCCGCCAGATACAGCTCACCCGTCACGCCGGGCGGTACCGGGTTCAACCGCGCGTCCAGCACCAGCGCGGACATACCGCGCACCGGAGAGCCGATCGTAATATGCTGTCCCGCAGTCAATTCCGCATACGACGAGATAATGGTCGTCTCGGTCGGGCCGTAGCCGTTGTAGTACCTGCGACCGGGCTGCCACTTGGCCAGCAGTTCCGGTGTGGTGACATCGCCACCGACGGAGAGCATTTCGAGGTGGTCCAGACCGGTCGGATCCACCGTGCCGAGGACCGCCGGGGTGATGATCGCGTGCGTCACCTGTTCGGTGCGCAGCAGGTCACCGAGCTCGTCCCCACCCGGCACGGTGGACGGCACGATCACCAGCGTCGCACCGACCGAGAAGGCGCACAGCCATTCCAATACCGACGGGTCGAAGCTCGGCGCGCAGATATGCAGGAAACGGCGTGTGGGCTCGAGCCGGTACAGCTCGATCGCATGGTCGAGCAGACCGCCGAGTCCGGCGTGGGTCACCGTGACACCCTTGGGCACACCGGTCGAACCCGACGTATAGATGACGTAGGCCGGGTTGTGCGGACGCAGCGGGGTGATCCGATCGGCGTCGGTGATCGGCGCGGCGGATCGGTTGGCGCACAACGCTTCCATTGCGTGGTCGTCGAGCCCGAGCCACTGCAGGTCATCGGGGAGCTCTGCTATGTACTCAGTCGAGGTCAGTCCGACGACCGCCGCCGAGTCGGTCAGCAGATGCCGAATCCGTTCCAGCGGATGGTTCGGATCGATCGGCACATGTGCGCCACCGGCCTTCGCGACGGCCAGCACCGCCGCGACCATCTCGTAGGAACGCGGCAATGCCAGCGCGACAAGACTTTCCGGGCCGACGCCACGTTCGATCAGCACCCTGGCCAACCGCGACGAGTACCGGTCGAGTTCGCGGTAGCTGATCGATCGGCCCGCATACCTGACCGCGGTACGGTCCGCACCGTGGCGCAGTCCGCGCAACAGCAGATCGGGCAGCAGCCCACCCGCCATCAGATGATCCGGGTGCACGCGAGTCAGGAATTCGACTTCGGATTCGGCCAGCAGCGGCAGATCACCCACCGGCGTCTCCGCATCCGCGACGATGGCGGTGAGCAGCCGCGCGAACCGATCCGCGAAGACGCGAACCGTCGCGTCGTCGAAAAGGTCGCGCGCATAGGTGAACGCGGCGAACATGCCCGCACTCGACTCGCGAATCGCCAACGACAGATCGAATTTCTCGGTAATGAGATCGAAATCCACTGGAGCGACCTGCAACCCGGGCAGCTCGAACGAGTTGTCCGGCAGGTTCTCGAACGAGAGCGCCACCTGGAACAGCGGATGCCGTGCCGTCGATCGTGCCGGTTCGAGCAGGTCCACCAACCGCTCGAACGGAATATCCGCGTGCGCGAAAGCCTGTAGATCCACATCCTTGGCGTGGGCAAGCAGTTCGGCGAAGGTGCGGCCACCCGGGACCTCGGTGCGCAGTACGAGAGTATTCACGAACATGCCGATGACATCGTCGAGTTCGGCCTCACCACGCCCGGCGACCGGCGTACCGATGGCGATATCGTCGGTGCCCGACAGGCGCGCCAGCAGTACCGCGAGCGCGGCGTGGACCACCATGAACAGGGTCGCATTGTGATCGCGGGCCAATCGCAGTAGCGCCACGTGCAACTGCGCATCGATCGGGATATCGCACCGGCCGCCGACGAACGACGGGACGGCAGGCCGAGTCCGATCCGATGGCAGGTTCAGCTCATCCGGCAGCTCGGCCAGGGCCTGTCGCCAATACGACACCTGTTGTCCGGCAAGTGAATCCGGATCGGATTCCGCGCCGAGTACGGCCCGCTGCCACAGCGCGAAGTCGGCGTACTGCACCGGCAATGGCGTCCAGTTCGGAGCGGATCCGCCGGTGCGCGCGATATACGCCAGCATCAGGTCACGAGTCAGCGGCCCCATGGACCAGCCATCCGCGCTGATGTGATGGGCCACGAGCACCAGCACGTAGTCGCTGTCGCAGCGCAGCAATTCGGCACGCACGGGCACGTCGGCGGTGACATCGAACCCGGTGCCGACCAGCTCGACGATCCGATCGCGCAGCTCACCCGCAGTGATGTCGACGACCGTAAGATCCGGAACCGCCTGTCCCACAGGCAGAATTACCTGATACGCGACACCGTCGCGCGACGGATACACGGTGCGCAGCACCTCATGCCGGGCCACCACGTCGGCGACCGCCAATCGCAGTGCATCAATATCGAGTGCACCGGACAATCGCACCGCGACCGGCACGTTGTAGGCGGCCGATTCGGTATCGAACTGGTTCAGGAACCACATCCGCTGCTGTGCCAGCGACAATGGCACCCGGTCCGGTCGCCTGCCCGCGGCCAATCGCGGCCGCCGACCGGAGCCGACCCGATTCTCGACCCGGACCGCCAATGTCGCGACGGTGGGCGCCTCGAACAACACCCGCACCGGCACCTGCGTATCCAGCGCGGCACCCAGCCGCGCCACCACCTGGGTGGCGATCAGTGAATTGCCGCCGAGTGCGAAGAAGTCGTCATCGATCCCGACCCGATCCACCCCGAGTACATCGGCGAACACCCCGGCGACAATCTCCTCGATCGGTGTCGACGGCGCACGGAACACCTGGGCCTCGAACTCGGGCGCGGGCAGAGCCTTTCGATCCAGCTTGCCGTTGGCGTTGCGCGGCAGCGCGGGCAGAACCACGTAGGCGGCGGGCAACATATAGGACGGCAGCACGCGGGCCAGCGCCGACTTCACCTGTGCCACATCGACATCGACGCCCACCAGATAGGCGACGAGCCGATCACCGGTCCGCTGATCCGCGTCCGCGATAACCGCCGCCTGCGCGATCTCCGGCAGCGCGACCAGGGCCGCCTCGATCTCACCCAATTCGATCCGGAAGCCACGGATCTTCACCTGGAAGTCGGTGCGCCCGCGATACGCCAGCTCACCGTGAGCATTCCAGGCCACCAGATCACCCGTGCGGTACATGCGCGCACCCGACTCGAACGGATTCGCCACGAACCGCTCCGCCGTCAGATCGACCCGCCCGAAGTAGCCGCGCGCCAACTGCGCACCGGCCAAATACAACTCACCCGAAACACCGACCGGCACGGGACGCAACCGCGAATCCAAGACATAGACCCGGCTGTTCCATTCCGGCGTACCGATCGACACCGATACCGCATCTTTGTCGGTCACCCGATGATTGGTGACCGACACCGCAGCCTCGGTCGGCCCGTACAGATTGAACAGTTCCTTCTGCGGATAGGTGTCCCGGAACCGCTGCGCCAGCTCTGCGGGCAGTGCCTCACCGATCACCAGCACCCGCCGCAAGGTGAACGGCAGCCGACCGGTCAACAGCGCGTCCAGCATCGACGGCACCACATGCAGCGTGGTCACCGACTCCCGCGCCATCAGATCGTTCAGATAGTCCGGATCGCGGTGCCCGTCCGGGTGGGCAAGCACCAATCGCCCGCCGAATACCGCCGCCGACCAGAACTCCCACACCGACAGATCGAAGGTGGCGGCCGTCTTCAGCAACACGGCATCACCTGGTCCGACCCCGAATTCAGCGGTCTTCCAGAGCAATTGGTTGATGATCGCGGCATGCGAAACCGCGACGCCCTTCGGCCGCCCGGTCGAACCCGAGGTGAAGATCACGTACGCGGTATTCGCCGCGCGCAACGGCCTGACCCGCTCATCATCCGCTATCGGTGTCGCGGGCAGCCAATCGAGGTCGAGCCGGTCCAGTCGCACCACCGGGGCCAGCTCGGTATCGAAACCCGCTGCGGCATTGGTCAATACGCAGACCGGCGCCGCGGTACCCAGAATGTAATCGGTTCGCGCCGCGGTCTGGTCCGGATCCACCGGCACATACGCGGCACCGGCCTTGGCCACCGCGTACATCGCGACGACCAGATCCACCGACCGGCGCAAGGCGAGCACGACCCGCGACTCCGGACCGACGCCCCGCGAAATCAGGTGTCGTGCGAGGCGGTTCACCCGCGCATCCAGTTCCGCATAGGTCACCGGTTCGCCGTCCGCGCCCATCAGCGCCACCCCGCCCGGTGTGGCGGCCACAGTCGCATCCAAGAGCGACACCAGCGTCGCCGCCGCATCCACCGCATGGTCGGTCGCATTGCGACCGGATACCAGCTCGGTCCGTTCCGCGGCGTCGAGCAGTTCCAGCTCACCGACGACCGTGTGCGGCGCCGCGGCGATCTCACCGAGCAACCGCGCGAACCGAGCCACGAAGCCCCGCACCGTCGGCTCGTCGAACAGATCGTGCGCATAGGTGACGGCACCGCTGATTCCCGCGGGCTGCCCTGTCTCGTTGTAGTGATCGCCGATGATCCAGTGCAGATCGAACTGCGATACCGCGGCATCGAAGTCCACCGCCGAGACGGTCAATCCAGGCAGCTCCAGACTCGTCGCAGCCAGATTCTGGAACGACAATCCCACCTGGAACAGCGGATGCCGCGCGGTCGAGCGGACCGGATTCAGCACCTCGACGAGTCGTTCGAACGGCACATCGGCATTCGCGAAGGCCCCGAGATCCGTCTCACGCTGCCGCGCGAGCAGTTCGGTGAACGGTCCGGATTCATCCACCCGGGTCCGGAACACCAGGGTATTGACGAACATGCCGATCAGCTCGTCCAGCGCCGCCTCACCGCGACCGGCCATAGGCGTGCCGACGGCAATGTCATCGGTGCCCGACAATCGGGCCAGCAATACCGCCAAGGCCGCGTGCACGACCATGAACAGTGTCGCGCCCTCGGCGCGCGCCAATTCGACCAGCGCCCGATGGGTTTCGGCATCGATATGCACCGGAACCTTGCCACCGGCGAACGACTGCACCGGGGGCCGCGGCCGATCCGTCGGCAGCTCCAGTTGATCGGGCAGCGCCGCGAGTGCATCACGCCAGTAGGCAATCTGTCCGGCTGCCAACGACTCCGGATCGTCCTCACTACCCAGCAACTCGCGCTGCCAGATGCTGTAGTCCGCGTATTGCACCAGCAGCGGTGTCCAGCCGGGCACGGAACCAGCCGTCCGTGCGGCGTAGGCGGTCATCAGATCACGCGTCAACGGCCCCATCGAGGTGCCGTCACCGGCGATATGGTGCACCACCAGCGCCAACACGAATTCGGCGGGCGAATCCTCGACCTCGAACAAGCCGACCCGCAGCGGCACTTCTGCGGTCACATCGAATGTCGTGGAAAGCAGTTCGCGCACAGCGGATTCGAGCTGCTGAGCGGCAACGGTCTGAACCGTCAGCTCCGGCACCGATTCGTCCGCGGGCAAAATCAGCTGTTCCGGACCGGCATCGGTGTGGGGATACACCGTCCGCAGAACCTCGTGTCGCGCAACCAGATCTGCGACCGCCGCCCGCAGCGCGGCCACATCGAGCGCACCGCTCAACCGCACCGCGATCGGAATGTTGTAGGCCGCCGACGCGGTGTCGAACCGGTTCAGGAACCACATCCGCTGCTGAGCCAGCGACAGCGGAATCGCCTCCGGACGGGGACCGGCAACCAATGCCTTGCGGTCACCGGCACCGGCATGTTCGGTCACGGCGGCGGCCAGTCCGGCGACGGTCGGTGTCTCGAAGAGCAGACGCACCGGGATCCTGGCATCCAGCGCAGCGCCGAGTCGCGCCATCAGCTGGGTGCCGATCAGTGAGTTGCCACCGAGTTCGAAGAAGTCGTCATCGGCACCGACCCGCACCTCGAGCGCAAGTACGTCGGCAAAGAGTTCGGCAACTATCGGCTCGATAGAACCCGACGGCGCGCGGAAAGTCTTGGTGCGTAACTGTGGTGCGGGCAGCGCCTGTCGATCCAATTTGCCGACCGGGGTCAGCGGGATCTCGTCGAGCACCATAATGGCGCTCGGCACCATATGGACGGGCAGTTTGCTTGCGGCCAACCCGGTCAGTTCCGCCGTATCGATCGCGGCACCGGCGACGGCACGCACATACGACACCAGAATCGTTGCGCCACTGTCCTGTTCGTGACCGATGGTGACCACGAAATCGACGCCGTCGTGCGCGGCGAGCACCGCATCGATCTCGCCGAGTTCGATGCGGAAACCACGGATCTTCACCTGGAAATCATTGCGCCCCAGGTATTCCAACTCCCGCTCGGCCGTCCACCGCACCAGATCGCCGGTGCGGTAGAGCCGCGAACCCGGCGCACCGAACGGGTCGGCCACGAACCGAGCGGCGGTCAGACCCGGCCGGTCGTGATAGCCACGGGCCACCTGCGCACCGGAAATATAGAGCTCGCCGACAACCCGACCCGGCACCGGCGCGAGCTCCTCGTCCAGCACATATTCGGTGATCCCGCGGATCGGCGCACCGATGGTCACCGGTTCGCCCGGCACCAGCGGCGCGCTGATATTCGTCATGATCGTGGTCTCGGTCGGGCCGTATCCATTGAAGAATTCCCGGGTGCGGCCATCCGCGATCGGTAACACCCAGCGCCGCACCAACTCCGGTGGACAGGCCTCACCGCCCGCGACCACTACGCGCAGCTCGTCCAGTCCATCTGCGGGCAGCGAGGCGAGCGCGGCCGGGGTGATGAAGGCATGCGTCACCCGCTCCCGGCGCAACAGTGCGGCCAATTCCGCGCCGCCGTACACCGTCGGTGCCGCCACGACCATGGTCGCGCCCCGACTCAGCGCAAGCAGCAACTCCAATACCGATGCGTCGAAGGAGGGCGAGGCGAAATGCAGTGTGCGCGAATCGGCGGTCAGCGTATAGCGCTCGCGCTGCTCATCACAGAAATTCGACAACCCCGCCTGGGTGAGGACCACCCCCTTGGGCGTTCCGGTCGATCCTGAGGTGTAGATGACATAAGCCGGATGCTCGGCCCGCAGTTGCCGGATCCGATCCGCGTAGGTGATCGGTTCCGCCGAATATGCCGCGATGTCGGAGGTATCGATGGCGACCCATTCCGGGCCGTCCGGCAGATCCACCGCCGCGACGGTACGGTCCAGTGCCGCAACCGTAAGCCCCAGCGCCGCACCGGAATCCGACAGCATGTGCGCGACGCGATCGGTGGGATAGTTCGGGTCAACGGGTACGAATCCGGCACCGGCCTTAGCGATCGCCCACACCGCGACAATCGATTCCACCGACCGCGCAATGCCGACCGCGACCAAATCCTCCGGGCCGATACCGCGCTCGATCAGCAAGCGCGCCAAGCGGTTCGACCGATCATCGAGTTCGGCATAACTCAACTGCGCCAATGTCGCTGTGGCATCCGCGAACACGACCGCGGGTCCGGTCGGATTACCCTCCACAGCGGTGGTGAGCAATTGCGGCAAGGTCTTGATCCGTGGGCGTCGAGCCCGGTTGGGCCGCTCGCGATTCGGCCGCGTCATGCGCCCAACCCCTGTCGCGCACCGCGCGCGAACGCCAACACACCTTCGAACAAGCCGAGCATCTCCGGGACTACTTCCTAGCGTTTGTCGTTACATCTCAACCCCCCCAGGCACCGTCATGTACTCAGCTCGACACCACCGGCAGCAGTTCATCCAACGGCACTATCTCGGCCGATTCGGGCACCACGACCTCGGCGGAGGTGACCTGCTCGAGCACCACCGCCCGCAGATCCGCCAGCTGGGCGGTATCGATGGCGGCCAGCGTGGCCCGATCGGCGATCAGATGCGTCACCCACCCCTCGGCGAGCGAGGCACCCAAGTCTTCGACGCTGCGTAGCACGATCCTGGGCACCACGATCAGTCCGGCACCGGTCGCACCGGCGCTCACCAGCTCGAGCAGCATCGCCGCCGAATCGGACCGGCCGTGCTGGAAGGTGCGCGATTCGAAGGTCAGGCCGGTGCGCAGGCGCAGGCGATCGGCCGCGGTGGCCAGCTCGTCGTAGCTCATCCGCACCCCGGTCGCGGCAATGACGAGGGCCGGATCGGATCCGCTGAGCACCCCGGTCCGATTGGCGTGGTTGACCGGTCGCAGCGATTGCGCGGAGATTTCGGCACTGGTCGCGGCATCGTCGAGACGCAGCCATTCGATGCCGTCACCAACCGGACCCGCACCAATGGTCAACCCGACCCGCACCGAAGGCTCATCCGGTATCGAAGCTTCCGCGGGCAGCAGTACCAGCGCCGCACCCGCCTTGAGTACCGCCCACGCGGCCACCGCCCAGTCGGCACCGCGATCCAGCCGGATCGCCACCCCCGCCCCCGGACCGCATCCACGCCCGATCAGCACCCTGGCCAGCTGAGACGACTTGGCGTCGAGTTTTCGGTAGGGCATTTCCTGCTCGCCCCACACCAGCGCGGGTGCGTCCGGATCGTCCTCCACGGCGGCGGTCAGCAGGTGGGTCAGCTCGGTGCCATCGGTGGTCGCCGTGGCATCGGTCGCGGTGGGCACCAGATCCTGCTCGTCGACAATATCGATGCCGCCGATACGCACGCCCGGATCGGCGACTACCGCGGTCAGAATGCGCTCCAGCATGCGTCCGAGTCCGCGCACCGTCGATTCTTCGAAAAGGTCTGTGGCGTAAGTGAATACCGTGACAAGCTCGTCCGGCGTCCCATCCGCCCGCAGGCGCGGTTCGACGACCACCTGCAAATCGAACTTCGCGACGACATCGCCCGCATCCAATGCCGCGACGGTCAGTCCCGGCAGTTCCAGACTCGGTTGTTCGAGATTCTGGAAGACGAGCATTACCTGGAACAACGGCCGCCCCGGGGAGACCACCTCGACCACCCGCTCGAACGGCAGATCCGCATGCGCGAATGCGGCCAGATCCGTCGCACGCGTCTGCTCGACCAGCTCGTCGAATGCCATGCCGCGCTCGACCGATGTGCGCAGCGTCAGCGTATTGACGAACATGCCGACCAACTCGTCCAGCGCCCGCTGACCACGCCCGGCAACCGGCGTGCCGATGGCGATATCCGAACCACCCGACAGCCGGGCGAGCAGCACGGCCAGCGCCGCGTGCACCACCATGAACACCGAGGATCGATGCTCGCGTGCAATCCGGATCAGACCCTCGTGCACCTCGGCCGGCATGGTCCAGCCGATCGCCGCGCCGCGGCCCGACGACGCTACCGGACGTTGCCGATCCAGCGGCAGCACCGGTGCGTTCGAGAGTCCGGCGAGCTGCTGACGCCAGTACGCCAATTGTCCTGCGGCCACCGAGTTCTCGTCGTCATCGGTGCCGATGACCTTGCGCTGCCAGAGCGCGAAATCCGCGTACTGCACCGGCAGTGGCGACCAGCCGGGTGCCGCACCACCGACGCGGGCGAGATATGCGGTCACGAGATCACGGGCCAATGGGGCAAGCGAGGCACCGTCGGCCGAAATGTGGTGCACCACAACGACGAGCACATACTGGTCCCCGTCGGCCAATAGCCGAGCCCGCACCGGAACCTCTTCGGTCACATCGAATCCGGCCGACACCAGCTCGACGACCCGACCGAGCACATCGGTGACGGTCTCGACCTCCAGTCCATCGGGCAGCACCTCGGCGGCAGGCAGAATCTCCTGATACGCCTGTCCGCCGGTACCCGCCGTCGGGAACCGGGTGCGCAGCGCCTCGTGTCGCACCAACACGTCCTCGACGGCCTGTCGCAACGCCGCGACATCGAGCTCGCCGGTCAACCGGATCGCGAACGGCAGATTGTATGCCGGAGATTCCGGATCGATCCGATTGAGCACCCACATCCGTTGCTGGGCAAGGGAAAGCGGCACCAGCTCCGGGCGCTCGGTTCGGGTGAGCGGTACCCGCTCGGCGGTGGAACGGCCCGCACCGGGGATGATTCCGGCGGCGAGTGCGGCGACAGTCGGGGTCTCGAACAGGTCGCGCACGGCGACACCAGGGGAATGGCCGCCGGTGGGGTTGGTAAATACAGCATCGAGCGCATCGTTGATACGCGCGACGACCCGGGTGGCCAGCAGGGAATTACCGCCGAGTGCGAAATAGTCGTCATCGAGGCCGACCCGCTCGATGCCCAGCACCTCGGCGAAGACGGCGGCGACGATCTCCTCTGTCGCAGTGATCGGGGCGCGGAACTCGCGTGCGGCGAAGGTCGGCGCGGGTAGTGCCTTGCGATCCAGTTTGCCGCTGGTGTTGAGCGGGAAGGCATCCAGCACCACAATGGCGGCCGGAACCATATACGCCGGAAGCACTTCGGCCACCGCGGCCCGAAACTCCTGCGGTTCGACCTGTTGCCCCGGCCGCGGCACCACATATCCGACCAGCTGATCACCGGTCGCCACCAGCGCCGCAGCTTGGCTGACCGAAGGTTGGGCGAGTAGCGCGGTCTCGATCTCGCCGAGTTCGATGCGCTGACCACGGAACTTCACCTGGAAGTCGCTGCGGCCCAAGTACTCCAACCGGCGCGGATCTTCCCGCCACACCACGAGGTCACCGGTGCGATACATCCGAGCCCCAGCGGTGAACGGGTCGGCGACGAAACGATCCGCCGTGAGATCCGGTCTTGCGACGTACCCGCGCGCCAGCTGCACCCCGGCCAAATACAGCTCACCGACCGCTCCCGCCGGCACCGGTCGCAATCGCGAATCCAGCACGTAGACCTGCGAATTCCACTGCGGCAGGCCGATCGGCACGGTGGTCTGCTCGCTCGCGGACGCGCGCCATGCGGTAATCGACACCGTCGCCTCGGTCGGCCCGTACAGGTTGTGCACAGCCGCATCCGATACCGCACCCAGCGCGGTCACCGTCTCCGGCGGCAATGCCTCACCGATCACGAAGATATCGCGCAGTGTCGGGCAGGACCCGGGAGGTAGATGTGCGGCGAATACCGTCAGCATGGACGGCACGAAGTCGGTGACAGTGACACGTTGCGCGGCAATCGTTTCCGCGAGATACACCGGATCGCGGTGACCGTCGGCAGTGGCCACTACCAACTTCGCACCGGCCCGCAACGGCACGAAGTACCCCCACAGGGACACGTCGAATGTGGTGGCGGTCTTCTGCAGATACACATCGTCGGAACCGAGCGGGTAGTGCGCGAGCATCCACTCGATCTGGTTATTGATGGCCGTGTGGGTGACCGCAACACCTTTCGGGCGGCCGGTGGAACCCGAGGTGAAGATGACGTACGCGGGATTTTCCAGCGAAACCGGACGCAGCAGTTCCGTCGGCAGCACCGGATCGCCCGAGAATGCTGTCAGCTCACCGGTATCCAGGTAAACGAGCGGCGTATCCGATACCTCGACGACATCCGCGGTCGTGGTCAGCACACAGACGGGTGCGGCGGTATCGAGAATATGCGCTATCCGCTCCGCCGGATGGTCCGGATCCAACGGCACATACGCACCACCGGCCGTGACGATCGCATACATGCCGACCACCAGGTCGATCGAACGCCGAACTGCCAGTCCCACTAGTGCTTCCGCACCTACGCCCCGCTGGATCAACAGCCGTGCGAGCCGATTGACCCGCTCATCGAATTCGCGATAGGTGAGCTCGATCCCCTCGTAGGCCACCGCGATCGCATCCGGATGTGCCTGCACGGCACGGCGATATCCGTCGAGCAGCAGTTCCGGGACGACCGGGTGCGCGGTGTCGTTCCAGTCCCGCAGCATCCGCTGCCGCTCGGCGGGCGCGAGCAGTTCGATTTCCCCGACCACCCGGTGCGGATCCTCGGCCACCGCCGCCAGCACCCGATTCAGGCGCTGAGCGAACCCGGCCACCGTAGCTTCGTCGAAAAGGTCGGTGGCATAGGTGAACGATGCCGCAAGACCGTTCGCCGCACCATGGTCCTCGCGCGGCACGACGGTCAGCTCGAGATCGAACTTCGCCTGCACCACACCCAGATCGATGCCGGAAACGGTGAGGCCGGGCAACTCCAGCTCGGGCCGCTCCATGTTCTGGAACGTCAGCATCACCTGGAACAGCGGATGCCGGGCCATCGAACGCACCGGGTCGAGCAGCTCGACCAATCGCTCGAACGGCACATCCGCATGTCCGAAGGCCGCCACATCGGCGCGCCGGAAGTTACGCAGCAAATCGTCGAACGATAGTTCGGGGTCGACCTCGCCGCGTAGCACCAGCGTATTGACGAACATTCCGATGACATTGTCGAGTGCGGCATCCCCACGACCGGCAACAGGGGTTCCGATGGCGACATCGGTGGTTGCCGCCAGTCGGGACAGCAGCACCGCGAGCACCGCGTGCACCACCATGAATAGCGTCGAATGATGCTCGCGGGCAATCCGTTCGAGCGCGGTATGCACCTCGGCGTCGATCTCGAAGGCGAAGACGGCGCCGCTACTGGACAGCACCGCCGGACGCGGCCGATCGGTGGGTAGCGCCAATTGCTCGGGCAGTCCGGCCAATTCGGTGCGCCAGAAGGCGATCTGCTGCGCCAGCAGCGATTCCGCGTCGTCCTCCGCGCCGAGCATCGCACGCTGCCAGATCGCATAATCGGCGTACTGCACGTCGAGCTGCTGCCACTGCGGCCCGGCACCGCGCACCCGAGTCGAATAGGCGGACATCAGATCCCGCGCCAGCGGCCCCATGGAGAAACCGTCGGCCGCGATGTGGTGCACCACGCACACCAGCACCTGCTCGGTCTCACCCAGCTTTACCACGCGCAGCCGGATCGGCGGCGCGACGGCGACATCGAAACCCGCGACGGCGGCGCTGATGACCAGCTCGGGCAACTCGGCCGCGCTCGCGGACACCACCTCGAGCTCCGGCACCGCGCGAGCATCATCGATCGGCAAGACGACCTGCATCCCCGCGCCATCGATCTCCGGATACACCGTACGCAGTACCTCGTGCCGCGCCACCAGATCGCGCGCCGCCGCACGCAGCGCCTCGACATCGAGCACCCCGGACAAGCGCACCGCCAGCGGAATGTTGTTGACACCGCTGGTCGGATCGAAGCGGTTCAGGAACCACATGCGCTGCTGTGCGTAGGAGAGCGGAATCCGATCCGGGCGCGGTTGCGCGCGCAAAGTATGTCCGGCCGCCGCAAGTACTGTCACGCGCTGCGCGAGTTCGGCGACTCCGGGTGCCTCGAATACCAACTGCACCGGCACCCGGGTGCCCAGCGCGGTACCGATACGCGCGGCGGCCCGCGCGGCCAGCAGCGAGTTGCCGCCGAGTTCGAAGAAGTCGTCATCAGCACCGACTTCGAAGAAGTTGTTATCAACACCGACTTCGAAGAAGTTGTTATCAACACCGACTTCCACACCGTCGGCACGCAATAGCTCCGCGTACACCTCGGCAACGACCTGCTCTTCTCGTGTGGACGGCGCACGGAACTCCCGCGCCTCGAAAACCGGATCGGGCAGCGCGGCGCGGTCCAGCTTGCCCACCGGCGTAAGCGGTAGTTCGTCGAGTACCACAATGGCCGTGGGCACCATGTACTTCGGCAGCTTTCGCTCCAGCGTGGCCACGAGCTCGGCGGTATCCACGATGGCATCGGTGCGGGGCAGCACATAAGAGACGAGCGCGGTCGTCCCAGAAGGCAATGTCTTGCCGAGCGTGGCCGCGAAATCCACATCCGGATGCGTGGTGAGCGCGTTATCGATCTCCCCGAGTTCGATGCGCAGACCGCGAATCTTCACCTGGAAATCGGACCGGCCCAGGTACTCGAGCACACCGGTTTCATTGCGCCGCACCAGATCTCCGGTCCGGTACAGTCGCGCACCCGGCGCACCGGCTTCCGCGCCGAACGGACTGGCCACGAACCGTTGCGCGGTCAGCTCGGGACGTCCGAGATAGCCCTGTGCGAGCGCGGGTCCGCCCAGATACAGCTCGCCGACGACTCCCGATGGCACCGGCCGCAAGCGCGAATCGAGCACAAAGGCCCCGACCCCGGCGACGGTGCCGCCGAGCGTGACCGGTGTGCCGGGTTCCATCTGACCGGTCGTGACCATGACAGTGACCTCGGTCGGGCCATAGGCATTGAAAACGGCCCGCCCGTCCCGCGCCCAGCGCTCGACGAGTTCGGCGCCGAGCTTGTCGCCACCGGTGACCACGACCCGCAGTTCGTCCAGTCCGGCCGGATCGACCGATCCCAGCGCACCCGGAGTGATCAGCAGATGGGTGACCCGTTCCCGGCGCAGCAGATCCGCGAGTTCGGCACCGCCGAATACCGTCGGCGGCGCGATCACCAGCGTCGCACCCGCCGAGAACGTGAAAAGTAGCTCCATCAGCGAGAAGTCGAAGCTCGGCGAACTCAGATGCGTCACCCGCGAATCGTCGTTCAGCGCATACCGCTGACCGATCGCGGCCAACCCGGCCAACCCGGCGTGCGTCACCACGACGCCCTTCGGTCGCCCGGTGGAACCGGAGGTGTAGATGACATAGGCCGGATGCCGCTCGTCCAAACGCCGCACCCGATCGGCATAGGAAACCGGCCGCTGCGGCTGTGCGGCAACCCGCTCGGCCACAACGGGATCATCGAGCTCGACCCAATCAACTGATGTGCCCAGCGCCGCGCGATGCGCCGCAGTGGTCAGACCGAGCGCAGCGCCGGAGTCCGCGACCATGTGCGCGATTCGCTCCGGGGGATAGGCCGGATCGACCGGGACATAGGCCGCGCCCGTCTTCGCGATCGCCCATACCGCGAGCACGGACTCGACCGAGCGGGCCAGCGCGGTAGCGACAATGTCACCGGGTCCGATGCCCCGCGCAATCAGTTCCCAGGCCAGCCGCGAAGACGCCTCGTCGAATTCGCGATAGGTCAACTCACGCTGGTCGGCCGGATCGCCGGTCGGGTTGAAGCGAACCGCCACCGCATCGGCGGCGGATTCGACGGCCGCGGTGAGCAGCTGTCCGAAGAGTGGGGCGCTGGCACGGCGCCGACGGTTGGTCCGAACAGATCGACTCGCTCTATCCATTCTCAACCATTAACCTTTCACATCTAACATACGCCAGAGGCGATCTGCCGCACGCGGAATTCCGCCGCCGCATTCGCTTCCTGCGCAATGCAATCGGGTAACCGTAGCGATGAGAGCTAACTGTCCGCGAACACGAAGTGCATGGCGCTAGCTCCGAATCCGTTGTGACACAAGCCCTCAAACTTCCCGGGACATTGATCGTTCAGCATTCGTCCCATGTTGTCCACTCGAGCGTTCACTTGCCAGTGCTACAGCCATCCGCGCCTGGTCGCCTGCACGCCCGCTTGGAACCGGGTGCTCGCACCGAGCCGCTCCAGCAGCCGCGCGGTGCGCCGGACCACGGTTCGACGGGACATGCCGAGTCGGCGCGCGATGGTGTCATCGGTCGCACCCAGGCCCATCAGGGTCAGAATCGCTTTATCCCGCTCGTCGAGTTCGTCGGCGGCCGGATTCACCGAAATCGGCGCCGCCAGCGACCACAGCACATCGAAAGTCTTCACCAGCAACCGCAATCCGGGCGATCCGGTAATGCGCAAACCCATCGGATCCGGGCGGCGCTCATCCGCGTGCAACACCAGGCTCGCCCGCTCGTCATCGCTGATGATCAGCTTGAACGGCGGCTCGGGCAGGGTGCGCGCCTGTGCCCCACTGGCATTGGTGGACAGCGCGTGCCGCAACCTTTCGGCATCCTGGTAAATAGTATCCTGATATAGCGTCTGGTAGCGGATGCCGTCACCGATCCGAGAGCGCTTGAGCAGGAACAGTTGTCGCTCGCGTTCCGGATCGCTGAGATAGGGACCGCGTTCGATCACCTTGACCGTGTGGCGGGCCGAGGTCTGGACCTCCTCGAAATCCGCGAGCATTTCCAGGCGTTCGAAAACCGGCACGATCGCGCCATTGGTGCGCGGTGAGCGGCGCACCGAGCGGAACGTCTCGCTCAGTCGCGCAGCCGCGGCGTGCATCTGGTTGATCTCGTGCTGCCTGCGCCGCGCCTCGGCCTCCGATAGCGATTCGGGGGCGTGCGCGTCCCAGATGGCCTCGCCGTCGGCGGAGAGTTGACCGACCGCGGCCTGCAGGTCGGTCAATACCTCCAGCGATGCGGCGGCGGTCTCCTTCGAGACGCCCAGATATTCGGCGACCTCGCCCAGGCTGGATCGCGGATGATGCACCAGCACGGCGTAGGTTCGCCCATGCGGTGATCCAGGCTCGAAGATATCGCCCAGCGCAGTCACAAAGCGAGCCTAACGACCGTACGGTCCCCACGGGGCCGTTGTGATCGTCGGAATATCAAGCCGGACAAGAAAATCAGTGCGCCGACGGGCCCCACTGCAGCGGCACACCCTTGGCCGCCAAGTACGGCATCGGGTCGACCTTGTTGCCGCCCTGATCCCAGATCTCCAGGTGCAGATGCGGTCCGGTCGAATTGCCGCGGTTGCCGACGGTGGCGATGACATCGCCCGCATTCACCCGCTGCCCGGCATGCACGAACATCTCATTGACGTGGCCGTAGACCGCGATGGTGCCGTCGTCCTGCTGGACCCGCACCCACAGGCCGAAGCCGGAAGCCGGGCCCGCCTCGATGACGGTGCCGCTGCTCACAGAGTGGATCGGCGCGCCGAGCTGATCGGCGAAGTCGAGGCCGTAGTGGAATTCGCCCCAGCGGGAACCGAATCCGGAGCTGATCTCACCGGCCACCGGACGCACCGCGGGTGCCGGGGTGAACTGCTGCTGCGCGCCCTTGAGGACCTGTTCGACCTGGGCGAGCGGGCCCGCGATCTCCGGCGGCAGATTGCTGATGCCGAACGGAGTGGGGACGGGGTCCGCGATCGGCGCGGCCACCGGAGTGGCGAGGGCCTGCGCGGCTTCAGCGACCGGGGCAGCGGCCTTGACCTCTTCGACGGGTAACTCGGCCGTGCCCTTGAACGTGATGGGCGCGGCGGCTTCCTCGTCCCCGTCGTGCGCACCCGGCAGGAGTGGGGCGGCAATTGCAGGCGCGACCTGGGCTGCGGTGCCGATGAGGGCGCCGGCTGCGACGGCGACACCGGCCGCGACCTTCACCCTGTCGCTGGTCGACGGCCCGGCGCGATGCCGCGTCGGCCGACCCGCAACGCCGTCGCCGATGAGGCTCATGACGGTTATGGAACTGGGGCCTACCCGATGCTGCGACAAAGCTGGTCCTAGCGCTCGACCTACAGTTGCTCAACGGCTTCGGAAAGTTTGTAACGTTTCGGCATCCGTTGTGACGGGAACTCTACCCCGCCGTGACCATTTCGCAACCTTCTCGGCAAAAGTCGCCGTTTAGGGCCTGGTCAGACGCCTGGGCCGGTATCACGATGCCGTGACCGATACGCCACAATGGACCGGTGATCCTCAACGAGTTGAGCGTTCCGATCGTGCTTGCGCCGATGGCGGGCGGGCCATCAACGCCGGAGTTGACGGCGGCGGTCTCCGCGGCGGGCGGGCTCGGCCTGCTGGCCGCCGGATACCTGACCGCGACCGATACCGCGGCGCGACTCGCGGCCACCCGAGAACTGACCACCGCGCCGTTCGGCGTGAACCTCTTCACCCCGGGCTCCGCCACCACGCCCGCGGATTTCGCCGATTACCTCGCCGAATTGGGCCACACCCACGAGGTCGGCACGCCGAAGTACGACACCGACGATTGGGACGCCAAGCTGGAGCTGCTCATCAAGGCGCCGGTCGCGGTGGTCACCTTCACCTTCGGCTGCCCGAGCGCCGACGAGGTCGCGCGGTTGCACGAGGTCGGTTCGGAAGTGTGGGTGACGGTCACCTCGGCCGCCGAGGGCCGCATCGCGGTCGCGGCGGGGGCCGATGTGCTGGTCGCCCAGGGCGCGGAGGCGGGCGGGCATCGCGCCACCTTCATCGATCGCGTCGCCGATGACGCCACCGATCCGCTCACCTTGCTCGCGCTGCTGCAGATTCTGCGCGCGACCGTCGACCTGCCGATCGTGGCCACCGGCGGCATCACCACCGGTGCCGGGATCGCGGCGGCGCTCGCGGCCGGTGCGGCGGGCGTGCAGCTAGGCACCGTCTTCCTGCGCTCGCCGGAGGCGGGCACCAATCCCGTGCACCGCGCGGCGCTCGGCGCCGACACTCCCACCATGCTGACCCGCGCCTTCACCGGTCGCCGGGCGCGTGGGCTGCGCAATCGGTTCATGGACGAACATTCCGCGACGGCACCGGTCGCATATCCGGAAATCCATTACGCCACAGCGCCATTGCGGGCCGCCGCACGAACAGCGAGCAATCCGGACGATGTGAACATGTGGGCTGGCCAGACCTACACGCTGGCACCCGAGCTACCGGCTGGTGAACTGGTCCGCACCTTGGCCGCAGATGCGAAAACCGCGCTGACCACAGCACTTTCGGGACGAATCCAGTCTTGTTGACAACAGTTTCCGTTTAGAATCGAGGGGCATCGCAACAGCCATCCAGGTCAGGAGAGCGCTATGTCCCTCGATGTTCCAACCGCCCTACTCGAACGCGCCGAACGCGGCGAGGTCGACGACGCCGACTTCGTCGAGGTCGTGCGGGTCTCCCTCCCCTACGCCTGGGAAGTCGTCAGCCGGGTGGCACGTGAGCTGCGTTCCGGCACAGCCGAATTCGCCGACAATGTCGTTCCACCACCCGACGAGGCGGCCCGCGGACAACTCCTGCGCGCCATGGCCTCCGATGCCATCCGCGGCGGCCTGGAACGCCATTTCAAGGTGAAGCTCGCCTTCCAGAACTGCCACCGCGTAGCGGCCTTCCCAATCGCCGCCGTCGGCGGCGAAACCTACTCCACCTTCATCGGGACTCGCGCCCAACTGCTCAATCAGAGCCCGGAATTCCGGTCCTGCTGAGCGCTGTCTAACAGGAGCCGGGTTCGCGCGCAGCCCGGCTCTTGTTTCGGCTCGAGCCCTGTCCGATACTTCCGTGCATGGGAGGAAAGCTGGCGCTCGTGGTGGGGTCGGAGTGCGCGGCACTTCCAAGTTTGGGTTTTCCCGGAGAACTGGCGGGCGAACTGTATTCGGCTTTGAGCGGGGCCGGCTGGCGGTCAGCCATAGACCACGACGGTCCCATGCTAAGTCCCACCATTGCAGAGTTCATCGGCGCACTCAACCAGGCCTTCGCCGCCGCGTCGGATCAGCAAGCGACTCTCCTGATCAGCTTTGTCGGTCACGGCACTGCCCTTGGCACGGACGACTTTTACCTGCTCGCCCTCGATTCACCGTCGACACCTGATTCCAGCATCGCGTTTCATCTGGCTCAGGGTATTCGGGAGAAGCTCAATAGATTCTCACCCGACGGCCTGATCGTCGTAATCGACGCCTGCGAAACCGAGCAAGGCGTCATCGGGTCCGCCCGCCGCTGGGTCGACGTGCTCGCCCACTCGTCAGGCCGGGTGGAACTGTTGGTGGCATCTGGCGACGGCCCCGCCTATTCCGGCTGCTTCACGCGCACCATGGTCTCGACCTTCTCCAGCGGCCTGGCAGCGAGTGGCGAATACTTGTTGCCCGCCGACCTCACCGGCCCCATCGCCGCCGCATGCACCCGTCAACAGCCTCGGCATCTGTCGTTCTCAGCAGGAGACGCTGCCACATTCGGCGATCCGGGTCTCTGGTTGGTACCCAACGCCGCTCGCCGCGACGACGCCGTCACCGGACGCCCCATTGCCGGATCCGTCGATCAACTCACCAGAGGCCTCGTGCTGACCGACGGCCTCCGCGAACAACTCTCGGCCGTGGTCGAAACCAGTGGTCGACTTCGGGCAGTCGTCGGCCCGGCCGGCTGCGGAAAGTCCACACTTATGGCGCTTTTGGTGCGTCCCAGCTTGGCCGACAATTTGGAAGACTTGTCGTCGCGATACATCACCGCTGCCGTCTTCCTGGATGTCACGGCGACCATCGAATCGTTCGCCACCGAACTCTCGGCCCAACTACGTCACCGCCTATCCGATTACGATGCCGCAATAGATGCGGTGGAGCGGGATCTCATCAGTCGAGGCGACGTCGAACTCGGCCTCTTCGACCGCACGGTCCGCGAGCCACTGGCTCGGCTCACAAAACCAGGCCGCCGGATCACTCTCATAGTCGACGGGCTGGATCAGCCAGCGGCCGGCAGCCGCGAACTCCTCGTGGCCGCGGTGTCTATGCTCACTCGCCGCAGCGACCTGGCCCACGTGCGAGTGATCGCCGGTATCCGCAGTGGTACTGGCCTCGAGGATGCACCGGAGCTCGGCCACATGCGGCGCATCAACTTGAAGCCCCCAGCAGCACACGACATCGCGGCGGCCGTCAAGATCAATTGGGACGGAGATCAGTCGACCGGATGGGCCGCAGCGTTCAATCGACTAGTGCACGAACTCGACGCGCAAGATCTAGCGGGTGGATGGCTCCTGGCGCGATTGCTTACCGAAATCGACCAGAGTACTTCCGACTCGAACATACTTGAAACCGTGGACCTCGACGCGCTCGTCCGGGAACGACTCAACTGCGCAGCCATCGATTCGGGAATCCATGCGACGACACTCGCCATACTGGTCGCATCCGGAGAGGGACCGGCTTTGCCCCTGGAACTACTCCGGTCCGCATTGGCGTCCCAAGGTATTGCCCTGAGCCACACACAGATCCGAGACATCGCTGTGCGCCTCGGCGCACTGGTGATTCGGGGTCGTTCAGGCACGCCGCAAGAAGCGTTGGGCATCGCTCACAGTGCATTGATTCCACCACTGACGGCAGCGCTGAACGAACTCGGCATCGACCTGGAAGAGCCGCATCGCAGCATCGCAGCCGCGATCGAGACCAGTACCGACGAGCAGGTAGCCGACTACGCGCGCGGATCGGCGGTGAGACACTACCTTTCGTTCGGCAATTCGGCCGGGGCGGTCAGCTATCTCACCGCCCTGAATTCAACACGCGCTGCTGATAATCGAGACCAGTGGGCTTCATGGATTCCGACCTTCATCGATGTGGTCGGACCCGACCGGGCCGACACCCTCGCCGCCCGAGGACACCTCGCGTGGTGGCGCGGCGAGAGCGGAGACGTATCCACGGCGATTGCCGAATTCGAGCAGCTCGAGGCCGACCTGCGGCGTGTCATGGGTCCAGACGCTCCCGAGACGTTGTCAGCCCGCGAAAGCCTGGCCCACTGGCATGGCGACCACGGTGATACCGCCACCGCCATCAGCGAACTCGAGCAACTCCTCGCCGACCGTCGGCGGGTGCTCGGAGTCGACCACCCGGACACCCTGCAGACCGCGCACAACCTCGCGTGGTGGCGCGGGGAGATCGGCGACGTTGCCGGAGCTATCACCGATTACGAACGGATCCTTCCCGCTCGACTCCACATCCTGGGGCCGGACCATCCCGACACCCTTCGAACCCGCAACAACCTCGCTCATTGGCGCGGCGAGAACGGCGACCTGAATGGGGCCATCGTCGAATACGAACATGTCCTTGCCGACCGACAGCGCGTGCTCGGGCCCGAGCATCCCGACACACTACAGACCGCACACAATCTCGCGAACCGACGCGGCGAAAACGGCGACCTGATAACGGCTATCACTGAATATAAGCAGATTTTGACGGACCGATCTCGCGTCCTTGGGCCTGATCACCCCAACACGCTCCGAACACGCAACACTCTTGCTCAGTGGCTCGGCGAGAACGGCGACATAGATTCGGCCATCATCGAATACGAGCAGCTACTGTCGGATCGCCAACGCATCCTGGGATCCGACCACCCGGACACCTTGACCACGCGCAACAACATGTCTTATTGGCGGGGCCGGAAGGCAAATGCCACCAGCGCCGTGGTCGAACTCGAACAACTGCTGGACGATAATATTCGCGCCCTCGGACCGGACCACCCACTGACCCTCATCACACGGAGCAACCTCGCCCATTGGCGCGGCGAGCAGGGCAACTTCACTACAGCTGCCGCCGAATACGAACAGCTTTTGATCGACCGATTGCGCGTCCTAGGCCCGGCGCACCCTGACTCCCATCGAACCCGCCGCAATGCGGCCTACTGGCGCAGCCGACACGACGACGGCGACGCCGTGTCAACCGTTGAACCGCAACAGCACCCTGGTCGACTCGACGTCCTCGGATCCGACCACCCCTAAGGGAGCACCTCGGCGATCATTCGACCGACGGACCGCCCCCGGACTCGCAGCTGCTGCCGTCGAAGCGGGAGAGCGTCGTACCTGATATCACGCGTAGTGTGAACTGGCATGAGCGGCAACGATCTTCGCGACGAGATCGATCGGCGGCTGCATCCCTGGCTGCCGCAACTCGGCTCCGATCGCGGTGCGTACACCAACCATGTGCTGCGGGTGCTGGAGCTATGCGATCTGTTGGACAGTGGCGCGGGCAGCTTGCCGAGCACTCGCGAGGAGTTCCGTACTGCCGCGGCGTTTCACGATCTGGGGATCTGGACCGCGGGCACCTTCGACTACCTGGCTCCCTCCGCCGACCTGGCACTGCAATGGCTCGACCAGATCGACCGCCCCGACTTGGCCGATCTGGTCGTCGCGATGATCGACGAGCACCACAAAATTCGATCCGCGGGTCCAGCCACCGACCCGATCGAGATCTTCCGCCGAGCCGATGCGATCGACGTCGAATACGGCCTGCTCGGCCGCTTCGGGATACCTCGCTCCGCCTACCGCGAACTGGCGAAGCGGTACCCCGACAAGGGCTTCCACCGCCGGTTGGTCCGACTGGCCGCTGAACGAATCCGGACGCACCCCACGTCACCACTGCCGATGCTGAAGTGGTGACGCGGGTTCGGCGTTCTAGGACAGTGTGGTGACGGTCAGGTCACCGTCGGCGTACTGGGCGCGCAGGCGCTTCTTGTCGAATTTGCCGACGCTGGTCTTGGGGACCTCAGCAATGAAGGTCCACCGTTCCGGCAGTTGCCATTTGGCGAATTTGTCGGCGAGGAAGTCGCGCAGTTCCTCCGGTTTGGTCTCGGCCCCCTCGGCGAGCACGATCGCGACGAGCGGGCGCTCGTCCCACTTCTCGTCCGGCACACCGATAACCGCGGCCTCGGCGACGGCCGGGTGCCCCATGACCGCGTTCTCCAGATCGACCGAGGAGATCCATTCGCCGCCGGACTTGATGACATCCTTCGAGCGATCGACCAGGGTGAGATAGCCGTCCGGGCTGATCTTGCCGACATCGCCGGTGCGCAGCCAGCCATTGTCGAACTTATCGGGATCGATCACCGCGCCATCCGGCGAGTAGTACGACCCGGTAATCCAGGGACCGCGAACTTCCAACTCGCCCAGCGACTCACCGTCATTGGGGACCACGCGGCCGTCATCGCCGACCAAGCGGGCCTGCACGCTCGCCGGGAAACGGCCCTGGGTGAAGCGGTACTCCCATTCGTCCTCGCCGGTCACCCCGGCGGGCGGATGCGCGACACTGCCGAGGGGGGAGGTCTCGGTCATTCCCCAGGCGTGCAGGATGCGAACGCCATGCTTTTCCTCGAAGGCGCGCATCATCGACGGCGGCACCGCCGAACCGCCGACGACCACCGAACGCAGATGCGAGATGTCCTGCGGCTTGGCGGCCAGTCCGGCGAGTACGCCGCCCCAGATGGTCGGAACCGCGGCGGCGAAGGTCGGCTTCTCGACAGCCGTCAGCTCCAGCAGCGGACCGGGCTGCAGGAAGCGGTCGGGCATGAGGACATTCGCACCCGACATCAGCGCCGCATAGGGCAGACCCCAGGCATTGGCATGGAACAGTGGGACGATGGCGAGCACATAGTCGCGGTTGGAGAAGCCCATGCTGGTCGGCTGGCACACCTGCATGGCGTGCAACCAGTTGGAGCGGTGCGAATACACCACACCCTTGGGGTCGCCGGTGGTGCCGGAGGTGTAGCACATTGCGGCGGCGGATCGCTCATCGATCACCGGGTAGTCGAAGGTATCCGGCTGCGCGGCCAGCAATTCGGTGTAGGAGTGCACCTGGACGCCCTCGGGGGCCTGCAGCGCGGCGGCATCGCCATTGGCCACGATGACGTGGCGGACGGTCTTCAGATTGGGCAGGTACTGGGCGAACATCGGCACCAGCGTGCCGTCGACGATCACCACCTGATCCTCGGCGTGATTGGCAACGAAGACGAGTTGCTCCGGGAAGAGCCGGATATTGAGCGCGTGCAGCACCGCGCCCATCGCGGGTACCGCGATATAGGCGACCATATGCTCGTTGTTGTTCCACATGAAGGTGCCGACCCGATCGCCGTCACCAATCCCCAAGCCGCGCAACGCATTTGCCAGGCGAGCCGATTCGGTTCCGAGCTCGCGGTAGGTCATGGTGCGTACGCCGGTGCCGGTCCAGGTCGAGACGGTGGAATCGCCCATGAACGTCGATGCGTAGCGCAGCAACGTCGCCAGCGACAACGGCTCGTCCTGCATGGTGCTCAACATCGGTACTCCTTTTCTTCGGTGGCTACGGCGGCCTGCCGACCATGAGCCACATCACACCGGGGATGCTACCCAAGAGTAGGACGCCCCAGCGGCCCCCATCGCCGATACATCAGCAGGCAGGTGCCCTCAGTTTGTCCACCCGGCCGCGATCTCGCGAGGCGAGTCGAAAGGCGGTCCCCAGGGGTTTGGGTTCAAGCACGGCGGATTCACTGAGAGCCGCCATCCGACTTACGCTCGACGGCCTGTCAGACCGCGGAGTGAGCGGGGTAGGCGTGAACGAGGACGGTGTCGAGTTTGGGCACGGCATGGGTGAGGGTGTGCTCGGCACCGTGCGCCAGGCGGTGGGCGTCGGCCAAGGTGATGGTCGGAGCGACATCCAGTTCGACATCCGCGTGCAGGCGGTGGCCGATCCAGCGCATCCGAAGGCTGCGCACGCCGAGCACACCGGGTTCGGCGACCAACGCCCGCTCCGCGGTACTCACCAGGGCGGGCTCGACGCCATCCATCAAGCGGCGGAACACATCTCGCGCGGCTGTGCGCAATACCGCCAGGATCGCGACCGTAATCAATAGTCCGACAAGCGGATCGGCGAGCGGAAAGCCGAGCGCGACACCGCCCGCACCGACCAACACCGCCAAAGAGGTGAATCCATCTGTCCGCGCATGCAATCCATCGGCCACCAGCGCCGCCGAGCCGATCCGACGCCCCACTCTGATCCGATACAGCGCAACGGTCTCGTTGCCGACAAACCCGATGAGCCCCGCCGCCGCAACCCAACTCAGATGCTGGATCTGCACCGGCTCGATCAGCCTGCGCACCGCCTCGTACCCGGCGATGATCGCGGACAACGTGATCATCCCGACCACGAACAACCCGGCCAGATCCTCGGCCCGCCCGAACCCATAGGTATACCGCCGCGTCGCCGCCCGCCGACCGAGCGCGAACGCGATCCACAGCGGCACGGCAGTCAGCGCATCGGAGAAGTTGTGAATAGTGTCCGCCGCCAACGCAACCGAACCGGAAACCACCACGATCAACACCTGCAGCACCGCGGTCAGCCCGAGCACCGCCAGGCTGATCTTCACCGCCCGAATTCCGACAGCACTGGACTCCAACGCATCGTCGACACTGTCGGCGGCATCGTGACTGTGCGGCACGAAGATCTCGCGCAGCGCACCCCGCAATCCACCCGGATGGTCGTGGTCACGATGCGCCCCGTGGGTGTGGTCATGACCATGGCCCGCACCCTGCGCATTCCCGTGGTCGCGGTCCGCACCGTCGGCATGGTCGTGGTCATCACCGGTACCGCGCGCATTCCCGTGATCACCGCCCGCACCGTGCCCGCGCCCACGGTCCACACTCTGCACGCGCCCGCGATCATCGCCCGCACCCTGCGCACGCCCGCGGTCACCGTACGCAGCCTGCGCACCCCGCTGGTCATCACCGATACCGTGCACATTCCCGTGATCACCGCCCGCACCGTGCCCGCGCCCACGGTCCACACTCTCCACATTCCCGCGATCATCGCCCGAACCCTGCGCACGCCCTCGGTCATCACCGATACCGTGCGCATCCCCGTGATCACTGTCCGCACCCCGCGCGTGCCCACGGTCCACACTCTGCGGCTGTCCGCGATCACCGCCCGCACCCTGCGCATTCCCGTGGTCGCGGTCCGCGTCCTGCGTGTGTCCACGGTCCGCACCCTGCGCATGGTCGTGGTCATCACCGGTACCGTGCACATTCCCGTGGTCGCCGTCCGCGCCCTGCGCTTGCCCGTGGTGGTAACGGCGCGAAATGCTTTGCCAGCGTTCGGGATTGCGTTCGTGACTCATTCCGCCACCGCCTGATCGCGAGCAGGCAGTTCGCGTACGGAACCAGCGCCGCGGTGATGCGCGGGTACGCCGGGGCCCGCGTGTTCGGCGTTGTACACCGCATCCACGACCAACTGGCGGACGTGTTCGTTCTCCAGGCTGTAGAAGATGGTGGTTCCGGCACGGCGGGTCCGAACCAGCCGAGCCATGCGCAGCTTGGCCAGGTGTTGCGATACCGAGGGGCCGGGTTTGCCGATGTGATCGGCCAGATCGTTGACCGAGAGTTCCCGGTCGACCAACGCCCACAGGATCTGTACGCGGGTCGAATCGGCCAGCATGCGGAAGACCTCGACGACAAGACGGACCTGGTCCTCCGCGATCGATGGTCGCAGCGGCTCACTATCTGCATTCATACGCAGATAATAGAACTATGCTGCCTTCGATGGAACCGGCCCCTTCGGATCGGCCCGACGGCGACACCCTCTGCTCGGCCGCCGACAGACCGGTCAACCTCAGCTCATTGGTTCAGCGTCAGTACCGACGGGCACCCGCGTAGGGCATCGAGGACATCGGCGACATGATCACACCGGTCCCATAGGTGGATGCGTGGATAACCTTGCCGTCACCGGCATAGAGGGCCGAGTGGCTGCCGTCGTAGAAGGACACCACATCACCGGGCTCCAACTCGTCCCGGGAAACCGGGGTGCCCGAGGAAAGCTGCTCATAGCTGGTGCGCGGCACCTTCACCCCGGCCTGCCGGTACGACCACTGCACCAACCCGGAGCAGTCGAAGGCATCCGGCCCCGTCGCGCCCATGCTGTAGTCGGTGCCGACCTTGCCGCGTGCTGCCTCGACGGCGATCGCGCCGTGCGTGCGTTCCGGCGACACCGCGGGCGCGGTTGTCGTGGGAGGTGGCTTGATGCCGAGAACACCGCTGAGGAATGCGAGTTCGCTGCGGAACATGTCTGCGGGGACCGTAATCCCGGTTCCCGGAATCGTCGCCGGAAGCTCAGCGCCGGGCACCTCGGTGGGCACCGGCGGGGCGGAACGTTCGCCCCACGGAATAACGAAAGGCAGTGAGCGTTTCACTCCTGGAGCCGCATGCGGCCCGTCCCGTTCCGCACCGGGTATCGCGAGCGGAGCCGGCCGCTCCAACCCGAGCACCCCGATGGGTATCGAGATTTCCGCACCCGGAAGCGCCAGCGGGATCGAAAGTTCCTGCCCGCGGATCTCGACGGGCGCGACCCCGGAGACACCGATGAGATTCTCGACCGCGGGGATCACTGGGAGCGCCGACCACTCGACACCCAGGGCCCGCAGCGGCACCGCGAACTCAGGACCTGAAACTGTCAGCGGCTCAGAAAGCTCCTTGCCCGGCACCGCAACAGATGCGGCCCCCGAAGGAGCAATAGAGTTCTCAACCGCAGGAACCAGCGGAAGCATCGCCCGCTCGATACCCAAAGCCCGCAACGGCACCGCAAGTTCAAGACCCGAAAGCGGCGCAGCGAGCTCCTTGCCCCGCACCGCAACAGATGCGGCCTCCGAAGGAGCAATAGAGTTCTCAACCGCAGGAACCAGCGGAAGCATCGCCCGCTCGATACCCAAAGCCCGCAACGGCACCGCAAGTTCGGAACCCGGAAGCGGCGCAGCGAGCTCCTTGCCCTTTATCGCGACAGGCGCGCCACTCGAAGGAGAAACCTCAATAGCGGAAAACAATGGAAGTGCAGAACGCTCGATATTCAAAATCGCCAGGGGCGTCGAGAACGTCGCGCCCGGAATCATTGGTGGAATAGAAAGTTCATTACTCGGAACCCCGAGCGGCACATCGAGTTGCGCGGGATCCGCGAGTGGCGCCGAAAGCTCCTTCCCCGGAACTTCAGCGGGCGCGATTTCCGAAGACGCGACGGAATCCGCTACCGCGGGAATCGGAGCGGGCAACGATTGCCCATCCGTCGGAACCGCGATGTCGGGAATCGAAAACTGTTCCGGGACTTCGAATGCCCCGATACCTGGAACTGTCAGCGGTTTCGCTGACGCTTGACCTCCTGCGAGCAGAGTCGCGACGATTGCCGCGCCCGCGATGACTCCCGCGCCGACGGCCCATGGGAGCGCGCGCCGCAGGAACCGAGAATATCGACCCTCCGTAGTTGATGCCATGATCCGGTCCTCCGATGCTCGTATCGAAGTTCCTGGCTCGCCGTGCGACGCCGAACTGCATTGGCGTGTGGGACTTCACCAAGACCTCGAATGAATTCGAAAACCATCACGGTGATCTGTAGTCCAGCGGATCCGATCGCCATATTTCGCGCAATAATCACCAATTAGACGACACGACACGCGCATTAACGATAACAAAAGTGTAACTAAAACGAAATGCCCCGCCGGGGAACCGCTTCCGCGACGGGGCATTCGGCACTCCAAAACGACTCAGGCGATGATCTGCTCCTCGATCTGTTCGGCGAGAGTGCGCAGTTTCGCGGCGAATTCGCGCGCCGCCGCCGGATCATTGTTCGAGCCCTTGACAACTCGTCGCGTCAGCGCGGCGAACCGCGATTCCACCGCCGCGAACAGATCGACGGCCCGCTCATTCGACCGGTGGCGCAAATCCCCGCGCAGCCACGCCTGTAGCAATTCGACCACCTCATCCTTGTCGAACCGCTCGGGCAGCAGCGCGACGGCCTCGCGAAGCTTGCCCGCAGTGACCTTCACATCATCGGCACCGGCAATCGTGGTGTACACGGTTACCGCCGCGTCTTCGCCGTGCTGCGCGGCCACTGGTAGCAGTTCCCGAACCTGCCCCTCATTGATAGCGGGCGCAACAGGATGCAATTTGGCGGCGAGCGGCCAGGCCCGAATCAGCTTGTGCGCGTATGACCGCTGCATATCCCAGCGCTGCTCCACATACTCGTCGAAGCTCGCGTGCCGATCCCGGTAGAGCCGACCGTCGCGCACTATTTGCAGCGCGCGTCCGGCCGACCAGAAGGCAACGCGCAGGCCATCGATCGAGGATTCGCAAGCCGTCAACTGGGCCTGCTCGCGCTCGTCGAGCGGTTCGTCCGGCGCGGTTTCGTTCGGCGCGGGCAGCGGCATCGTCAATACATTCGCCTCGGCCGGCGGCGCGATTACCTCCAGCGACGCCGCGCTCAGCGGGACCGTTCGCCACTCGGCATCCCGCAGCGGGGATACCGGGGGCGTGTGCTCGGCGCTATCGGCCAGCGGATTCGCGCCGCCGATCGAGCCCTTACCGATGGAACCCTTCCTACGCTGCGGAGGCATCAGGCGGGCACCTCCACCGCGACCCGGTACGGCCTCACCAACTCCTCGCCGACCTGCCGATATTCGCCGAGATCCACGATCGGATTCTCGGCGCCGTCACCGACCTCCCCGTCGGCCGCCTCCCGATACCACTTCCACGCGCTCAAATAGGATCCGAATACGTCATAGCCCGCATCCTCCAGATTTCTGCGCTGCGTGCGGTATTCGGTCGAGACGTTCACGCCGTTCTTAATCGTCACCGGCACCTTGGTCATCAGTACCCGCACCCGGATCTCGCGGCCGCTATCGGCCGCGGCCTCCTCGGCGGCCTTATACGTACTCGGCACCCGCTTGACCTCCGATGGGCTGACACTGGTCAACAGAATCAGCTCATCGCTCTGCGGTATCGCCGCCTTGAATATCTCGGCCGACTCACCACCGGCATCGATGATGATCACGTCGAATTTCCCGGCATTGTCGGTAATGCAATCGTCGACATGTCGCGACGGGAAGGCGATCAACTTGAACGGCACCTCGATCCCGCCCTTGAGCAGGCGCCGGTACCAGGAATATCCGGTCTGACTGAGCGGGTCGGCGTCGATGACGAGCACACGCAATTCGTGGACCTGTGCGAAATATGCGGCCAAGAAAAACGCTGATGTCGTCTTGCCGACGCCGCCTTTGAGATTTCCGAGCGTTATGACCAACGGCTCGGGTAGCTCCAGTGGCGCAACAGAATTCTTCATGGACAGTCCTCCCAGGGTGAGGAGTGCAGAAGTGTGGCGGGGCCAAGTTTCGCATAGCGAAGATGAATTACCGCTGATTGCGGACACGCCATTTACGCGCGCGCGTGCGTTGGGCCCGATTTGGGCGGCGAAGGTGTGTCCAATTGGACACACCTTCGCCACACTGTCGCGCCCTCGCACCGACCGGGTAGGCAGGTGATATGCCTGTTGACCGGATGCCGCCGACGCCCGAGGCTCGCAGCCTGATCGAGCTCACCCGCGATATCGCCGACAAGGTGCTCGAGCCACGCGTGGTCGAATCCGAGAGGACCGGAACCTTTCCGGACGGCGTCTTCCCCGCACTCGGCGCGGCGGGATTGCTGAGCCTGCCGTATCCGGAGGAGTTCGGTGGCGGCGAACTTCGCCAGGACCGGCGAGGGTTCGCGCGGCATCTCCTGTTTCCTGGCGCCCAGCGACACCGAAGGTCTGAGTTCCGGTAAGTCCGAAGAGAAGATGGGCTGCGTGGAATTCCGACCACCGCCGCCTACGACAATGCCTTTTTACCTGCGGAAAGACTGATAGATGTTGAGGGACAAGGGCTTTCGATCGCATTCAGCGCTCTGGACTCGGGTCGCCTCGGCATTGCGGCGATCGCGACGGGACTCGCGCAGCGCACCCTCGATTTCGGCCGCCACATCATCGACCATCAGAGCCCCGGTTTCGTACTCGCCGATATGGCCGCGGCCGTGGATTCGGCGCGCGCGACCTACCGCGCGGCGCGGCGATGCCGGACTCCCCCACTCGCGTCAGGCAAGTGTCGCCAAACTAATCGCCACCGATGCCGCGATGAATGTCACCACAGATGCCGTGCAGGTGTTCGGCGGCTACGGCTACACGCAGGACTTCCCGGCGGAGCGCTATGCGCGAGGCCAAGGTGATGCTGATCTTCGAGGGCAACCAATCAGATCCAACGTCTGGTCATCGCCCGCCGGCTCGCCGGACAATGGACACGGCGGGACACCGCCCGCCGAAGCTCAGCCGAGTCTCAGCAATCCCCCAGTAAACTCGGGGCGACCTGGACCGATGACGAAAGGGCGCGAGCGATGCTGTGGGTACTGATCGGCGTTGTGATCCTGCTCGCGGCGGCCTACGTCATCTATCAGACGCAGCAGACCAAACAGCGTGCGGTACGCGAGTTCGATGATGCGGCCGCCGACGCCAGGCAGATGATCGAGCGGCTCGGGGGTCAGGTCTACAACCTCAACAGCAGCGACGAGGCAGCGAAGCAGGCACTCGCCGACGCCTCGGAGCGGCATATCGCGGCCGGCTCGCAGATCGAGCAGGCGCACACGCCGGCCCAGGCGCGGTTGGCGAAGCAGACCGCGGTCGAGGGCATGTACTACATCCGCGCGGCGCGTACTGCGATGTTGCTGGATCCGGGCCCGGTGATTCCGGCGCTGGACGGTCAGGACACCGCAGGGCGGGTCACCGAGAAGCGCGTCGTCGAATACGAGGGCCGCGAGGTCGCCGCTTCGCCGAATCCCTCCGCGGAGACGCCGAACTACCATCCGGGCGGCCGCGTCGCCGGGCGGCCGGTGCCCGCGGGCTGGTACTCCGAGCCATGGTGGCGACCCGCATTGATCGGCGGCGCTTGGGGTTTGGGGTCCGCCCTACTGTTCTCATCGCTGTTCTCCGGGATGTCCGGGGTGGGGTATGACGTGCAGGGGTTCGAAAGTGGTTACGGCGAGGGGTATCAGGATGCGCTCGACGCGGCGGGTGGCGATCAAGGGCATGACTCGGGTGATCAGGGCGGGTACTCCGGCGATCAGGGCGGGTACGACTCCGGTGGCGGGTACGACTCCGGTGGCGGGTACGACTCCGGTGGCGGGTTCGATGGTGGGGGTTTCGACGGCGGCGGGTTTGATGGAGGCGGCTTCAACGGCGGGTTCTGACGGCCTGGCTGAGCACGGCCGATACGGGTGGAGTTAGCCACCTGAGCACGGCCGTTATGAGTGGAGTTGACTGCCTGAGCGCGGCCGATACGAGTGGAGTTGACCGCCTGAGCGCGGCCGATGCGGGTGGAGGTGACCGCCTGCGCACGGGCGATGCGACGGGAGCGACCAGATCTCGACCACACGTTGTTGCGGCTGGGGATAGTTCCGAGCGCACTTTTGCCGCTTCATTGTCTGAGACAGTTGCGTCGTCCCGCCCAGTTTCCCGTATTGGCAACTAGGCCTATGTCCACCCACTACCCGGCAGCCGATCTCGCCCGCATCACACCCCCGACCAAATCGATGCGGCCCACCCGCCCCCGAACCGGTAGACTCCCGGTCGTCCCAAACCGGTGCCCCGGCGCCACCAGTTCAGCCCTCGTAGCTCAGGGGATAGAGCACCGCTCTCCTAAAGCGGGTGTCGCAGGTTCGAATCCTGCCGAGGGCACAAACCTGCGACGCGTTTCCGCAGGTCAACAGGTTTTCCTGATCTGTGCATCGCTTCCGGATAGCCAACAAAACCGAAAGGTGCAGGTCAAACGGTTGCCTTGGTGCGAGCCCCCCAGGAAACACAAAACATGGGCAACCGGGCCGGCAACTCGCCGGAATTCAGGACCGGCCGACTTCGGAGCAACCCGCCTGCCATTTCAACAGCGCGGCAAGCGCCTTCGCCTGCGCGGCAGCGATGCGCTCTCCTTCCGCACC
The DNA here is from genome assembly GCF_040674755.1 of Nocardia sp. NPDC049737. Classification (NCBI taxonomy): domain Bacteria; kingdom Bacillati; phylum Actinomycetota; class Actinomycetes; order Mycobacteriales; family Nocardiaceae; genus Nocardia; species Nocardia sp. NPDC049737. The sequence continues at coordinate 188,333 of NZ_JBFANH010000013.1, read as the reverse complement.
ACCGACGCATCGAACCTCGAAGGACGCCGTCAACCCGTCACACACCATGTCGACACCCGTTGGACAGGTATCCCGACCGGACTACCGTCCGATCCGGCTGATGCATGGTCGTCACCTCCGCCCCGGTCGCCCATCGAGACCCGGCTCACCGGCACGTCCGACTCGGATATCACCGAGTCGACGGGATCGACCTCGTTGCTCGCAGCCACGCGCAAGGTTCTCGATCAGATCACACTCCAACTCGGGCATGCGCGCAGACGAGAGCCGATCCGCCCGACGATGACGCCTGCGGTCAGCGCCGGTCTATTCGACCGGGGGTCGCGTCCGGCGAGGTGCCCGATAGCCGCTGCGGTGAGCGTGAAATAGGTTGGCGTGGAATGCGGTACGCGAACGAGGCCATGTACCCACAGGAACCGGACGGCAACAACCCTAACTGTTCGGTCTGCAGAAGAGATGATGCCCCAATGAGGGCGCACCGTTGCTTGTGTGGCGAACATACTGGCCGGTTCGGCACCGATAACGATGACGTCCGCTACGCCTATCTCCTGTCTCCGGTCCGAGCACCGTCAACTGCACGCGTGGCGCGAGAGAGGAGCTCATGGGCCCGTAGTGTCTGGCGGACCTCGAGGTTCCTCTTCGCGAGTTGTAGTGCCCGATGGGGGTCGGCACCTGCGTTGAGCCAGAACTCCGCTGCGTGGTCGGCGAAGGCCTCGGGATGTCGCGCGACCAGTTCGTCGTAGCGGGCTGCCGCCCGGGCACACCATTCACGAGCCTCTTCTACGCGGCCGACCTCGCTCAGTATGCGGGCGAGTTGTGCCGGGTAGTCAGGGTCGTCGGAGGAGATCGTCAGCGGGTGCAGCCGGGCGATCGCGGAGTCGGTCTCGCCGAGGGCCGCCTCGACTTCGGCCAGATGGCCTTGCGCGGGGGCGTAGGCCGGAAGGCGGCGATGCGCGGCACTGAGCCAACTGTGCCCGTGTGGGAGATTCCCCTGCGCGAGCCACATTTGGGCGCGCCGAAAGTAGAGCTGCGCCAGCGGAATCGGCGAGACCCCACGGTAGTGATCCCGACTCTCGTCGAATAGATACTCAGCGGTGGCCACATCCCCGCTCTCAGCGCAGAGCGAAGCCAGCGCCGCGACAGAGGCGAAATCGGCTCGGCGTTTCACAGCCTCCCGCATGAATGTGAGGGCTTCGCCGTAGCGTCCGACCGCCTGCAGGATCGCGGCGTGTTCGGCATCCACCACGGCGGCATCTGCTCCGAGCCGCCGGGCTTCATCGAGGTCACCCAGCGCATCGGTGAAGCGATGGAATGTCGCCCGCGCCCGGGCGCGAGCGATGAGGGCTACGTCGTCGGCGGGGCGATCGCGCGCGAGCTGTTCGGCCCGCGCTTGCGCCCATTCGTAGTCTGCGATGCAACCGAGGATGTGCCCCCGCAGCGCCACTAGTTCAATGAGCTCGGCTCGACCACCAACATCGAGCCCTCCCCCGAGGGCCATCCGCTGCTGGCCGTCGATCTGCGCTTGCAGATTCGCCAGCGCGAGAACACCTGCCGTCGTTGGTAACTCGCCATCGATCATCCCGCCGGTGGCTGCCGGGTCGCTGCGTCTCGTCATCACCGTCCTCACCCGGACTTGTCAAGGGAAAGCTCGATCTTGGCCGGAGGGTTCAGTTCCGGGGGAACGAGATATGGGAAGGTGCGAGAGGCCCGAACTGCCTGTTGGTCGACACCGTCGCTGATCCGGGCGCCGTTGCCGGCATTGACCAGCGTCGTCACAATGGTGTCTCCGACATCGTCATTGAGGCTTCGGCCACCACAGCTCTGATGGCTGGCGCCCTTCAGTAACGCCCGCTCGATCTCGAAGTAGCTATCCTCGGCATACGGTTTCGACACATCGATCACCATGAAATCGGCCAACAGCAGCTCGGTCAGAGGGTGGGTGCCGTGCGCGTCCGGCGGCCAGTCGGTCTTGTGGTCGAGGCCATCCCAGAAGCCGAGATTCGCGTTCATCCGCGCCCGATACGCAGCAAGGTATGTCGGCCCCAGGTTATATGGGTCCTCCTGGTTATACAGATCGCGAATATCCAGATCCCGGTTGACGGTATCGAAGTCCTTTGCGCCGAGGACGACGCTCTTCATCAGGGGGCGGCCGAAGCGCTCCAGACGGACCGTGATCGGCCCGGGAATCATCGTTTCGCCAACGACGGCAAACAGCGGTCCGGCGTCCGCCCCGAAAGTCGTGGCGATGTCGAGCTCGACGACGATGCTGAGGACGTTTTGGCGGTACTGCCTGCTGTCGCCGACGCTGACAAACGCCAGCTGTCGGGTCATGATGGTTTGCGCCGCCCGGACGCCGTCGAAGAAAAATGGATCCATCCGCCGTCCGGCAAAGGCGCGCAGGCCGTGAGCCTTTCCACCCTGTTCGTCGTTCACCAGGAAGGACGCGGTCTGGCCGGTCGAGGCGGTGCAGGTGCCTTCCTGCGCGAGCGGCGAGCCGGCCTGGTGCTCGACCGGGCCCGCGAAACGGAAGCTGAAGGTGTATTCCTTCTCGCCGACAACAAACGCGGGAGCGGTTCCGCCCGGGATCGTGACCGGCCGCAGCCGGAATCGGTAGTCGACCGCATCGGAGAACAGCGCGGCTGGTTCTGCGTTCGGAAACACGTTGAGCACCAGGACTAGACAGCCGGGCTGTTCCGGACTGGGGAAGGCGTAGACGTCGGTGATGTCCACAACGGGATCTGCTAAGGCCCGAGGCCCGGAATTATGGTCAGACATTTCTCACCAACTCCTGTAGACCATCGAAAAGACTCTGGTGGAGCGCGATTTCATCCAGCGCAGGTGCCGACCATCCCGTCGGGAAGTGCGGGCGGGCCAGGGCGCGTCAGATCGCTGCGTTCTCCTCGTCAGGTCTCGAGATCGGCCAACCAGTGCAGGGCGCGCAGGCCGGGCACGAAGAAATACTCGCCTCCCCGTGTGACGACGAAAGCCGGCAAACCCTGTAGCCGCCGGCGAATCGGCTGTTGGGGGATGGTGAAGTGATCGCTTCCGCTGTTCGCGCCCGCGATCGGGTCCTTATCGCCGACGGGGCCATGAAAGAACTGCCCCTTGTTCACCCACTCCGACTGGACGAACTCGAATTGCCGCTCCAAGTTCGCGCCGACAAAGACGAACGCCAACCCTCGTTCGGCGCCATCGTCCTCGATGCCCCCGGGCGCAAGCATCGGGCCGTAACTGGTGCCGCGCCGGATCATGCGATGAAAACGCGCGAAGCCGCTGATGTCCGAGTCGCGCGGATTCAGACGTCGAATGTGCGAGCCGGGAGGGGTTTTCAAGCCCTGCGGATCGTCTTCCTTGAAAAGAAAATCGTTGTTGCGTTTCGGGTCGGCACCTAACTGAGGGTCATCGTGCATGGGACATAGCGCCAATGGCGCGCCGCTCTGCCAGCGCCCCATCATCTTCGCCGCGAGAAAGTCTTCCTCTTCCGGGCTCGAGGAGTTCGCCTTCAGATACTGGCGAAACGCCGCAACGCGTTGGTGCAGCTTGCGAAAAGCGACGTAGGTGCCGTTCTTACCCAGGACCTCGGGCCGCGGCATCGGAGACAGCTCATGCCGCTCATTCTCATAGCCCAGCAAAAACTCGCCCGCCTTAAGGGGCTTCTCTCGGGGGTTCGATCCCGGAATACCGCTGCCTTCAATTGCTGGATGACTGATGCCATCCCGGAACCCGAAGGCTTCTTTCTCCGTGGGCAGCACGTGACAATCCAGGCTCCATAGAGCGGTGACCCCGGAGAGTCCCTCAAACGCCGTCCGGGCACGGGCGAGTACGGGCTCGAGCCGCGCCGCGTCGGGCGAGAGCGCGCTGAGCCCGACATGGACATCCGGGGTCCCAAACGGCTTCTCCCAGTTTTCGGGGGCGCTGTCACCGACATCCCCCAGCTCTGCCGCGCGCGCGGCCATGCCCTGCTGGAACGCCAGGGGGAAGCTGTCGAGCGAGTCCTGCGCAACACCCAGCGCCTCGAGGCCCCGGAAGGTGAGTCCGGCACTGACCCAAGCCTGGTGGCTTGGATCCATCGGACTGGTGGCGTCGGCGATCGCCGGAATCAGCCTGCGTAACAGCTCGCGACCGGCGCGCCGGTCGTCGATGCGCAGCACAATATAGGCGCCGACATACGGCGAGGGCCGCGGATGTATGGCCCCGTTCTGGATATCATCCAATTCGAGCACGACAGGCTCTTCTTCTACTGTTGCCATGGATACGTTCGTCTCCATAACCGGTGGCCTCCGCCAACCGTTGCGCCGTGCGGGTTCAGCCCGCCGCTTCCTCCAGCAGCGGCTTCAACGCCGGGTGCTGGAGCGCCTGCGCGGCATCGGGGTGGTCGAGCACCTGTTGGAACGCCTGCTGCACACGCAGCGCCTTGTCGATCTCTTGCACGGTCGCGTCGTTGGTATTGGCGAAGATATCGGCTTCCGTCTGAGTCTCGACCAGCCAATTCTTGAACTCCTCCCACGACATGGAGTCGTAGCCGCCTTCGGGTGCCTCCACAAGGTGATTCATCCAGCCGAACTTGATCTGGCTCTTGTCGCCGCCAACCAGGGATGCGATGGCGTCATCGAAGTAGGGGTCGAAATCCAAGTCGAAGCTAATCGTGATGAGAAGCCGCGTACCGTTGTCGAGAACCACATACCTGGCGTCGTGAACGCCGATCTTCTTATACATGTCCCGTACATCCCCCCGGCTCGAAAGGCCCGCCGCAATCTCATTGATCACCTGCTCGGCATGTCCGGGCTTTATATGCCACAAGGCGCAATACTCGGTCACCGGCCCGCTCTTCTTGCCCTTTCGTGGCCGCCTGGCCGGCGTTGCCTGTTGCGTACTCGCCATGGCTATCTCCTTCGTAGTCGGTCACTTCTGACGTGTGACTCACTCCTCGCCCGTCCGGTTCATGAACCAGACCAGCAAAGGGATTTCGAAGTACCAGATCCTGATAGCCGGCAACGAGAACAAGGCCTCTCGTCACCCACGAGGGTCTCCGCCTGTGTGGAGCCGCCCGCCACGATCGAGTCTTCCACATCGATCCGTCGCCCACGACGTTTCCCCGACGTGAAGACAAACTTCGCAACTCTCACGGATTCCCGCTTCCTGCAACATTTCTGCACAAGTCGGGCCGGACTCCGTGATGCCAACGAACGAGACGGAACATTGACGTATGTGCCCCCGATTGGAGAGACAATTGTTATAGCTCTGCAAAAAGATCACAAGCAAATGGAGTTTTTGATACGAACGTGACAGCCACGTGCCCAGAACCCCGCCGCCGACCGCCCCGCCGGTCAACTCTCCCGCGAACGTTCGACACGCCCTGCCCTGGGCACGACGAAGTTGGGAACGGGGAACCGATCCGTGCGGGCGCACCGCAATCGTCAGACCGGGTAGGTACCCACGATGACCAGGCGTTTTTCAGTTGCCCATGTTTTGCGTGTCCTGCCGAGAGCACTTACCTGCGGCAGTGTTTCCGCAGGCTAAGGCGACTTTTGGCGTCGCAGGTACGATCCCTCAAAGGCACTATTCGTCGTTCATACGCGATTTCGCGCACACTGAAGACGCACAGGTCAAACGGCTACCCTGGTACAAACCTCTAGCAGCACGAGACCAGGAACCAAGTCGTCAGCGCGCTAAATTCAGCACCGGTCGACGTCGCAATGGTCCGCTTGCCATTTCAACAGTGCGGCAAGCGCCTTCGCCTGGGCGGTGGCAATGCGTTCTCCTTCCACACCGCCGACATATTAGATGTCGATCGGGGGCAGGCCAGGGTAGATGTCCTGCCAGCGGCAGCGACGGCAGTGGAAGTGCCAGTACACGTAGCCGGTCAAGAAGCGGTCTAGGTGCGGGCGTTGCTCGTCAGTGGCGAGATCCAGGATTCGGCGGTAGGCGGCCCGGCCGCCGTCGAGGCTCCTGCGGTAGGCGGCGAGGTAAGGAATGTTCTCCTGTACCGAGCGGCGATAGATCCTGCTGACGAGGAAGTCCTCACCATGCACCGCCTCCTTGTAGAAGGACAGGACGTCATTCATGTCGCTGAGAAACGCCTCACCGGAGCTCAGCGCCGCCGACCAGAATGCCCGATTGCGGTGGGCGCTCAAGCAGGGGTCGATGAACTGAAGTGAGGTGAACCAGAACTGGCCGTAGCCGTTGAAAGTGCGGACGAAGTCACTGTCGATCTCGTCGGACGCTTCCGGCGTGAACTCTGCCTCCATGAGGACGCCGGTAATCGCGTTGTAGAAGAAGGTCTTGTAGACGGCTAGGAATGTCGGATCACAGAACCGCGCGACTTCGGTGAACATGTGCTGGATGTATCCGGTGTACGACGATGATGCGGACTGCCCAGCCAGCATGCCGTCCCGCATGATGGCTTCGGCTTCCACGGGATCGTGGCAGCACACATCGTCGACGTTGAGGGTGAATACCCAGAGGCGGTCGAGGGCAAGGGCGAGCGCGTCGTCGGCGACGGGCACCAGCAGGGCGCGCATCTGCGTGAGGTCCCTGGTGGTGGCAGCGGGAACGGTGACGCCAAAGGCCTCGAACTCGGTGGTGAGCGTGTTGACGTTGGCGCGGACCTGCGCGAGGTTGATGGGCGGGTCGAAGTCCGCAGTGCGGGCGATCATTTCGTCGACCAGGCCGGAGGCCAGGACGCTGGCGACCATCGCGCGGTGGCCGGCGTCGGGGACGGCGGCAAGGGCGCGGCGCCCGGAGAAGTGAAGGACGTCAAGGCCGGGCGGTCGAAGGTGCCTGATCGGAGGGCGGCCTGTCGACGGGAGGCGTACCGCGCGGCCCCGTGGCTTGGGCCGGGACCGGTCCGGGGTTCGATTCGCGGTGTGCACGCTCGGGGATGCTGCTTCCTTGAACGCTGCTTCCGTGAACAGGGTCTCGGCATCCTTGCCGGTGAGTGCCTCCGCCGCCGCGACCCCCGAGGCGCAGCCGGATTCGTGGAAGCCGTCGCCATGGTAAGAGCCCGCGAAGGCGAGGACGTGATCGGACAGCGCGGGCAGGCGGCGTTGGGCCGCGGCGGACCGCAGGGTCATGGTCGGGTGGCGGAAGACCTCACGGGCCAGCACACTGGCCGGATTCACCGGAGTGAAGGGGTCGTAGGTCACCCAGTACGTCGTGGACGATGTCTCACCGCGCATTCGATTCATGTTTGCGTGGGCAGTGAGCGGCGGCAGATGTGGGTTAGTACAGGACAGTTGGATCGCGACACCGGCGCTGCCTGATCCGGTGGGCAGCATGCTCTCGTCCGTGTGCAGCACCGCCTCGAGCGGCGTGTAGTCGAACGCGTTGAGTACGGACCGTTGCTCGGCGGTGGGTTCGGTGAGCAAGGCGAGCGCCTGCGGGGCGTGCAAGGCCAGCACGGCCTTGTCGAAGTGGTGGATGTTCCCGGCGGCGTCCCGGATGGCGACTCCGTCGCCGGTACGGCTGACCGCGCGTACCGGTGTCGAGGTTTTGATCGAGGTCACGGTAGCGGCGATGCGCTTGATGTAGGCCGCACTACCTTCGGACAGCACGTACCAGGATCGGAATGCCTCGGCACCGCCGAGGAGCCCGTAGCGGTCCAGCACGTTGGTCAGATACCCGATGGGGGTGTACCTGAGGTCCGTCAGGAGCCATACCCGCAACCGGGGGTAGACGAAGTGCTCAGCGAAGTAAGTGGAAAACTCTTCCTTGAGCAGAAACTGCTCGAGGGTGGTGTCCGGCTCGGCGTGAATGGCCTCTCGCAGGTGCGACACGAATCGCTTGGAGTCCTCGACGCATCGGTGCCAGACGTGTTCGCTGACGCCAGGTGGGCGGCACGGGAGGCTGGCCAGCTCCATGGGATCGTCGCTGCGGTGGGCGAATCCACAGTCGGAGCACGACACCTCCGTGGACACGTCCACTGGCTTAGTCGCCACTCCGAGGTCCTTCACTAGCCGGGTGAAGTTCGGGTAGTGGATGGTGCTGGCAATCGCGAACGCCATCTCCGCAGGCCAGCCGGGTTCGGGATGCCGGGTGTCGACGTGACCGCCCAGGCGGGAGTCTGCCTCGAACACGGTGACCTCGAACTTGTTGCGCAGCAAGTAGGCCGCAGTCATACCGGACACACCGGAGCCGATGACCGCAACACTCGGAGCCATCTGTATTCCTTCCATATCGTCGAGCGCGATGGGGGTCGCGCGTGAGCGGATATCGGCCCGATCAACGAAACCCACGCCGAACTACAGAGCAGAGGTAGTCACCGTCGCGCGCCTGCCAACAGCTTGCCGCGCGGTGGCGGTGCCGAAACCGTTGGGGCGCACGGGGATCGCCCCAGTGATGTCGGTGATATCCAGTGCCGTCGTGTTGGGCCCAGTCGTGTTGGGCACAGCGCTGAGCCGTTGCGCGATGGACATTAGTTCCGCTGCGGCTTTCGACTCCGGATTCGCCGCCCGTAGACACTTCAGAGCCGCATCGCGTTGGCGCTGCGCTTCCGCACGTGCCCAAGAGTGTCCCCCAGCCTGCTCGATGAGCTCGGCGCAGGTCCGCAGATCGGCATCGTCCAGCGGATCGGCGCGATAGTACAGCTGGGCCAACCGCCTGGCGGCGCTGTTGCCAGTGACCAGGGCGGCCACCACTGGCAGTGACTTCTTGCGGGTACGTAGGTCGGACAGTACGGGCTTGCCGGTGGTGGCCGGATCGCCCCAGATGCCGAGGAGATCGTCGACGAGTTGGAATGCGAGGCCGAGGTGCTCGCCGAACTGGCGTAGCTGCCGGACTCGTTGTGGCGTGGCTCCGGCGGCAATCGCGCCAAGCTCGCACGCGGCGGCGAACAATGAGCTGGTCTTGTTGCCGGCCATCTCGATGCACTCGTCGAGCCGCACGTCAGACCGGCCTTCGAACGCCATGTCGGCGACTTGGCCGTCAACCACCCGCAGCAGTGCCGCATTGAGTCGAGGCACCCCCTCGGTGGCCAGCGGCGGCCTGTCGGCGATGAGAGCCTCAGTAGCCAGTGTTACCAGGGCGTCACCGGCGAGGATGGCTGCAGGTATGCCGTAGACCGTCCACGCGGTGGGGCGGTGGCGCCGGGTGCGGTCGGAGTCTATGACGTCGTCATGCAGCAATGAGGAGTTGTGCGCCAGCTCGACCGCGATGGCCGCGTTGGTCGCGCGTTCGGCGGTGCCGCCGACGGCCCGCGCCGCGAGCATCGCCAAAGTGGGCCGCACCGCCTTGCCCGCACCTTCTGCCTGGGGACGGCCCTGTTCGTCCCACCAGCCGAAGTGGTAGCCGATGACCTGGCGCGTCGCTGGGTTCATCTGGTCCACCGCTGCCTGTAGGCCGGGGGTGATCAGCTCACGGGCGCGCGCGAAGGGGTCCGCATCAGCGGTGGGGGCCATGGGCGCTCCCGAGCTGAACGTTCTCCAGCACGCCCAGGGCGTCCGGCACCAGCACGGCCACCGAGTAGTAGCAGGTGATCAGGTAGTTGACGATCGCCTTCTCGTCGATGCTCATGAACCGCACGCTCAGGCCGGGCTCGTACTCGTCGACCAGGCCGGTCTTGCGCAGACCGATGACGCCCCGTTCCGCTTCGCCGGTGCGCACCACCATGATCGACGTGGTGCGCCGATCGCTGATCGGGATTTTCCAGCAGGGATAGATGGGCACACCGCGCCATGCGGACAGTCGACCGCCGGGGACGTGGATGGTTTCCGGGGAAACACCCTGTCGGGTGCACTCGTCGCGGAAGGCGGCAATGGCATCCGGATGGGCGAGAATGAAACTGGGGTTCTTCCAGACGGTGTTAAGCAACTGATCCATGTCGTGCGGAGTGGGCGGGCCGCTACGGGTGTAGATCCGTTGGCTGAAGTCCGCATTGTGCAGCAGGCCGAATTCCTTGTTGTTGACCAGCTCGTACTCCTGACGCTCCCGCACCGCTTCGATGGTCAGTCGCAGTTGCTGCTCGAGCTGGTCGATCGGTTCGTTGTAGAGGTCGGAGACCCGGGTGTGCACTCGAAGGATGGTCTGCGCGATGTTCAGCTCGTATTCGCGTGGCTCGAGTTCATAGTCGACGAATGTGCCTGCGATGGGAACCTCACCGCGATGACCGGACATGACGTCCACACCGGCCTCGCCATGAGCGTTCTGCGATTTTCCTCTGGTCGCTTGATAGCGCTCCAGCTGGTCGCGCAGTGCCTCGGACTGTTCGAGCAGCTCCTGGAAGGCCGACTTTGGCAGTGACATCACCGTGCAGGCTGTGGTGGCCTTGATCGAGTAATTCCAGGCACTCTCGGGGCCGATCAATGCTTCGTTGCCGAAATAGTCACCGTCGGCGATGATTTCCAGGATCGACTCTTCCCCGAACTCGCCTTCGCTGAGTTTGGTGAGCCGTCCGTGTACGAGCAGATGGAGCTGGTCGGCTTGAGTGCCTGCCGCTACCAACACTTCCCCCGGTTCGTATTCATGTTGGGTGAATCTGTCGGCAAGGGCTTGCAACGCGTCGGTATCGGCGAAATTCCGCAGCCATGGGAGTTCGGTCAGCTCGGCCGGAATGACCTGTACCGCATTGCCGGTGGCGTGGAAGTTCAGTCGCCCGTCGCCCAGCGTGTAGTTCAGCCGCCGGTTGACCCGGTACGCACCACCCCTGGCCTCCACCCAAGGCAACTGGTCAAGCAGCCAGCGCGGGGTGATGCCCTGCATCTGCGGTACGGACTTGGTCGTCGACGACAGCTTGCGCGCGGCCGCTGTGCTCAGACTGAGCTGCCCGGCGCCGTTGTGCCCGTTGAACTCTGGCACGACTCACCACCATTCACAATAGACAGATATAGACGGGACAGACGGTGTCACAATGACCTGATCTCAGCAAGATCGCCAGTGTGTTGCAGGCGATTCGAGCCGATCCCATTCGGTGTCGGTGAACCGCCCTGGGTTTGGTAGCAATGCCGTTAACTTTGGAGGTTTGCTCAGGTCAACGCCGTGGACTGGTGCTGATTCGGTCCGCATATGAGATCGGCTGTGCAGCAGTTGGTTTCGGACTATGGCGCCGGTTCGTGGCGGAGTTGGAGGCGGCCGGTCGGCTGACTGATCGGATCGGTCTGGGTGTGCTGACGAGGGTTGTGGGTCCGGATCCGGTCGATGAGGTGCTGGTGGCGACCGGGCGGACCGAGAGGCGGCGGCGACTGTTGCCTGGCGATCTGGTCAGCCGGTCGTTCACGCGATCGCGGCCAAATCAGTTGTGGGTCACCGACATTACCGAGCATCACACCCGGGAAGGCAAGGTGTACTGCGCGGTCGTGCTCGACACGTTCTCCCGCCGGGTCGTCGGCTGGTCGATCGACTCGACCCAGACCGCCGCGCTGGTGACCAACGCGCTGGGAATGGCCATCGCCAACCGTTCACCGCGGGCCGGGACGATCATTCATTCCGACCACGGGGTGCAATTCACGCCCTGGGCCTTCACCGACAGGGCCCGCCAGTCGGGGCTGGTCCCGTCGATGGGCTCGATCGGCGACTGCTACGACAACGCCGTCATCGAATCCTTTTGGGGCAGAATGCAAATCGAGCTACTGAACCGGCAACGATGGAGAACCAGAATCGAGCTGGCCAACGCGATCTTCGAATACCTGGAGATCTTCCACAACCGTCGACGCCGTCATTCGGCCCTCGGAATGCGATCCCCGATCGAGTACGAGATGATGCAGTCATCCATCCAACCCGTGGCCTAAAGTCCAGTATTCCGACTCCACGAAACCCGGGGAACATCAGCATCGCTACCAAACCCAGGGCGGTTCACTGCCCCCACTGCGGCGAAGCGATCACCATTGTCGCGCTACTCACCACCCTAGAAGCAGCCCGGCCCAGCATCCCTACAGACAACATAATCGTCCCGCTACACCGCCCAACCTGATAACCTCAAACCCTGCTCCGCCTGGGGAATTTCGGCGAGCAAGTCTGAGGATTCTTCTCAAGCGCTATCACCGTTCCAGCGATCTGCGGGTTCAGCAACTCCGGATAGCGTCCAGGAGTTGCAACACGGCATATCCGTCCGAACGTCAAATCGGATAAACACCCACGATGACCAGGCGTTTTCCGGTTGCCCATGTTTTGCGTGCCCTGCCGAGGGCACAAACCTGCGACAGCGTTTCCGCAGGTCAACAGGATTTTCCGGACAATACCGGAATAGCCGCATTGAGAAATGCCAGGTCAGACGCGGTTCTTGTAGGGCACATCGAACATGGGAACCCACACCGAGCAAATGCGACCGTCCGCGCCGGACAACCGGGCCGACCGACACGAGCGCGTCACACCCCGCCCCCTTTCGATCAACGATGCCCCGCTTCACTGAACTTGTTGCAAAACAACAATATTGAGTCGCGCACGCTTCTACACCCCCTGCGCTCTCGACCGCCACCGATCACCCGCTCAGCGGCACTATCGTGCGTTGCTGTAGGGACGTAATATCGGGACTTCGCTTACGGCCGGATCAGGTTCTGGCCCTTCAGGAATCGAGAAAGTCGACGAGTAGCGGCACCAGCGTCGCCGGGCGGTCGAGGGGGATGATGTGACCACAGTCCTCGATCAAGTGCCCGGTCAAGGTGTCGGCGACCGGACGGAGTTGGTTTTCGAGTGTGGTTCCGACCGGGTGGGATCCGATGGCCATCGTCGGCACGGTGAGCCGGGCGGTGTCGACAGCCCGCCGGATCTGCTCAGCGCTGGTGGGCATCGCCCGATAATAGGAGAAAGCGCACCGCAGGGAATCAGTGCCGGTGTAGGCGGCGACGAAGGCATCGCGGGTTTGTGCGGGGATGCCGCGACCCTGGGTTCCGGTCGTCAGAAACCAGTCGAGGTAATCGGATTCGTTTCCGGCAAGGACTTTTTCGGCAAGACCCGGCACCGCGTGAAAACCGAACCACCAGGGCGGCCCACCGGCTAGAAAGGTTTCGGCACCGGGCAGCGTGCCCAGCAGCGATTCCATGAGTACCAGCCGGTTGACTCGTTCGGGCCGCCGCATCGCCAGTAGGAATGCCGGCGGAGCACCGGCATCGATCGCGACGACGGAGGCGCTGGTTTCACCCAGGGCGTCGAGCAGCCCCTCGGCGTCGGTGGCAAGTGTGCCCGCGTCGTAGCCGTCCTGTGCTCGTGTGCTGGCGCCGAGGCCGCGCAGGTCCGGCGCGATCACCCGGTGTCGTCGGACGAGTGGGCCCATCACCTCGCGCCATAGCTGCCAGGTGTGTGGAAAGCCGTGCAGCAGCAGGACTGCCGGTCCGGTGCCGGCGATCGCCACGTTCGCTTTGATCCCGTTGGTTGCCACCATCCGCACTGTGAGATCTGGCAGTTCGTGAGACATTCGATCCTCCGCTAGCCGGTTACTGATAGTTACTAGCTGACCGTAGGTAACCTGAGGTAGCCTGCCAAGACGGCACTTTCGATACAGGTGGTGAGCTCCAGGTGGCTACCCGAACCAGCACAGGCCAGCGCGGGGATCTGTTCGCTCCGGACTGCCCGACCCGTCGGCTTCTGGATCGGCTCGGCACCAAATGGGTGTCCATGGTGGTGAAACTGCTCGCCGAGGCCGCGCCCGGCGAGGTGCGCTTCGCCGAACTGCAGCGTCGGATGCCCGGCGTATCGCAGAAGATGCTGTCGGTGACTCTGCAAAGCCTGTCCCGCGACGGGTTGGTCGCCCGCCGCGTCGAACCCACCGTTCCCCCGCGCGTTCACTATCGCCTTACCGATCTCGGGCTCTCCCTGGAAAATCCGCTGGCCGCGCTGCGGGCGTGGGCGGAGGAGCACATGGCCGAGATCGACGCCGCCCCAAAACCTGAGGACCACGCATGACCCTCAGGTCGATCCCGGCGATAGCCACGAAGATTCCCACGGTGTGTGGCGGCGTTACGTGGCCGTCAGCGGGTCGAAGACGAGACGGCGCACCTAGCGGCCGTCGCTCGGGTCGATTAGGCGAATGATCCGCTAATCGGCCTTACCGCGCGTTCGACAGAAGGAGTGGATGCTCGGCTGGGTCTGACCCCACCCCTGCCGTCGTCATTCGTGAACATCGTCGAAGTGGGTGTAAGTGGCGACACGCCACCAGGATTCGCGAACAACTGACACCACAGTTCGCGGGCAGAGCCAATCGTTGTCACGGTAGTCGAGTCCGAGCCGGTACTACCTGTCCTGCGACAGGAACGTCACCAGCAAGGACTGTGCAGGCTGGTCGCTGTGTGTCTGCCGCAGAACGGATCCGAGAGCCAGACACGTCCTCAGTGTGCGAGTCTGGTCAACGATATGGAGGCCGGCCGCGATTGGCGACAATTGGCGTCAGCCGGGTAGTTTGCCGAGCAGCCAGCTGCCGACACCTTCCGGATTCTCGTCGAAGTAATAGTCGTGGATGGCTTGTAGCAGATCGTCAGTGGTGACTAAGCCGTCGCCGTCGGTGTCGAGCCTGCGGTGGATTTCGCGGGCATCGTCGGCAGGCAGGTGCATGAGCGCCCCCGTCCAGCGGACGTGCTCCTCGGCGCTCAGTTTGCCGTCGCCGTCGAAGTCGGCGATCGCCATGATCGCTGCGAGGAACGGCCGATAGCCCTGTTCGAATGATTCCTCGGTCACCAGCAGACCCTCCGCGAAAGCCTGCTTGTACTCGGATAGATCGACCGATCCGTCGATGTCTACATCGCCCGCCGATGCCAGGCGCCCCCACAACTGCAGGCTCAGTTGCAGCAACTGTTGCGCGGCAGGCGAATCCGGCTCGTGGCCGAACTCCGCGGCTACCGCGCGCGCCGAACTGTCGAAATCGCTGCGCTCGATCCGGCCGTCTCCGTCGAAGTCGAACGTCTCGAACCGCCGCTCCAGCTTGCGCGTCAAGAACTCACTGATCTCCATGGCCTGCCCCATCCACTCGAATCCGATCGCGACACCGTCGGCACCGTGACCGGTCGGCCACCAGCGGAATTCTCCGCTGATCCCGACCGCGCCACGCCACGAATCCCGATTCCCGGCTCTCAACCACAACGCCGTTATTCCAAAGGCTTGCCGCCGTCGACAGTGACGACTCGCCGGCCGGTCTTCGCATCGGGTAGCACCACGTGGTCGCATAGGCAGTGGGTGTGCAACCGGCCGACCGGTGAACACGCCGGTAGGACCGCGGTCTATAGATGAACATTGAGTCAGACGCGCGATCGCCGCCCGGCTGCACAGCGACTCGCTGGAACGCCCACGCAGCCGCATGAGGGTGTGCCGAGTGCCGTTGTTGCCTGGGTGCCTATAGTATTCCCGCCGCGCGGAAGAGCCGGTCATAAATCGCACGTACGGTCTCCTGCTTGCGTGCGTTGTAGTCCATGACGTGCCTAGGCCGTGTCTCAGTAGTGGTTTGTGTTGTGGGGCGCTGGGAAGCGGCGTCCGGCCGAGGTAGCAACTGTAAGTGGATATAGCGGTAGATACCCAACATCAGTCGTGAGCTTGCGGCCATACTCGCCGGATCCAAACGCGTCGTCACCGGCTGGCTGAACACACTCAATTCGGCATTCTCGGACGTTCCACGCGGACGCCAACGGCCCGAGATAGCCTCGGGCCGTTGATCTTCGTACTGTCGCATCTGGCCCGCAGGCAGGGGTGCCGACAGCATCCTCGATGACGAAATCCAGCTGGGGACTTCGAATATGCCGCTACTTGACCGAGTTGGCCAACCGATCGGCATAGGGGGCAGTGAATTTTCCGACGATGGGAAGCTGCGCGCGGACACCGCCGGTGTTGTTCGCCTGGACCATGGCCATGATCCAGACGACGACCGCGAAGACCGCGACTGCGAGTCCGGCGAGGCTGAAGATGATCCCCAGGACTCCGAGGAGCGAGCCGACGATGCTCAGAACAATATTGACCACCGAGACCGCCCCGAAGAAGACGATCGATTGCGAGGCATGGAATTTCACATCGGGATCGTTCTTTCCCACGAACAGAAAGATGATTCCGGTGAGCCACCCCAGTGCGTACGACAGGATCGCGCTGGTCTTTTTGTCCAAACCGGCGGACTGCGGTTGGTTCATGGGAGATTGAGAAGATGTCATGGGGCAAGTAGATGCCGCGCGCGCCACCTACCGATCCCAGGTTTCAGCCCGAGCCCACAGGTCGCAGGCCAGCCGGCGACCGGGATCCCGGACGTGGTTCTCTCGACGAGACGACTGCCGGCGACCTCGAAACGCCTGGGTGATGGCTCATTACACAATCGAGCACCGAAAGATCCGCAGAGTAGCCGAGTCAGTCTTCGAGCAAGGGTCGCTGCACGGTCATCGTCATGGCGCGGTGCGTTCGGTCGGCCTCGGATCGATACAGCCACTTGCAGGTCGCCTGCACCGCTCCGACCGGTTCGATCAGCGCGGTTGCCGACATGAGCGCGCACAGATGTCTACAACCATGCGGCATTTGCTGGTCGGTCCACATAGGGATGGTTTCGACGATCATCAAGCATCCTCACCGACATGGCCATCCGCGTGAGGCCATTCACGCGAGCATGACAGAACACATCCGGAATTCGGCAGATCAGTGCGTTCGTCCGGTCGAGATGAACTCGGCCCGTTGATCTTTCAGTCCTGCCGCATGGCCGCTTCGAACCGCCCGCCTCCGGTGATACAGCGCCTTTCGGAAACGAGCCACAAGTGGACGCGGCCCGCGCTGGCGCTTACACGGTAGACGTGCAGTCGGTCCTCGCGGCCCTCCGAACAGAGGTCGAGGCAGCGGGCTCGGCCTCAGCTTGCTGCCGCCAGCACCCTCCATACCTTTCTGGAACGCGAGCGGGCCTGCGGAGCCGCGTATTCGATTCGCTGGCGCGCTTCGTGGGCACTGATACGCAGCAGATCAGTCAATAGGTCCACGGTGTCCCGATAGCCTGTGTCTGCGGCGAGGCTACGACGCTCGGCTTCGGCGACGGCCGCGCGCATGGCAGCATCCAGTCGCCTCCGACGGCGTTCGGTTTCAACGAGGGTGCGCAGCAAATCGACATCGGCCAGTTCCGACCATCCCGGTGCTGGAGCATCGGGCGCCGCCGCGATCGAATGTATGTTCACCTGAACCAGTCTACTCCATTGTCGAACATACGTTCGACATTTCGGCTTGCTGGATTATGCCCGACCCTGGCGTCACTGTCGGTGCGCTGCTGGCGGCCTGGCGGCGCGGCGCATTCGCACGGCATTCGGCAGAAGCGGACATTCGCCAACCGCGCGCCCAGCGGCAGATGCGGACGTTCCCGAACGCGCGGGTCGCGGCATTACCGAGTGTTCGAGCGTGTCCTTCCCAGCAAACCAGCTGATACGAGACACAGACACATTGCGGCACGCCACCGGGCACTGTCAGGCCCTGCCGCCTCGGATCAAACAGTCTCGGCGGATCGTTCGTGGTCCCGTCCAAGTCGGGGGTTACAGTGCTCCCGACATCGTCAATCCATGAGGGAGGGCCCTCCTCCGTCGGCCAGTGCCGCCATGGCGATCGGAGCGACAGACCGTCAGGCGTTCGAACCCGCCTTGTCCCGTGACTGCAGGCTGTGGATCCCTCTCCCCGACGCACGAGTCTTATTCCCGATGCTGGTCGAACGCACCGGTCATTCCACAACTCGCGCCCAGGCGTCTCGAACCGTGGCCAGCGCAGTCTCAGCCGTAATCACCAGCCGGGTCTGCCCGGCCAATTGGGTGTTCCAGTCGTCTTCGCCCGGTGCATGATCGAACAATTGCGGACTGGGGAACCGGTTTGTCGGACCGTATCTCCTGTACAACGCTCCCGCAGCACTGTCGATCGCGCCGATGCGGCTCAGTGCCCAAAGGTCCCAGAGGTCGCGTGATGCGCGCCGGTCGTGCCATGTCACCGTCTTCCCTGCAGCAAAGGCCGACAAAGTGGGAACGAACAGCTCGGCCGGCGGCACGTCGCTGTAACGCTGCTCTAGACCGCGGAGTTCGGCAGGCCACACCGTTCGCCCGCGTGCCGACAGCAACTGGATCTTGACGGACACACCGGACGCGGAGCGAAGGTTGGCCAGCCCCGCGTCCGAGACATCGCTCAGCGACGGCGCCCATTCCAGCCGACCGTAGCTCCGCGCGACGGATCGCGGCAAAGCTGCGTCGAGTTCGGCTGCCAGTACCGTTCGGTTGTCCAACGCAACCAGATCGATGTCTTCACTGAGCCTGCCACTCACCAGATGCGTACGGGCAAGAGCAGTTCCGCCGATGAAATGCAACCGGTCACCGAATCCTCGGCTGACTGCCGCCAGCAGATGGGAGATCAGATAGTCGCGCTCGACCTGCTCCGAAGAAACTCCGAATTGAATTGCGACACTGTCACGTTCGTCGATGCTCATACTCCGCCCCAACTTTCCGCACGTCGAAGCGCCACACCCAGACGCTGATCCGTAGCGAGCTGTGTGAGTCTCGCCGAATCACACCGGCGGTAGAGCGTCTCGATCGCCGAACGAACCTCGGCCTCGGCATTGCCCAGCTCCGGGCGTCGGGCAAGATCGAGCACCGTCTGTTCCGGAGTTGTGACCAGCGCTGGACCCAGTGAAGTTTCGATACGCTCGGCGTCGAGAGCGTCGGTATCTCGGCGGACGAACCGAACCTGTGCCGAACGGTCGGTCAGTGCGATCGGCCGATGCTGACTCGGAACCGCGACAACCGCAGTCGCCAATGCACGAGGTATGGCTCCCAGCAGGCGGGCCGCGCTGATGCCCATGACGACGATCTGATCCGCCCCGTAAATCGATGACGCGATACCCGCGGCCGCCGCCTCGAGACCGGGCAGCCAGGGCCGGCCGATGTAGTCCGGTGGGACGATGATGTAGTAGCCGTGAGCGATGCGGTGCAGCACTCCTCGATCGACGAGCCGCGCGATCTCGGGCCGCGGTTGGGCGTAGATGTCGGCCAAGTCCTGGGGCCGCACAGTTCGAAGCGGTGCCCGCCAGAGCTTACTGGGCAGCGGTGTACTGCGACGCTCGGCCACCAGCACCACCTCCGGAACTATGCATATTGTTGGCTATTACCCAACGAAATGCATACTACCGCAGAATGGCCACTACCTCGTCCACCGCCCGGATTTGTCGGCGGCCCCGTGGTTGCCAACGGACACTGCGCGATCGGCAGCGCTCAGACCGGATACACCTCCACGACGACCAGGCGTTCTCCGGTTGCCCATGTTTTGTGTGCCCTGCCGGCACAACCTTCGGACGGTCAGAACTGTGGTAAGTCCTCCCACTCGCTCGACAGCCGGGCAGACCACGCCGGTTTGCGGCGGCCGAGCCGGGCGCGCATTCCTTCCGCGGCGTCGGGGGTGCCCATGACCCGCAGGTGCAGTTCGGTTTCGAGCTCGGCGACGCGGGTGGGGTCGTAGCCGTGGATCGCGGTGTCCCACAGCAGTCGTTTGCTCAAAGCCGCGGACATCGGTGCGACATTTGCGGCCATGTCGGCGGCCATCGCGAGAGCGGCGGGCAGCACGTCGGCGGCGGGTAGGCAGCGGGTGGCGAGGCCGAGTCGCACTGCTTCCGGGCCGTCGAAAGTCCGTCCCGACAACAGGATGTCGGCCGCGACCGACAATCCCGCGACCTTGGCCACGGTCCAGTGCGCCATCGCGTCGGGCACGACGCCGAGGCGCACCTGGGGAATGGCGTAGCGGGCGGCGTCGGCGACCAGGCGGATGTCGGCCTGCATCGCCAGGGTCAGCCCGATGCCGATCGCGTGCCCGTTCACCGCGGCGATCACCGGTTTTCGGAGGGCGAAGGCGGGCGGGTCGACCGGTGACGCGGAAAATGCCGCGCTGTCGGGCTTTTCGAACGTCGTCGCACCGCCGCCCAGATCCGCTCCGGCGCAGAAGGCCGGGGCGGCGCCGGTCAGCACGATGACCCGGACATCGTCGTCGGCATTCAGATCGCGGTACGCCCGGCCGAGCGCGCGCCCCATCGCGGCGGTGAAGGCATTGCGGCGCTCGGGCCGGTCCAATGTCACCACCGCGACGCCGTCGGCGATGTCGATTCGCACGTCGCTCATGCCTGCGCCTCGCTGACGCTCGGCTCCGGCATGACCGACCTTGTCGGCTGTGTTGATGTTCGCTCGCTGCGCTCGCTCATGCGGCCTGCAATTGCGCGACCAGGTCCCTGATGTGTGCGTCGGCGACGGCGTAACCCGGGAAATAGCAACAGATCCGGTCGGCGACGGCACCGAAGCGCGCCATGATCCCGGCGGCGCATTCTTCGGGCGTGCCGTAGACGGCGAGTGTCTCCAGCATCCGGTGATCGATCAGTTCGGTCATCGCGGTGACCTGGCCGCGCTTGGACAGCGTGTTCAGTTCGGGCTGGAGCTCACCCCAGCCCTCGACATCGAGGACCGGACGGTAGGCGGGTGTCGATCCGTAGAAGGCGAGCAGCCGGCGGACGCCGGCGGCGGCGGCCTCGAGTTCGCCGGCGGTCCGGCCCATCGCGACGATCACCTGCGGATAGATCGCCAGCTCCGCAGCATCGCGACCGGCGCGCGCCAGGCCCTCGGCGATGGCAGGCTGGGTGCGCTCGGCGAAATGCCGGACACTGTTGAACGGCATGACCAGCAGCCCGTCGGCCACCTCGGCCGCGGTTCTGGTCATGATCGGGCCGAGCGCGCCGAGGCAGATCTCCGGCACGCCATACGGATTGGGGCCTGGGTCGAAGGTGGGCGGCATCAAGGTATGCCGGGTGAATTCGCCCTCGAAGCGCAACGGCGTGCCGTGCTGCCAGCAGCCGAGGATGGCCTTGACCGCCAGCACCGCTTCCCGCATCCGTGCCGCCGGCTGCGACCACTGGCCGCCGTACCGCTTGTCGATGTGCGCGCGGGTCTGCGAACCCAGGCCCAGCCGGAACCGGCCGCGACTGAGCAGATGCAGATCGTAGGCCGCATGCGCCAAGTGCACGGGGCTGCGCGGGAGAGCGATGGCGACGTTGGTCATCAGGTCGACGGGTTCGGCACCGGTCGCCGCCAGGGTCAGCGGCAGGAAGACATCGTGGGGCCCTTCGAAGGTGAACAGGCCGTCGGCGCCGCACGCGATCAATTCGTTTGCCCGCGAGACGGCTTCGTCGGGACGACCGTTCAGCTGGAGATCGATCTTCATTGTTCCGCCGTCCTACCCGCGGCCACCAGCGCGTACAGCGCGTCGGCCATCCTCGACACGAACAGCTCGGCCTCCTCGCTGCCACGCGAGAGCGCGTGGAATGTCGTTGTCCCCGCGAGTATCTCGAAGACGAGTTCGGCATCGGCGCCGGGCGCGATCCGGCCGTCGTCGACCGCGCCGCCGAGCAGCTCGGCGAACGCCTTGCGCACCGGGGCCCCGATCGCCAGCAGCCGCCGCCGCGCCTCCTCCGTCTGCGAATCGGCCAGCAGGCCCGGCACTCCGGCTCGCGCGGCGGGACTGTCCGCGCGAGCGAGGAAGATCCGCACCCAGGTCGCCAGGTCGGCCCGCAGGTTCCCGGTCGGCTCGGGCGGCGCGTGCCCGCCCGGACCGTGAATGGCCTCCTCCAGCAGCGCCTGCCGAGTCGGCCAGCGCCGATAGATCGCAGGCGAGTTCACGCCGGCACGCTTGGCGATCGCCACGATCGTGGTCTGCGGGTACCCCACTTCGGCCAGCAACTGCCGTGCCGCGATGAGCACGGCGAGGTCTTTGTCGGCATCACGCGGCCGACCGGGGCGCGGCGAGGTCTCTGAGGTCTCTGAGGCCATAATTACATAGTAACCTGTAACGTTATTATCGCTGTTCGGGTGGGCCCGGCCGATTGCCCGAAAGCCCCGACACTGGCAGGGTGTCGCCGTGGACCCCCTGTTCTCGCCGCTGCGCGTCAGATCGCTGACGCTGCCCAACCGCATCGTCATGTCCCCCATGACCCGGCGGCACTCGCCGGCCGGAGTACCCGGCGCCGACGTCGCCGCCTACTACCGCAGGCGAGCCGACGGCGGCACCGGGCTGGTCATCACCGAGGGCATCGGGATCGATCACCCGACGGCGGTCGACTGTGTGAAAGTGCCTCGGCTGCACGGTGAATCGGCGCTGGCCGGATGGCGCCACGTGGTCGACAGTGTGCACGAGGCGGGCGGCCGGATCGTGCCACAGCTCTGGCACGTCGGCCCGCTGTGGGGTGCGATGAGTGCGGTGGACCCGACACCGACCCCGCTGCGCCCGTCCGGGCTGTGGGGCCAGGTCGGCCGCACCGGATACCCGCAGCGGTACCTGACCTGGGCTACTACCCCGACCGCCGCGATGACCGAGCGCGACATCGAGGACGTCATCGCCGCCTACGTACGCTCGGCGCGCAATGCCGTCGACGTCGGCTTCGACGGCATCGCCCTGCACGCGGGCCACGGCTACCTCCTCGACGCGTTCCTCTGGGACGCCACCAACCAGCGCACCGACCACTGGGGCGGCGACCTGCGCCGACGAACGAACTTTCCGGTCGAAGTGGTGCGCGCGGTCCGCCGCGCGATCGGCCCCGACCTCCCGATCTTCTACCGGTTCTCCCAGCACAAGCAGCAGGACTACACCGCCCGCATCGCCCGCACCCCGGACGAGCTGGCCGTGATCCTCACCGCCCTGGTCGAGGCGGGCGTCGACGTTCTCGACGCCAGCACCCACCGTTTCGACCAGCCCGCCTTCGACGGCAGCGACCTGACCCTGGCCGGTTGGGCCAAGAAGCTGACCGGGGCGCCAAGCATGGCCGTCGGCAGCATCGGTCTGAGTAAGTCGTTGCGCGAGAACGGCATTCCTGAACCCGCATCGCTCGACGAGGTGTACCGGCGGTTGTCGGACGAGGAGTTCGATCTGGTCGCGATCGGTCGCCTCCATCTGGCCGACCCGGCCCTGGCCAATACCCTCCGCTCCGGCGGCCCGCTCCCCGCGTTCGACCGTGAGCGGCACGCGGGCGTGCTGTTCTGATCCACGATCCACGGCCTACGGGTCGCGGAGCAGCTGCTCGATCCGTGCGGCGCAGAACGCGGTCACATCGATCTCCGGCGGTAGCTGTAGCCGGTGCGCCATCCGCAGCAGCGGGATACTGAGCAGGACGGCCGCCAGTATCTCGTTGTAGCGCAGGTTGCGCACCGTCATCCCGCTACGTTGCTCGTAGCGAGCGATCGTTTCCTCCCGGGTGGGTGTTCCCGGAAGTCGTTCGGTGTCCTGGTATTCCGAGCACGCCCAATCCAGGAACAGCATCCAGGCGAGGTCGGCCTCGTGGTCGCCGATGTAGGCGATCTCCCAGTCGAGGACACCGGTGACCCGGAATTCGCTGTCGTAGAGGATGTTCGACATTCGGGCGTCGCCCCAGCAGAGGGTGACGTGCTCGGGCTCGTAGAGGTTGGCCCGCAACCATTCGGTCGCGCGGCGCAGGGCGGGCGGCTGGGTGTCCGACGCCCACGCCAGCGCGGACTCGATGTAGCCGATGAGCTGTTCGAGCGGGGCTGCGCCGAACTGGGGGAACGCCAGGAAGTCCAGATTCAGCGCACGCCAGTCGAGTTGATGGATCTCGGCGATAGTGTCGACACACCCCCACCACATCCGGGCCCGCTCTTCCGGCTCGGCGTCGAAGTACAGCCCGGCGCAGTGATAGGACGGCAGATCGCCGGGCGCGCTGCCCTCGATGCGGTCCATCACGAAATACGGACTGCCGAGCGCGGTTTCCTCACGGTCGAGCCAGCGGACGGCGGGAACGGCGATGGGGGTATCGGCGAGCCGTCGCATGACCAGCACCTGCCGCAGCAGGTCGTAGTCGGGAAACAGCGCCACCTCCGGGGGCCTGCGCAGGACCAGCGATACCGTGGCGTCGTCGGCGGCGAGATCGAACAGGAAGGTTTCGGTGGCCAAGCCGCGCGGACTGGCCGTCCAATTCCGCACCTCGGCCGAATCGGCGCCGGGAAACTGGGTGCGCAGCACCGGTGCCACAGCGAACGGCAGGTCGTCTGCCGTGGGACGTGCGGTCATCAGTACCCCTCGTACCCGTAGCGGGCGTTGCGGCCCATGAACACCATCTCCACCAGGCCGTAGCCGGCCTTGCCGTCATTGCTCTCGACCTTGCAGAAGGTCTCGGTGAGCATGCTGACCTGCCGCAGTTCGTCGGTGTCGTTCAGATCGACGGTGAATCCGTCACTGTAGAACGGGCCTTTCCAGACTCCGGAGGCGTAGCCGCGATACATGTCGTAGCCTGCCAGCCCGGGCCAGAAGTCCGAGATCGGGGTGACGGTGAACGAACGGGTGGTGCCGTCGGCGGCGTTCGCGGTGAAGGCGCCCGCGGACACGATCCGGAAGTCGTCACGGAACTCGAGGTCGTGGGTGACACTGACGATCGGCACGGTCGGCGCCGCCGCCTCGATGGGCTGCTGGATGGAGCCCTCGAAATGCCAGCGCTGCCCGTCGGCGGTCTCGCGCTGCGCGAAATGCACCAGCTCGTCGTCGAACTGGAAGATGCCCATGAAGTACAGGACGCCCTCGGGGATCTCCGAGGGCTGCAGGCCGCCGCCCTCGGAGAGGCTGCCACCACCGCCGCCGTGCCTGGTACCCCACGAGTGGTCGCGACCGAACCACCAGGTGCTCGGATCGATGTCGATGCGTTCGCCGTCGACCTCGAGCCAGCCGGAGATCTCGCCGTTCTGGTAGTAGCGCCGCGCATCCTCGCGGACCCGGCCGTGGGTGCGGAAGAAGGCGGGTTCCTGCTCGTAGGCGGGGAACTGTCCGGTGAAGTTCAGTTCGAGACGGACACCGTGGTCGTTGTCACCCAGGGTGGCCCGTACCCCGCGCAGCGGCTCGGTGATCTCGTAGCGGTAGGCGCCGACCTGCCAGGCGCCCAGGTCGTCGTAGTTGCCGCCGATCTCCCGCGACAGGCGAGCCACGTGCGCCTTGCCGTCGACAGTGACCATCGCGTAGGCGTCCATGACATTGCGGTTGGGGTAGCGGGCCATGCCGGTCATCACGCTCACCCGGCCGGTGGTTTCGAAGCCGTAGAGCACGATCCGCTCTGTCCAGCGCAAATCGCTCTGGACGACATGGTCGAACGTCGTCGGCAATTGATGGCAGAGCAGTTCGTCCTGGGGAGTCAGCATGGGCGTTTCCTTCGAGAGTGGGGGGTAGAACACGTTTCAAGTTAGCTAATTTGAATACACTATGAAGCGTTTTTGAAAACATCCCGATCTCGGCTACGCTCGGCCGACGTCGAAGGAGGAGTTATCGGTGAGTGAACGCCACGAGGCCCGACCGGGACCGGGCCGCCCTCGGGACCCGCAACTGGATGATCAGGTGCTACGCGCCACCCAGGAACTGCTGGTGGAGCAAGGTTTTCAGGCCACCACCATCCAGGGGGTCGCGCGGCGGGCCGGTGTCGTCGCCACCTCGATCTACCGTCGGTGGCCGAACAAGATCCACCTCGTCGAGGACGCGATCTTCGCCCTCGACACCGGCATCGTCCCGCAGCCGACGGGCGATATCGGCGCGGATCTGCTCGCGTGGACCCGCCTGTTCTTCGCCGCCGCCACCCATCCCGCGGCCCGGTCGGGCATCCCCGGCCTGCTCTCGGCCTACCACGACGACGAGCAGAGTTACCGCAGGCTGCGCGAACGCGGCGAGGGCCTCGCCCGGGTCGCGCTGCGCGCCACCATCGACGCGGCGATCGACTCCGGTCAGGTCTCCCCCGGCTGCGATCCCGACCTGATCTTCGAATTCCTGCGCGGCGCAACGCTGCTGCGCGCCCTCACCCGCGGCGACGAGGACGGCGAACAATTCTGCCGCCAGACCGCCGCGGCACTGGTCACCCTGGCCGTCCACCACGAAAGTACGACATGAGAACTTGCTATCGCCGCCTGCTCGCCGTGGCGGCGGCCGTGCTGCTGGTGCCCGCCGCCAGCGGCATCGCACAGCCCGACTCCGTGGGGGTCGTGCTGGAAAACCGCGACATCGCCGAGACCGCCGTCGCCCGCGCCACCTGCGCGGGCGACGCGCTACCCGAACCCGGTCTGCAAGGCGACGTACCCGCCGGCGAACGCGACAGCCGCAGCAGCACACATGGTTACCGGTGCAACATCAGCCGCATCGGCGGCTATGCGGGCCGCGGCGCCGGGATCACCTCGACTCAGTTCGAGCACTGCGTCTATCTGGGCAGCTTCTTCCCCGGCAATCTGCTCGGTCCGGCGCAGGGCGTGCAGGTGGTCGACGTCGCCGATCCAGCGAACCCGGTGCTCACCGCCACGCTCACCGAACCGGCCATGCTGGCGGGAACCTGGGAAAGCCTCAAGGTCAACACCGCGCGAAAGTTGCTGGTGGGCACGGGAGTTCCCGCATTCACCGGGGCCGGGCTGATCTCGGTCTACGACATCTCCGACTGCGCACACCCGCGCCTGCTGAACCCGGGCCCCGGCACCGATCTGACCCTGCCGGTCCCGATCACGGCACACGAAGGCGGATTCTCTCCCGATGGCCGCACCTATTGGGCCTCGGGCGTCATCCCTGGGATCGTCAGCGCTATCGACCTGACCGATCCGTCCGACCCCCGCGTGATCTGGCAGGGCATGCCGGGCCAGTCCATGCACGGTATGGGCCTGCGCGCCGACGGCAACCGCCTGTATCTCGCCAACAACATGGGCGGGCTGACCATTTTGGACACCTCCGCGGTGCAGCGGCGCGATCCCGATCCGCAAGTGCCGATCCTTGCCCAGCTGACCTGGACCGACGGCTGGGCGACCCAGCAGAACGTCCCCGTCACCTATCACGGGGTGTCCTACCTGTTCAGCGCCGACGAGGCCGGATCCGGCGGCGTCAAACTCATCGATATCTCCGACGACACACATCCGCGCGTGGTGAACACGATCAAGCTGGAGATCAACCTGCCACAGCACCGCGACAGTGCGATGGCATCCAGCATGGGCGGCTCACTGTTCGCCTACGACGCCCACTACTGCTCCGCCGACCGCCCGGTGAACCCCACCGCGCTCGCATGTGGCTGGATCTCCTCCGGCATCCGGGTGTTCGACGTGCGCGACCCGTTCCATGTGCGCGAGATCGCCTACTACAACCCGCCCGCGCGTACCGGTCAGAACAGCGAGCTGTGGAACTCCCCGCACGCGCTCGCCTCGATCATCGGAGTTCCGCTGCTCAGCGCGCCCTCGGTGATGCAGGCCGTCGAGTCGGGCGCCTTCGATCCCGAGCAGGCACAGAGCTCGCGCACCGGCGACGTGACCTTCGGCGACCTCTCCACCGACTGGTGCTTCTCCGCTCCCGAGTGGCGCGGCAATCAGCTCTGGGCCGCCTGTGCCGACAACGGGCTGCTCACCTTGGAGTTGTCCCCCGAGGTGTACACCCCACCCGCCGACCAGCACTCGACGGTTGGCTCATGAGCGAACTAGTTGAGTACAGCATCGCGGAGCGATTCGATGAGGGGCGCTGGCCGGGCGACGGGTGGGCGCGAATCATGTGCCGGCGCGCCGTGCGCATGGCGGAGCCGAGCGTCAGCGAGGCGCGGGCATGAGCCGAGGAGTGCTGCTCGGCGCTGCGGGCGCCGCGTCGATCCTGCTCCTGCTGGTGCTCGGCGCGGCCGTACGCCTGCTTGTGGTCCCCGAGACCGCCACTGCCGCACCAATATTGACGTCCACCGAGATCGGCTTCGTACAAGACATGACCGGCCACCATCAGCAGGCGCTGATCCTGGTCGAGCGCCTCGCCCCCGATATCGACCCCACCGTACGGCGGCTGGCCGACCAGATCGCCGATGCCCAGCGCCTGGAGATCGGCATGATGCTCGGCTGGCTCCGGTTGGCCGGGGCGACCCCGACCAACCCGCACCCGATGTCGTGGATGCCCTCCGGTCACCACAGCGCCGCGCCGGCGACCATGCCCGGCATGGCTACCCGCGCCGACCTCGACGCCCTCACTCGGGCACACGGCGCCGAGGCCGAAACGCTGTTTCTACGCCTGATGTATCGCCACCACCAGGGCGGAGTCGCCATGGCCCAGACGTTCGACCAGTTGGCGACCGGCGGCCCGGTCGAACAGGCGGCCCGCGACATGATCAGCACGCAGAGCCAGGAGTCCGGGATCATCGGCCTGCTGATCACCCAGCACGGCGCGACAGCGGCCGGCTGAGTACGTGAACTCAGGCGGGCGCGACCAGCTCGCGGATAGTGGTGCGCACCTCGCCGACTGCCGGGACCGTGGCGAATTCGACCGACTCGTGCCAGAAGTCCGACAGCCGGGCGACCGTGCGGCCGGTGGGGCGGCCGTCCAGCGACAACACCGGACCGACCTGCTCGGCCGCGTGTTCGGGCTCGCCGAGCATCAACTGCAGGCGGGCGGAGGAGATCGCGGCCATCGCCGGTGTCACGAATCCCTGTGCCACCGGAGGGTGAACATCGCCGAAGGCGATCCGTGCCAGGTCGGGTCGGGTGGCGATGAGCTGACGGTAACTTTTGCCGAGTAGCCGCCACTGCTGCCCCGGCCCCGGCCAGTCCCGGCGTGGTCCGAGGAGCATCCCGATCGTGGCCGCGGTGAGGCTGCGGTCGGCGGCGCGATCACCGGCCGCGGTCTCGGCGGCTTCGCAACGGCATTCCGCGGCTACGACGATCGCGCGCTGGAACGCGGCCTGCTCGCCGAGAATGCCGTGCGCGTACGCCTCCAACTCGGCGAGGGCGACCCGCAGCAGCGGCGTCGCCGTGCGACGCGCCAGATACTGGGCGAGCTGAGCTATCTCCAGTCCCTCCACCGGCCTGCCGCTGTCGAGGAGCTGCCAGGTCGACTCGGTGAGGATCGCCGCGGTCAGCAGCGAGTCCCCCGCGGCGTGGGCCAGCCGCGCGGCGACGACCGAGTACCGGCGCGCGGCGGTGATGTCCTCCACGTCCCAGCTCATGGCGGCGGCGATATCGGCCAGCTCCGCGCCGACCCGCAGGGCGCGTCCATACCTGTTCGAGTCCGAAAGCTGCTGCAATCGAGACAGATTCGCGGCCAGCCATGCCGTGACGGCGCGGCGCGGCGTCTGCCCGTCGCCCCATTGCCTGCTACGCGCCCAGGCCGCGAGCTGCTCGGCGGCCGCCAACTCGGTCACAGCGAAGCTGGGGTGCCGAGCGCGCGTGTGCGCGACGGGCGGCAACAGCAGCGACGACAGTTGGCTGGGCAGATCGTCGAGCTCGCTGACCGATTCGACGGTCAGCCGGACGCGCAGGTGAGCCAGCGGCATACCCAGCGCCGACTCGTAGGCGGCTACGTGCTCGGCACGCACCGCGCGGGCGCCGGTCTCGAGCTGGCCCAGGTACGGCTTGGAATAGTTCGTGCGCGCGGCCATGCCTTGCAGGCTGATCCCCGCAGCCGTTCGTGCGACACGCAGCGCCGAGCCGACCTCGCTCATGGCTCCACCTCGCTAGCGCTCGGCTCCGCCACGAGCGAGGACTCGGCTGTACCTACTGTTCGCTCGCTGCGCTCGCTCATGACTCCACCTCGCTAGCGCTCGGCTCCGCCACGAGCGAGGACTCGGCTGTACCTACTGCTCGCTCACTGCGCTCGGCTGTGCCTACTGCTCGCTCACTGCGGGCGCTCATGCGAGGTCCGCGGCGGTGCGGGCCGACTCGTTCATCGCTTCGAGAATACGTCGCCGGTATTTGCTGCGCGGGTGTCTGCAAAGAGTCTGCAAGACCGCGCTGCCCGCCTTGCGCAGCCATTTGTCTCCCTATCGTCCGACATCGTGAGCAACAACTTCGTCTTGTCCGATCGGCGCCCGCGCAACGGCGCCCGTGTTGCGCTGACCTTCCTCGCGCTGCTCGTCGCCGCGGCGACCGGGGTGACACCGGGGGCGGCGACACCGTCCTTCCAGCCCTCCGGCCAGGTCGAAGCCACCTATTACGCGCCGGGCCCCTGGGCGGTGGCCGAGCGGACCGGTGTCGACTGCTGCACGTCGACCGGCGACAGCTACGACATCTGGTATCCGGCCGATCTCGGGGCGGGCGGCGTCGTCCATCCGGTCATCACCTGGGGCAACGGCACCATGGCCCACCCTCGCGAATACGCGTATCTGCTCTCGCACCTCGCGTCGTGGGGATTCGTGGTCATCGCCGCCGACCGGACCGACACCGGCACCGGCATTCAGATGCTCGACGCGGTGCAGTATCTGGCCCGCCAGAACAGCGACCCGAACAGCATCTTCAGGGGCAAGATCGACACCGGCCGGGCCGGGGCGACGGGGCATTCGCAGGGTGGTCTCGGCGCGATCAACGCGCTCGCGCGCGGTGGCGGCGCCGTCAGCACCGCGGTGACTCTCGAGATGCCGTTGTCGGCGGTCTGCGCGTCGCTGCCGTCCGTCGAGGGCCAGAGCGCCTGTATCGACCCCACCGCGGTGAGCTCGGGTTCGGTGCTGCTGGTGAACGGTTCGGCCGACGGCATCTCGCCCGTGACTCAGCCGGCCCCGCCGGAGTTGATCGGGGCACAGTCGATGCAGGCGTACTACGACGCGCTGCCCCCTGGACTACCCAAGGCCCGCGCGGCGGTGGTCGGCGCCCAGCACAACGACGTCCAGGGCCAGCCGGACTGCACCAACTTCAGCTGCACCGAGGGCGTCTACCGCTACCTCGGCTACCTGACCGCCTGGTTCATGGACCGATTGCGCGGCGATTCCGCGGCCCGCGGCGCGTTCCTCGCCAACACCGGCGAGCTCCTGCACAACCCCCACTGGTCCGATCAAGCCAGCACCATCACCCGCTGACCGAAAGGCTGCATTTTTCATGGAAGACGACATCGAGAAACTACTCGCCAAGCTGGATCTGGACGGCAAGCTGCGACTGATCTCCGGCGCGAGCCTGTTCCGGATGGCCGGTGACTCCTCGATCGGCCTCGCCGAGATGCCGGTCTCGGACGGACCCTCCGGTGTGCGTGGCGAGAATTGGGACGAGCGCGATCCGTCGGTGAGCCTGCCCTCGGGCACCGCGATCGCCGCGACCTGGAATCCGGCGCTGCTCACCGAGATCGGTGCCCTCATCGCCGCCGAGGCCCGCCGCAAAGACGTCTACGCGGTCCTCGGCCCGACGATGAACCTGCACCGTTCCCCGCTGGGCGGCAGGCATTTCGAGTGCTTCTCCGAAGACCCGCTACTCACCGCCGAGATGGCCCATGCCTACGTGCGGGCCGTGCAGGCGCACGGGGTCAGTGCGTGCCCGAAGCACTACGTGGCCAACGATTCCGAGACCGATCGCTTCACCGTCGACGTCCGCGTCGACGACCGGGCACTGCGTGAGCTGTACCTCTACCCGTTCGAGCGCACCGTCGAGGCGGGGGCGTGGATGATCATGGACGCCTACAACTCCGTCAACGGCACCACCATGACCGAGAACCCCCTGCTCGACGAACCACTCAAAGGCACATGGGGATTCGACGGCGTGGTGGTCTCGGACTGGACCGCAGTCCGCACCACCGAGAGCGCGGCGCAGGGCACCGACCTGTGCATGCCCGGGCCGCCGCACCTGTGGGGTGAACCGCTGGCCGCCGCCGTGCGCGCGGGCGAGATCGCCGAGTATGCCATCGACGACAAGGTGCGCCGCATCCTGCGCTTCGCCCAGCGCGTCGGTGCCCTGGACGGAACCCCGCAGCCCACACCGGTTTTCAGTGACGAGCAAGCACAGGATCTGGTCCGCCGGGTCGCCGCGCAAGCGATGGTTCTGGTGCGCAACGACGGCCTCCTGCCCCTGGCACCGGACACGGCGGTCGCCCTGCTGGGCCCGTCGGCGGGCGAACCCCGCTTTCTCGGCGGTGGCAGCGCGACCGTGATCCCCGGCCACACCACCACCCCGGTGCAGGGCCTGACCGGCCGGCTGCCGCTGACCCACACCGCGGGCGTCCACCTATCCGAGGACCTGATTCCGGCCCCTGTGGCGATCATGACCGATCCCGCGACCGGCGAACCGGGCCTATCCGCGCGGTACCTGAAAGACGACGCCGTGCTCGGCACCCAGCACCGCACCACCAGCCGCCTCGTGCTGCTCGGCGAACCGCTGGCCGCACGATCGAACATGGTCGAGATGCGCACCCGCCTGCGGGCCGACATGGCCGGTGACTGGCAGATCGGTTTCGGCGGCGTCGGCCACATCCGGCTCGACATCGACGGCGAGACCGTACTGGACGAGAAGGTGCCGCTGGATTCCGGCGATCCGGCCGCGGCGCTGCTCAACCCGCCCCAACGTCACGTGACCCGAACCCTCGCCGTCGGCGACGAGGTCGAAGTACGGCTCGTGACCAGCATCGAGGAGGCGATGCCCGGCCTCGGCATCATTCTCGGCGCGACCCTCGGTATCCGGCGGCCTCAGCGCGCTGACGACGAGGAGTTCGCGGCCGCGATCGAACTGGCGCGCGCGGCCGAGGTGGCCGTGGTCGTGGTCGGCACGACCGAGCAGATCGAGAGCGAGGGCGTCGACCGCACCTCCGTGCGGCTGCCCGGCCGTCAGGACGACCTGGTCGCCGCCGTCGCGGCGGTGAACCCGCGCACCGTCGTGGTGGTGAATTCCGGTGCGCCGGTGGAGATGCCGTGGCGCGACGAGGTCGCCGCGGTGATGCTGGCCTGGTTCCCGGGCCAGGAGTTCGGCGCGGCGCTGGCCGACGTGCTCACCGGCACGGCCGAACCCGGCGGCCGGCTGCCGACCACCTGGCCGAAGACCATGGCCGACGTCCCGGTCCTGAACACCACACCCGTCGATGGCGTCCTCGACTACACCGAAGGCATCCACATCGGTTACCGCGCGTGGCTGCGGGCAGGGACCGAACCCGCCTACCCCTTCGGCCACGGCCTCGGCTACACGACCTGGTCGACCGACGATCTGGTCGTCGAAGGGCGCACCGTCTCGATCACGGTGACCAACACCGGAGATCGCGAAGGCAAACAGGTCGTCCAGGTCTACCTCTCACGCCCGGACAGTGCCGTGGATCGACCGGTCCGCTGGCTGGCCGGCTTCACCGCCGTCACCCTGGCGTCAGGCGAATCCCGGACCGTAGCGATCCCCTTGCCCGAGCGCGCCTTCCAGCATTGGGGACCAGCCGGCTGGGAGACCGAGCCCGGCGAGTTCACCGTCCAGGTAGGCACCTCGGTCGCCGATCTCCCCCACACCGCCTATATCTACTGACCCTTCTGATCGACCATCTCGAACGCAGTTCCCGAACAACGGAGCGTGGCCATGTCCACCAGTACCTCTCAACTCGACAACGACGATGACACCGGTCGGCTCGACGGTGCCTCGCGCACAAGGATTTTCACGGTTCTGACGGTGATCGTCCTGTTCTCCGAAATCGCCCCGATGCAGTACACGATCGTTGCGGCGGCACTACAGAAGATCGCGCCGAGCTTCCCCGGCGTCGGGGCCAACATCAACTGGGCCATCATCGTGTTCGGGTTGGTCGGCGCGGCCGCGTCTCCATTGATCGGCAAGATGAGTGACGTGTGGGGCAAGAAGCGGATGTTCCTCATCTGCGGTGTGCTGTTCGTCATCGGCTGCGTGCTCGACGCGACCACCTCGAACTGGGCCGTCTTCCTGTTCGGTCGCTGCCTGCAGGCCACCGCCATCGCGACCGCGGTGATCGCCTACGGCCTCATCCGAGACCTGATGCCGCGCGACATGGTGCCCCTCGCACTCGGTTTCACGGCCACCGGTTTCGGTGTCGCCTCCATCGCGGGCCCGATCCTGGGCGGCTACCTGGTCGACAACTACAGCTGGCGTGCGATCTTCTGGGTACTCGCTTCGTTCAGCTTGGTGCTGCTGCCGATGGTGTGGCTGATCGTGCCCGAATCCGAGCTGCGGGTGTCCGAGCGGATCGACGTCGTCGGCGCCGCGCTGCTGTCCGGTGGCGCCGCGCTCACCCTGATCTACGTCGACAAGGGTCATGACTGGGGTTGGGCGAGGCCGACCACGCTGGCCTGGCTGATCGCGGGCATCGCGCTGCTCGTACTGTTCGTCGTTGTCGAAAAACGCGTCTCGACACCGGTCATGGACATGAAACTGCTGTTCCATCCGCGCGTCGCGTTGGTGCTTGCCGGTGCGCTCTTCGCGTCCCTGCAAATCGGCATCGTCTCCTACGCCATTGCCTACATGGCCCAGACCCCACCCGAGCCGACCGTCGTCACCGGCGTCCAGCAGGGCACGTTGGCCAAGATCCAGGAGATGACGGGTCGGGTGCTGCCGCCCGAGGCCGTGCAGGTCAGCCTCGATCCCGGGTACACCTACGGCAGTGGGTACACCCTGCTCGAGTTCGCCTTCCGGATCGCGCTGCTCGGCTCGGTGATCACCATGATCTTCGGCGCGGTGGCAGGTCTGCTGGCCAAGCGCGTCGGCGCCCGACTGCCGCTGGTTGCCGCCCTGTTCATCTTCGCCGGTGCAGGGCTCGCCTTCGCGGTGCTGCCGCTGACCACCACCAACTTCCTGATCGTGAACTCGATCTTCAGCATCGGATTCGGGATGTATTACGCCTGCATGCCAATCCTGCTGGTCGATGCGGTTCCACAGGAACAACAGGGCATCAGTCTCGGCATGCTCGGTGTCATGCAATCCATGGGAGTCGCGATCGGCCTGGCCATCGTTACCGCATTCCTGCACAACAACGGCATGAGCGCCCTGGTGAGCGTCGGCGGGCAAGCCCAACCGGCCACCCCGCTGCCGGACCTGTTCGGTGATCACGGTTATCAGTTGGGTTTCTGGGTCTGCGCGGCCGCTTCGGTGCTCGCCCTCTCGCTCGCGCTGGTAATGAAGCACGGCCGTACCCCGGCCACCGGCGGCATCGCCCACTGACATCGTGGTGCCGGTCGGTCACGGCCGGCTCCACCACGCAACGAGCGGCGACAAGACGTAGCGGTGGCCTACCGAAGCGTCGTCCCTCTCGACACGATATGTGACACCTACGGCTTGGCCGACGAGGTGATCGGCGGTCCAGCCAGGGCTCCGGAGTCCGGCGCCCCTGCGTAGTCGGGCAGCTCGACGCCGTTGATCGCACGCCCGACCAGTTCGGTGAACCATTCGCTGTCGAAATCGATGTTCGGCTCGGCGTCCGGCCCGGGGACGTCGCGGCTGCGCGCGTTCAACCGGCCGATCTCCTGGTTGGCCTCGACGAACGAGCGCATCCGCCGCTCGTAGCCGGCGAACCCGGCTTCCGGGTTCCACCCGGCGGCGGCCAGCTCTCCGGCCAGCAGGTAGGCGCCGACCATGGCCAGCCCGGTGCCCTGCCCAGACATCGGTGACGAGCTGAACGCCGCGTCCCCGAGCAGCACCACCCGTCCGCTCGACCAGCGGTCCATCACCACCTGGGCGACCTGGTCGAGGTAGAAGTCCGGGGTGTCGTCCAGGTGCGCGAGGATGCCCGGGGTCAACCAGCCCATGCCGGCCATCCGCTCGCGCAGCAGGCGCTTCTGGGCCGCGACGTCGCGGTAGTCGACGTCGAGGTCGGCCGAGGGGAAGGAGAACATGGCCATCGCCCGGGTGGCGTCCTGGATCGGCCGCAGCCCGGCGGAGCGCCCGGACTCCTGGTAGTCGATCAGCCAGCGGTCCAGCCCGAACTCGTTGGGCACACTGTAGAAGGCCAGCACGTGCCCGAGATGGCGGACGAACCGCTCACGCGGCCCGAAGACCATCGCGCGCAGCGCCGAGTGCAGCCCGTCCGCCCCGACCACCAGATCGAAACGCCGCCGGTCACCGCCCTCGAAGGCCACATCGACCCCGTCCGCGTCCTGGGTGAGTTCGGCGATCCGGTCGCCGAAGATGTACTCGACACCGTCGCGGGTGTCGTCGTAGAGCACCTGGGACAGGTCCCCGCGCAGGATCTCGATCTCTGAGATGAACCCGTCGCCGCCGTCGTCGTCCGCGCGATAGGTCTCCAGCACTTTCCCATCCGCGTCCACGGTGTACGCGCCGGCGGTCTCGGTGCGGGCCGCGCGCACCGCCGCGTCGAGCCCCATTCGCCGGATGACCTCCTTGGTCACCCCGCGCGCGTCCACCGCCTGCCCACCGGGACGCAGCTCGGGTGCCCGCTCCACCACGGTCACCTCGGCCCCCCGCCGATGCAGCCAGTGGGCCAGCGCGGGCCCCGCGATGCTCGCCCCCGCCACCAACACCCTGGGGCTGTTCACTGCGCCTTGCTCACCTGTCCAGACCGTTTGCTCGTGCGCAGGGTTGTCGACGCTCATCGTTGCCTCCATAAGTTTCTTCCCGCGCTGGAACGGTCCCAGCACAGGCCCACCGCTGTCGGTGTATTCAGAGATATCGACGACGGATCCACACAAAATTCATCGGTGGTACTCCTCACGCACCAGTTGGAGATACGGTCCCGCAGTCGGGAACAGCGCAGGGGACGACGGGGTCAGTAATCCGCTAGCCGGATGGCGTTGGCCGCGCGCTCCAGCGGCTTGATGATCGGCCGCAGGGCCAGGCCCTTCCACGGCATGTGCCGCAGCATGCGCAACATGGTGGTCTGGGTCCGGATCGCACGCCGGTCGGCCGCCACCATCTGGGTGGCATTGTTCCAGCCCAGCGTCAGGTTCTCGGTGACGTAATCCTGCATGGCGCGCTGGTAGCGATCGAACGCGACGAGGTGGTCTCCCGCGGCTGCTTTCAGTTCGCCCGCAAGGACATACGCGCCGACCAGCGCCATGCTCGTGCCCTGCCCGGACAGCGGTGACGGACAGTAGGCGGCGTCACCGACGACCGCGACGCGGCCGTCGGACCACCGATCGAGATCGATCTGGCTGACCGAATCGAAGTAGAAGTCCGGGGATTCCGGCATTGCGCGCACCAGACTCGGTGTCTCCCAACCGGCATCGGCGAACGCGTCGGTCACCAGCTGTTGCTGGGCGGCGCGGTCGCGTCTGTCCGGTAGTTGTGCCGGCGCCTGGAAGATGAACTGGGCCTTGGCCGTTGTCCGCTGGGTGCTGTACACCTGCACCACGCGCCCGGGTGTGGGATGCACCAGTTCCCAGTGGTCGAGGTTCAGGTGGTTGGGCACCGAGATCACACAGGCGGCCATGCCGGTATGCCGGGCGAATTGCTCGGTCGGCCCGAATGCCAGCCTGCGCACCGCCGAGTGCATGCCGTCGGCCCCGATCACCAGGTCGAATACACGTGGCGGGGAGTTGCGGAACCGCACCGTTACACCATCGGCCTGCTGCACCAGGCCGGTGATCGAGTCGCCGAACAGGTACTCGACCTCGCCCTTGGTGGCGTCGAACAGGATGTGGGCGAGATCGCCGCGCAAGATCTCGTCGTCGCCGGGTGAGCGCAGGCCGATGAGTTCGGGTCCGAGCGTTGCCAGCTTCTTGCCCGCATCGTCGACCCAGGCGCCGCCCCGCATCGCCGTAGACGCTGCGCGGACTTGCGGCATCAGCCCCATCCGGTCGACGACTTCCATTGCCACACCACGGATGTCGACCTTGTAGCCGCCCTCGCGCAGAGTCGGCGCCTGTTCGACGACGGTGACGGTGAACCCGTAGCGGGCCAGCCAGTAGGCGAGCGCCGGCCCGGCGACGCTGGCGCCGGAGATGAGGACGGTCTTGCTGGTGAACTGCTGCCTTGTTGTCATGCACACAGCGTCGGACACCGCGATCACCGTGCCCTCACCATCGGCTCACCACCACTCACCGAGCAACTCGGTGACCTCCTCGGCCGAATATCGGGCGCCACGCTCGAGGGCCGCACGGACCTCCGGTTCACCGAGTTCGGCTCGGCATCTTGCGGCGGTGTCGGCCACCGCACCGTCACACGCCCCGGGCATGCCGCGCAGCGCGTCGGCAGCACCGAGCAACAGCGCGCCCCGCACCGTCGCACCGAGTGCCACCGCGATCCCGGCCATGCCCTCCACCGCTGCCGCGGCCACCGGCCGCGATCGGTCGCGCGCCAGTTCGAACGCCTCGCGGTGCGCCGCCCGCGCACGCTCGATATTCGCCTCCGCGAGCCAGATCCAGCCCGATCCGATGAGGCTGCGGGCCCGGGCCTCGGCCGCGCCGAACGTGTCGTTGCCGGACACAGTGATGGCGGTGTCGTAGTACTCCCGGGCGACGGACAGGTCACCCGCCACCCGGGCGAGATCGCCGAGCCCGCGTAGTGCGTTCGCGTACATGTCCATTGCGCCTGTTGCGCGGGCCAGTTCCGCGGCGCGGCGGTAAGCGGCACCCGCATCATCACGACACGCGGCGGACCCGCGGGCGAGGATGTCACCGCGCCGGTTGAGCAGGTCAGCGGCGTCATCGCCGGCGCCCAGCTCGGTCTGCAGGACAACGGCCTCGTCGATGAGGTCCAGGGCGGCCTCGCGTTCGCCACGCCAGTCGGCGACCGCGGCGAGTTTGTCGAGCGTGGTCGCGATTGCCCACCGGTCGCCGGTAGCGCGGAAATCCTCTAGGGCACAGCGTAATTCGGGCTCGGCGAGCAGTGGCGCACCGGACATGAGATGTCGCAGTCCGGTACCGAGCCGCACGAAGGACTGCGACCAGCGATCAGGACCGAACAGCACATGTTGCCGCTGCGACGGCAGGTCCAGCAGCCCGCCGACAGTTGCCAGCAGGAACACCAGATGTGGTCGCCGCAAGGGTCTTTCTATGGTGGAAAGGGCCGCGGCAGCCCGGGTGACCGGCACCGGCGACCCGGTTCTGGCACGCGCGGCGACCGCCACGCAGAAGGCGTATTCCTCGACGTCCGCCGCCGGGTCGAGTGCGGGCAGCAGTTTGGCGGCCAGTTCGACGGCCTCCCCCCAGTAACCGCGCAGCCACCATTGCCACGCATGGGCGGCGATGAACCGCTGTGCCAGTGCGGGATCCATGCTCACCGCCCAGCGCAGTGCCG
This sequence comes from Nocardia sp. NPDC049737, assembly GCF_040674755.1. Lineage (NCBI taxonomy): Bacteria > Bacillati > Actinomycetota > Actinomycetes > Mycobacteriales > Nocardiaceae > Nocardia > Nocardia sp. NPDC049737. The sequence goes on along the minus strand of NZ_JBFANH010000013.1, from coordinate 149,550 downwards.
CCTGCATGTTGTCGTGCTCGGCCGTCAGCCGCGCCAGCCAGCCGAGCTGCTCCCGGCCGCGCAGCAGCGGATCAGCCCGCTCGGCCAGCTCGGTCGAGAAACCGGCGAGGGCACGTTGCAACCGTTCGCGCTCGCCGGCCTCGGTCAACCGTGCCAAGCCGTAGGCCCGGATGGTCTCCAGCATCCGGTAACGGCCGTTGTGCACTTCCACCAGCGATTTGTCGGCCAGGCCGTCCAACAGTTCGTCGGCGTCATCGAGCTCGCAAACGGATGCGACCATGGCGGCGGTGGCCCCGCCCGCGAAGACGGCGAAGCGTCGCGCCAGCAGGCGTTCGGACGGTTCGAGCAGGTCCCAGCTCCATTCCACCACCGCCTGCAGGGTTCGGTGGCGTGGTTCGGCGGTGCGATCCCCGCGCGCCAACAGCCGGAACCGATCGGCGAGCCGCGCGTCGATCTCGCCGACGTCGAGAGTGCGCAGCCGGGCGGCAGCGAGTTCCAGTGCCAACGGCAGCCCGTCCAGCCGCTCGCAGATGCGCCGCACCGCCGCGATCGTGCCCGCGTCGACGGTGAATCCCGGCCGCGCGGCAGCGGCACGATCGGCGAACAGGCGGACCGCGGTGCAGCCGAGTTGGTCGGCCAGTGCCGCCTCGGCAGCCGCGACCGGCAGCTGCCCGATCGCGAGCACGGTCTCGCCGGTGATACGCAAGGCTTCCCGGCTCGTCGCCAGCACCCGCAAGCCCGGACAGTCACGCAACAGCCGGTGCACGAGCCAGGCTGCATCGAGCACCAGATGCTCACAGTTGTCGAGAATGATCAACTGCGACCGGTCGGCGAGCATGGCACGCACCCGAGCTTCGGCATCCTCGTGATCGCCGCTCGCGCGGCCACCGAGCGTCACCGCAATCTCCGGCGCCACCTGTGCGCCGTCCACCAACGGCGACAAATCCACGAAACAAACCTCGCCCCGAACCCGAGCGCCGGCTTCCATCGCCAACCGGGTCTTACCGGTACCGCCGGGACCAGTGAGCGTTACCAGGCGGGCCCGGGCAAGCAACGACGCGACCTGCGCCAGCTCGTCGTCTCGGCCGACGAAACTGGTGAGCTGGGCGGGTAGGCGGCGCATCGTGGTAGCGACGACGGTGTCCGCACGCAGGATCGTCAAGTGCGCCTGCGTCAGCTCGGCGCAGGGGTCGGCGCCCAGTTCGTCGGCGAGCAGTTGCCGCCCGTGCTCGAACAGCTCCAGCGCTTCCGCCTGCCGCCCGCCGGCGTAGAGCCCGCGCATCAGCAGCGCCCTGGCACGCTCCCGAAGCGGCTGTGCGGCAACGAGTTCTGGCAGCGTAGCGACTACCGCCCGGTGATCACCCAGCGCCAGCGCGGCTTCCGCACGATCCTCCTGGGCCGCCAGCCATGCCTCGGTGAGGCGGGCGACCACCGCGGTGGCGAACGGCGCGTCGCGCACGTCGGCCAGCGCCGCGCCACGCCACACACCGGCGGCCTGGTCGAGCAACGCGACAGCGGCAAGGGAATCCCGGTCGCGCAACGCGGTTCGCCCCTCCTCGGCGAGCCGAAGGAACCGATGCATATCCACCATCTCCGGATCGACCGCGAGCCGGTAGCCCGCCGCCGAGGACTCCACGAGACCATCGGCACCCGCGGCGCGCAGCGCGCGCCGCAACCGCGACACCTGGGACTGCAGCGCATGCCCGGCATCGCCCGGCGGCTGCTGTCCATAGAGGTCGTCGATCAACCGATCCCGAGACACCACCCGCCCGGCCTCCGACACCAGAACCGCCAGCAGCGACCGCACTTGCGGCCCGCCCACCGCGACCGGAGTCCCATCGGTTCCCCGCACCTCCACCTGCCCCAGGATCCCGAACTGCACGGCCGCCAGTATGCATCGACCGACCGGCCGCTGCACCCGGCGAGTCGGCCACCGCCGCAAGCGTTCACACCTGCGCCCCCGCGCACAACGAACAGGGCAAAGGTTCCCCGCTCAGCCTTGACGGATGTCGCGGGGCCTGGCGTTGAAGCGTTGGCGGAAGGCTGTGCTGAAGGCGCTGGCCGAGTCGAAGCCGAGTCCCGGGGCGATGGCGGAAATGCTCCAGCGCCGGTATGCCGGATTCCGCCGCCGTAGATAGGCCAGGCGGAGGCGTTTTTCTTTGATGAGTTCGCGGGGCGTGGTGCCGGAGTTCTGGAGGGCGAGCTGGATTCGGCGCGGGACCAGCCGAGGGCATGGGCGATGGTGGTGCCGGTGAGGCCCGGATCCTCGACGTAGGTGCGAATGTATTGCCGGGATATAGATTTCGCGGCTCGAGCGGTCGACGTGCCATGTCAGGACCAGCATTCGTACCCACCGCTGGCGGGGACTGCTGCCCTCGACGTCCTGGCTAGGCTGCAGGATGTAATGAGCCGAAAGCGAAAGGTAGCAATATGATCCGGAAGGTTCTGCTGGCGGTTACCGCCGGTGTTCTGATCAGCACACCCGCGACGGCGTCGGCCGAGGTGACCGCCGTCGAGCAGCCGGCCACCGCACAGGAGGTGGCGATCAACACCGGATCGGGCGTTGCGGACACCGTCATCAATGGGCTGATCGCGCTTATCTTCGGTCCGAACGACCCGTCGACCTGCAAGTTCCCCTACTGCTTCTGAATTTGCCGGTGCACCAGCCGCTGGCAATTATCTGAAAATAACGGGTACCGGGCGCACTGCCCGGTACCCGTTTTATTCATCGGTTCAGCTGAAACGCGCCGCGAGGATCGGCACGTCGGCACCGCGGGCCTCGCCCGCGATACACGACCCCGCCATGGCCAGAACATTGCCGATCGGCCCCTGTTCGACCACCAGGCGCCCGCCCGCACCGGGGCCATCGGTAATGATCACGGTGTTGGACATCGAACTGCCGACACCACCCCCCACATGCCACGGCCCGCTGATCCGGCTGACCGCACCATTGGCCCAGTAGACCTTGCCGTCGATCTGACCGTCGACATCGGCGCAGCTACCGCGTCCATCGAAGGTGCCACTCACGGTTGCTCCGGACGCAGGCGTACCCGTGCAGCCGGTGAGGTTGCCGTCCCAGGTGGCCGTGGCGGGCGCGACCGTCATCCCGAGCGGGCTTGTGCTGTAACTGAATCGGCCGCCGGAGCAGCCACCCGAAATCGGATCGGCCGCGGCTTGCTGAGTTCCGACGAATGCGGCGGCGAGTGCGGCGACAGCGACCGACGCTGTCGCGATCTTCCGGGAAATTGCCATGACGAATACCTCTCCTTTTGATCGAACTTGATCTGATGGAGCAGCTGACGACAAGCAAACGCGAAGATCGTAGACGGCGCGTTCAGCGCAGTCTAATCAGACCACACCCTTTCCTCGGGAAATGCACGTCGGGCATAGGTATTCGCCGGGTTGACAGTGATCACGTCGCACGCCCGCACAAGTTCTTCCGGTCGATCGTCCAAATGCGCAAGATTCGGCATAATCACCGCTTCCGCATCCGTCCGGCGGATGACCTCGCGCAATGCCGCGAGAATTTCCGTACCCGCGTCCGCTAGCCGCACGATCTCGGCAAGGTCGTATCCGTATCGCGTTGCCAACTTACGGATCTGGGCCATGTCCCAGTCCCTGGCATCGCCCGACACGTCCTGACGAAGAAATCCGATCGCGGTCGGCGTCGGCCTCATCGACTTGCCTCGTTCCGTCGTGTATCAGATCTTCTAATACTCGATCGTGTAGCAGATCTTCTAGTGCTCGATCCATATAGGTCGGGAGCAGCTACCGTCATTGGCGCCCAGCCACCGCACACTGTCAACGCAAATAAAACGCAACCGTAGCAATTTCCCACACCGAATACAACAGGTATGTATGTCCTCGACATGGAAAGTCGTTCGGTCGAAACGCCCTCGCAGACCTTCGTGTTCGAGGCACGGCGTTTCATGCGGTGAGTCGTTTTGCGAGATGTGCGGACAGTGTGCGAGGCGTGAACCGACCGCGTCAGCGACCGGCAACCTTGGCGAGATGTTCCGGATAGCGCGCGCCGGAGAATGCGGTGGCGGGGGCGGCGGCATCGATGCGCGCGAGATCGTCTGCGGTCAGGACGATCTCGGCGGCGGCCACATTCTCTTCGAGATAGGTGCGACGCTTGGTGCCCGGAATGGGAACCACATCGTCGCCGCGGCTCTGCACCCAAGCGAGCGCCAATTGTCCTGCGGTAATGCCCTTTTCGGCGGCAAGCTCGCGCAGCGCCGCGACGATGGCGAGGTTGTTGTCCAGGTTGTCCTCGGCGAATCGCGGTAAGCGACGGCGCATATCGTCGGCGGGCAGATCGGCGGTGGAGGTGATGGCCCCGGTCAAGAAGCCGCGGCCGAGCGGCGAGAAGGGCACGATGCCGATGCCGAGCTCACGGCAGGTCGGCAGCACTTCGGCCTCGATATCCCTTGTCCACAGCGACCATTCGCTCTGCAGCGCGGTCACCGGATGGACCGCGTGCGCGCGGCGGATGGTCGGCGCCGAAGCCTCCGAAATGCCGAGGTAGCGCACCTTGCCCGCCTGCACCAGCTCGGACAGCGCGCCCCAGGTTTCCTCGACCGGGACATTCGGATCGACGCGGTGCTGATAGTAGAGGTCGATGTGGTCGACACCGAGCCGGGCCAGCGAGGCGTCGCAGCTCTGCTTGACATATGCGGCGTCGCCACGGGCTCCCATGCTTCCGTCCTCGCCCCATACGATGCCGAATTTGGTCGCGAGCACCACCCGGTCGCGGCGGTCGGCGATAGCCTTGCCGACCAGTCGCTCGTTGGTCTCCGGGCCGTAGACATTCGCGGTGTCCAGCAGCGTCACGCCCAGATCCAGCGCACGATGGATGGTGGCAATGGATTCGTCGTCGTTATCGCGCACGCCGTAGGCCTGGCTCATACCCATGCAGCCCAGACCCTGTGCACCAACGGTCAACTGACCGAGCTTCCTGGTCGGAATCATGCGGGACTCTCCTCCTTGGTCGACGATTTCGTCATCGACGCTACGACTTGGAGTGCGCTCCAAGTCAAGTGCCGGGAGGTCTGGCGAGTTCGGCGATCACCTCGGCGCGGGCCTCAATGAGCGCGAGCCGGTCTGCTCACCGCCTATCCGGCGGATGTCAGTTCGCGAATGCGCCGACGACGACCGGTGCGACGAAGTGCTCCAGCATGACCCGCTCATCCGTCTCGTCGCGACCGGGCGCGGTGAGCAGCGACATGATGACACGAGCCAACCAGCGGGCCAGTCGGAAGCGATCCGGATCGGCCGTCGGTGGCAGCAGCCCGGCGGCAATGGCCTCGATGACCTCGGAGGATTGACCGATTTCATTGGCTATGCCCGCATCACCCGCGGTGAACCACGCGATCAGCGTCGGGTCGGCGCGGACCTCGCGCAGCGATGCGAGCATGACCGCGACAATGCGCTCCCCCGGATCGGCGATCTCGCGAGCCTGCTCGGCGACCGCGGCGCCGACCCGACGAGCTTCGCGGTGCACGAAGGCGATTCGCAGCGCTTGACGGTTCGGGAAATAGCGATACAGGGTGGCGCGCGAGCAGCCCGCCGCCTTCGCGACATCGCCCATACCGGTATTGGTGACACCGCGCTCGACGAACAGCCGCGCAGCGGCATCTAGAATCTGCTCTGCCGCGATATCGGCGCGCTTGGGGCGCAACCAATCTCCCGGCCCGCCCGAGGCCGCCGTCATCGGGATACCCGGAACGGCACACGATCCGGCCAGCGCACATAACTGCCGGGCGCGTAACGCACGCGGTCGATATCGACGACGAAATCCGGGCAGCGCGAGAGCAATTCCTCCAGCGCGACGTATGCGACCATGCGCGCAGCCGCCGCGCCGAGACAGTGATGGTTGCCGTGACTGAAGGTCAGGATCTGCTTGGGCCGCCGCAGCACATCGAGTTCGCCTGCATTGGAACCGAATTCGAGTTCGTCTCGATTGGCCGAGGCATACAGCAACAGCACGCGACGTCCTGCCGGAATGGTGGTGTCGTGAATCTCGATGTCGCGCGTCATGGTTCGTGCCAAACCCTGCACCGGCGAGGTGAGCCGCAAAAACTCCTCGACCGCATCCGGGATGAGTGCCGGATTCTCGATCAGCAGCCGACGCTGATCCGGCCGCTCGGTCAGCAATTGCACGGCGCCGCCGAGATTGCCTGTGGTGGTGTCGTTTCCGCCGGTGATCATGGTGAAGGCGAAGCCGAGAATCGAGATGATGCCCGCATAGTCGCCGTCTGCGCCGAGCCCGGCAGCCACCAGATGCGAGATCGTATCGTCGGCGGGTTCGGCGCGCCGGCGTTCGATCAACTGGGTGAAGTACTGCATCAATTCGCCGATGGCATCTTGGGCATCGAGGGGACTGCCGCCCGCGGAGGCGGTCATGATGTGATCGGTCCACTCATCGAATTTCGGCCGATCCGGTTCCGGCACACCGAGATAATGTGCGACCACCATGCTCGGCAGCGGCTTGAATAGTTCGACGACGATATCGCCCTCGCCCGCCGCCCGCAGCCGCTCCAACCGCTCGACGACGAACGCGCGCACCTGCGGTTCGACCGAGCGCACCTGCCGCGGCGTGAAGCCCTTCATGACCTGTTTGCGGAAGGTGGTGTGATCCGGCGGATCAGTGAAGACGAACGGCCGCGGTTCGGGCAACCCGATCTCGCCGAGGTCGCGGTAGTCGACGGTCAGACCGCCCGCCGAGGAGAAGGTCGCGACATCCCGCGCCGCCGCATACACATCGGAATAGCGGGACAGGACGTAATAGTCGCTCGCCGGATCATCCTGGGGCACAACGTGATGCACGGGGTCGTGGGCGCGCAGTCCGGCATACATCTGCCACGGGTCGCGCCAAGTCGCTGCGGATCTCAACTCGAAACTCGGTCGATGAGACAACTCTGTCGTCATGACCCGAGCGTAAGACAAAATGACAATTCTGTCTAGAACGCGTTCTACCAACAGGAGCAGCGGTAGTCCGCGGCACGCCCACGCGTTCAGACCAGCGTTATCACCAGCAACACCGCCACCACGATGAACAGGATCGCCAGTACCGCGGCCATGGCGATGAAGCCGACTCCGGTCGGCGGGAAGTGCCAACTGGTCCGCGGTTCGGGTGCGGACAGGCCGGAGGTCTGCGCCGTCTCGGGCGGGGTCGAGCCGGGGCTGACGCCGCCACCCGCCTCGAGATCGGGAGTGCGTCGGGGATCAGGATCCATCGACATGGCGATGCCCTTCGTTGCCGGTGATCATTTCCGGGTCCGTCGGCTTCCCGGCACGTTTACGCCGCAATACCACGATGGCGACGATCACCGGTATCACGACGAGTACCAATAGAAGTTCCATATTCGGCGCATACCCGGACTCGCACCGCTTAAAGGTCATCGTTCACTCGAAGATTGCCAGACCCCCGAGCGGGTTGCCCCGAACGGCGAGGGGCCGCATCCACGCGTTTTCTGTAGCCGTTGCCGTGGCATAGGTCGGCGGTACCGTAGAAGAAGACGCGGGGAGGCGACGATGGTGCAGATGGACCGGCCGCCCAGGGTGCAGACACCGGATGCGGATGCGCCGTGGAACGAGATCGTGCCGCAACTGTGGATGGGTGGGCATCATTACGGGAATGCCGAGGGCGTGCGGGTGCCCGCGATCGTCGGGGCCGAATTCGATGTGGTGATCAGCCTGTACCAGGCCGAGGGGCACGGGCCGGGACCCGATGTCGAACACCATCACCTCGCCATTCCGGATGCGGTACTGCACGCCGAGCAGCGGGCGGCGGCGCGCGCGTTGGCCAGGATCGCCGCCGCCGCGGTTCGTGCCGACCGCAGCGTCATGGTGCGCTGCCAGTACGGATACAACCGCTCGGGTTTGGTGGTCGCGCAGACGCTGCTCGACCTGGGGCATTCGGTCGATGACGCCATCGCCCTGATCCGGCTGCGACGCTCGCGCTATGCGCTCAACAACGAGTTCTTCGTGAAATATCTGACGATCGGGCTCGGCGGAGGCTGAAATACCAAGCGCCCCAACCACAAGAGATATGGTCGGGGCACTCCGGTTCCGACATCAACGCGGCGCGTTGGCCGGATCGGCAACGGTCGGGTGCGCCCCTTCGCGATGCGCCCGGCGCACATCCTCGAAGAACTCCCGCGAGAACATTGCCGACAGCACGGCGATACCCGCACGGTGCACCCGGAATTCGCTGCGGTTGCTGGTGCCGGTGAGCCGGATGACGCGACCCGCCGCGTTCTGGGGCCGCGCGAAATCCTTCACCCGGCCGCGGCCGGTCCAGTGCAGGTCGGTCTGGTCGATGACGGCGTCGTCCGGGACGAGCAGTTTCACCATGGCGTGGTCGAGATCGGCGTGCACGACGATCTCGCCGTCGCCGGTGATCCGCGGCGAGCGCAGGTCGATCACCACGCTGCCGTAGCGGGCGGTGATGTCGAAGGTGTCGGCGTCGGTCCAGTTGCCGAGGCGCTTGGCGGTCTCGTGGTCGACGTGGACGTGGGTGGCGGTCTTGGCGGTCATTTTTCGATCCTTTCGGGCGGCTTCCGCTGGTGAAGCAATAGTGGCATACAAACTAGTATCTTTGCAACTAGTTTGTATGAACCTAGTTGCCGAAACACCATTAGAATGAGCGGTATGACGGCATCGACGCAGTTCAAGCGCTCTCCCCTGGCGATGGCGCTGCTCGGCATCCTGCATCTGGAACCGATGCACCCCTATGCGATCCAGCGACGGATCAAGGAGTGGGGCAAGGACAAGGTCGTCAATGTCACCCAACGCGCGGCGCTCTACAAGACGATCGGCAGGCTGCAGGAGGCCGGACTGGTCACGGTCCGCGAAACCGGCCGCGATCAGCAATATCCGGAGCGCACCGTCTACGAAATCACCGACGCGGGCCGCGCGGCCTGCGCGAATTGGCTGGCCGAGATGATCGGCGACCCGCGCAACGAGTATCCGGAATTCCCTGCGGCGCTGTCGTTCCTGATGCTGCTCGGACCCGAAGGCGCGCGCACCGAACTGCAGCGGCGCGCAAAGTCTGTGCGCGCCGAGCTCGCCGAGATGGACGCGGATGCGAAACAGGCCGCCGCGATGCAACTGCCCAGGGTGGTCATGCTGGAGGACGAGTACCAACGCGCGGTCACCGAGGCCGAATTGCGTTGGCTCGACGCCGTTATCGCGGATTTAGCGGCGGGCACCCTCACTTGGTCGAAGGAATCCCTACTGCCGCACCAGCAGCCGTAGTTCACATCGCGACCCGACACCGGAATACCAACCGGCGCCGCCGATGGATCATGCCAGGATGTGGCGCGACCGTTACCGCGACAACGGCCCCGCCCTGCGCGAGGTGAATCTCGTCCGCCCCGGTGCGTGCACTCACTCCGCCGATAACGAGCAACGCGCGATCGATCTCGAATTCACCAGCACCGCACCGGATTCGATAACCATCACCCTGCCGTCGAATCCGACACTCGCGCCGCTGGGCGGGTACCCGGTGTTGGTCGTGAACGATCAAGGTGTGCCGCCGACAGGGACAGTGGCCGCAGCTGAGCCGATTGTGATCGATCACAGTCCCGGACCGCCACGATGGTGGCGCCGACTGTCACCTGCCCCGTTGCCGCCATGGGCGCTAGCTCGGCCCGTAATGTAGGCGATCATGGTTCCCACCGAGATATCCGAGCTGGTCGAGTCGGTCGTGGAGTCGTATCTGCTCGACGGACCGCGCCACTACAACCGGACCGAGGTCGCCGAACAATCCGGGGCGACCACCGACCTGACCAAGCGGCTGTGGATGGCACTCGGCTTCCCGGCCGGTCTCGACGATGCCGCCGTCGACTACGCCGATGCCGATATCGCCGCGGTGCGCAATTTCCGCGCGCTCAATGTGCTCGCCTCGGCGGACTCACGGCAACAGGCCGCGACCGCGCGCACCCTCGGCCAGGGTATGGCGCGCCTGGCCGAATGGCAGGTCGACGTGGTGCTGGCCGAAATCAGCACTCGGATGGCAGAGGCCGCGCCCGGCACCGATCTGGCCGAAACCGCGCGCGCCGCGACCGAGGCGGCCATCTCCACGCTCGAACAGCTCAATACCTACGCATGGCGCCGCCACCTCGCCGCCGCCCTGGCCCGATCCCTCGACCCGGGCACCACGGCGGGCGAGGCGGTGCGCGAGTTGGCGGTCGGCTTCGCCGATATGGTCGGTTACACCCGGCTCACCAGGCATCTGCATCCGGACGAACTGTCCATGCTGCTGGAGGCATTCGAATCCACCACCACCGCCGCGATCACCGAGAACGGCGGTTGGGTGATCAAGAATGTCGGCGACGAGGTCATGTTCGCGGCCGAGGATCCGGCCGATGCGGCCCGGATCGCGCTGGCCATCCAGGAGAGCACGATGATGGTCGGCGGCACGCCGGAGCTGCGGGTCGCCGTGGCATATGGGCCGGTGCTGCAGCGCTTCGGCGATCTGTACGGTTCGGTGGTCAATATCGCCTCCCGGCTCACCGGCGTCGCCCGACCCGGCACCGTTCTCGTCGATGACGAGGCCGCCGCCGCCCTGGACGGGAATCCGGAGTTCGATATCCGCAATCTGCGCAGCGTGCGCGTCCGCGGATTCAACCGCCTGCGGCCCCACACCCTGCGCCGCAACGGCAAGTACAGATAGCCCCACGACCTGAGCTCACCACCTGCGTCCGCCATACCCTGCGCCGCAACCACAAGCACCGGCAACGCACGACCTAAGCTCGTCCGGTGGAGTTCGAGTGGGCCGAGTTGCGGGAGAGGTGCGTCATCGAGGAGGACGCGGCGGTGTTGGCGTTGAACAAGCCCGCCGGGATTTCGGTGACCGGGGAGCGGCACGACAGCGATATCGTCGAGGCGGCGGCCGCTGCCGGGGAAACTCTGTATCCGGTGCACCGCATCGACAAGGTGACCTCCGGACTCGTGCTGCTGGCCAAGGAACTCGGCGCGCACGGGCAGCTGACCAGGCAGTTCAATAAGCAGACGGCCGAGAAGGCGTATCTGGCGATCGTCGAATCGACCGGCCTGCCCGATCGCGGCGTCATCGAACTGCCGCTCAGTGTCGGCCGCAAGAACCGCGTGCGGATCGCCGCACCCCGCGAATCCATTCGCGAGCAGGCGGGACGCTGGTTCGTCGATGAGGCGGATCTATTGGCCACTAAGAACTACCCGTCGACAACCCGGTTCACAACGGTCCTGCGCACCGATACCCACACCCTCCTCGCAGTCCGCCCGGTCACCGGCCGCCGTCACCAGATCCGCGTGCACCTGGCCTGGATCGGACACCCCATCCTCGGCGACCCCCTATTCGACAAATCCGCCCGATACGACCGCACCTACCTCCACTCCTGGCAACTCGCCCTAACCGCCCCCTGGCGCACACCCCCAACCCTCACCCTCCAAGCAACCCCATCCTCCGACTTCTGGCACCCCTTCCATCCCATCCCCGACCCCGCCGCCCTCCTCCAACGCGCCGCCGAATCCTTGCTCCCCCCAATCGAATAGCCCCGCCCAACACCACACACGGAATGCCGGGCAATTCCCATGCGCGCCACCCTGAATCGCGCCCGGCGATGACCAGAGCCGATGTACCGCAGCAGCCGAACCGCGACCTCCGCGCGCAACAATCACCGGCGCGAATGCGCCCGAGGCGTCGGCTCCTCACGCGTCAGCTCGGTCGACGGGCGGCGGCTATTCCGGCCAACTCGGGGAGCGCCCAAGCATGGCGACGATCTCGTCGAGCGCGGAGTCACTCGACCAGTTGATGACCGGCCCGAAGGCCGCACCGGGTGCCAGCCGAGCCGCGCCGCCGGGGACGACTTCGGCTACCGATAGTGCGACCGCGAGCAGGTCGTCGTCGAAATGCACTGTGCGGCCGAGGGTTCGGGCGACGTCCCAGGAGTGCACGACGTAGTCGATGAAGTGGAAGCTGACTGCCTCGGCTCCGGAGAATTCGAAGGCACGGGTGAACTCCGGTAACGGGAAGGTTCGGTCGAGCACGCCGTCCTCGGCGAAAGATGCCAGTACATGTTCGGCGGCGGCACGGTAGTCCGCGACCGGGTCCGCGCCCAGCGGGCGCAGCCGCCACAGCGACAGGTCACCCTCGCCGCGGGAGGCGGCCGCGAAGCCATAGTGCTGGGTGATCATGTGCGCCAGCAATCCGTGCAGCGTCCACCCGGCGCATGGCGTCGGCTTGGCCAGATCAGCGGCGGTCAGCTGGGAAACAACTTCGATGCTGGTGCGCACGGCTTGCGCATTGAGGGCGAGCAGATCGACCTGTGTCCCCAGCGACTTGAGGGTCTGCAGTTCGGCGGCGGTGTCGGAATCGGTGGTCATCGCTGTCCTCTCGATACATCCAATAATAAGCGCATGCTTATCATAAGCTCATGATTATCATAAGCCAAGCGGTATTTTCTACCCATGCCGGAAAAGCGCCCTGACCTCGCCGCGATGATCGCGCCGCTCGGCCGCGCCCTCGCCGCGGCGGAACTGCCCGTACTCGAGCGACACGGCCTGACCATGTGGGGCTACGTGGTCCTACTCGGACTCGGCGACGAACCCGTCTACACCCAGGCCGCGCTGGCCAAGAAGATCCGCGCGGACAAGACGCGCATCATCGGCACACTCGATGAGCTCCAGCAGCGCGGCCTCATCCACCGCGATGCCGATCCAGCCGACCGGCGCGCACGCCTGATTTCGCTCACCGCCGCCGGTCGGACCACCCGCGACCAGGCACAACGCGATATCCAGGAGCAGGAGAACCAACTGCTTTCCCAGCTGCCCGCCGCCGATCGCAAGTCGTTCCTGCGGTCACTGCAGACGCTGTGGGCATCGGTCGTCGACCCGTCGAGCTGACCCGGTGTGCGCGCGAGCACTTCCGACCCCGCGGCCTTCTACCGGTGGTCAGCCTCATGGCGACGCGGAACCCGCAGGTCATCTAGCCTGTAAACGTGCCAGCACGCGATGCCGACACCCTCTGACGCAATGTAGCGATCCCCCAGAGAAAGCGAACGCCGATGATCCTGGTGGCTCAGGTCAGCGATACCCATTTCGATCTCGGCACCCGCAATGCCGAACGCGCCGAGCGGGTCATGGCCTATCTCGCCGAGCTGCGACGCAGGCCCGATGCCATCTTGGTGACCGGCGATATAACCGATTCGGGTAAAGCCGAGCAGTACGCCGAGGCGCGTGTCGCACTCGACGCCGATATCCCGGTCTACGCCCTGCCCGGCAATCACGACGACCGAGCCGCCTTCCGCGCGATCCTCCTCGGCGAACCCGCATCGACCGCACCGATCAACCACGCCCATCGAGTCGGCAATCTGACCGTGGCCCTGCTGGATTCGAGCGTCCCCGGCGAATCCGGTGGCCGACTCAGCGAAGAAACCTACGACTGGCTGCGCGGCGTACTCGTCGCCGCGCCCGCAGCCGCGCCCATACTTCTTGCGCTGCATCATCCACCCGCACATCTGTTCAGTCCGGTCATCGATGAGATCTCGCTGGCCGAGCCCGAGAAATTGGCGGAGGTGGTCGCCGCCGACGAACGCATTGTCGGCGTGGTCACCGGACATGCGCATTCCGCCGCCGTGACCACCTTCGCGGGCCGCCCGCTGCTGATCGCGCCGAGCACCGCCTCCGTACTCGGCGGGGAGTGGGAACTCGAACTCCCGCACCGCGTCATGGACTATGCGCCGGATCCCGCCGTCGCACTGCACGTCATCGACGAAAATCACCGCATCACAACGCATTTCCGCAATATCGCAATGAACGGTTGGATCAGCGTGCAGCCGAATTAGCGCCGCACCGCGCGTTCGCGGCGGTAGGCGGCCGGTGTCGCTCCGGTCCAGCGCTTGAAGGCGTAGATGAAGGTGGAGGATTCGGCATAGCCGAGCCGGATGGCCACGTCACTCACCGAAAGCGGTGTGGCGGTGAGCATTTCCTCGGCGAGCGCGCGGCGCACCTCGTCCAGCAGTGCGCGATAGCTGGTACCGGCGGCATCGAGGTGGCGACGCAAGGTGCGGGTGCTCATATTGAGATCGCGTGCGACGGAATCGATCCCGCGCGGAGCCGCGAACCCGTCCGCACCACCGGGCACCAGAAGTTCGCGCACCTCGGCCGCGATACCCGTGCGGGCGCGGCGGCGGTCCACCAAGCCCCGGCATTGCGCTAGGCACATCGCCCAGGTGTGCTCATTCGCCTGCGGCAGTGGCTGTTCCAGCATGGCCGGATCGATGGTGAAAAGATTGTGCGCCCGCCCGAAACGCGGTCGCACCTGGGTGACCTCCATGATCCGATCGACGTATGTCGGCTCCGGAAAACGGAATTCGGCCCTGGTGAGCGGCAGCTGTTTGCCGATCAGATCGCTCATGACCTGATGCATGGCAGTCACATCGCGTTCGACCAGGAACTGGCGCACATCGGCCGGAATCGATTCGTCGTGCACCCAGGCGATGAACTCGCCCTCCCCCCATTCCGCGACGGGCAGGCAGAAGGTGAAGCTCAGTTCCAGATAGCGCAGCGCGAACGAGATGGCCTCACCGAGCGTCGGACTGCTGACGCACGCGAAGCCGAAAATACCGAAGGTGGTGATTCGATACCGGCGACCGATCTCGACACCGAGCGCGGGCGTATCGGCGAGTTCGCGGACGAGATTGCGGATGACGGCGAGTTCGATTCGCGCATCGATCTGCGCGTCAGGATCGTGCAGCATGGCCTCGGTCAGCCCGGTTCCGGCGAGCATGCGCGCGACGGGCACGCCCTGCTCACCGGCATAGCCGACCATAAGTGCCACGCTGGCGATGCCGCGCGGAAAGTTCCAGTCGCGGATGCCCGGATCCTGTACCCGCTCCACAGCGGACATTATGGCCGAAAATCTCGATCCGCCGACCCGTACGACAGGCAGTCTTAGAGTGGAACTCATCTACAGTGCTGTGAGGAGTGCCACATATGACAGCTGGTGAGCGGCCCTCGGTCATCATCATCGGCGCCGGTTTCGGCGGCATCGGGATGGCAATCGAATTGCGGCGCAACGGTTTCGATGATATCACCATCCTGGAGCGCGGCACGGACATCGGCGGGGTATGGCGGGAGAACACCTACCCCGGCGCGGCTTGTGATGTGCCGTCGCCGCTGTACTCGTTCTCCTACGAGCCCAAGCCGGACTGGCCGCAGCGGTATTCCGGACAGGCCGCGATCCACGACTACCTGCGCGAGGTCGCCCAACGGCACCGCCTGCTGGAGGCGATCCATTTCGGCGCCGAGGTGACCGACGCCGAATTCGACGACAGTTCCGGCCGCTGGACCGTACGGACCAAGGACGGCACGGCCCGAACCGCCGACGTGCTCATCTCAGCGGTCGGCCAACTGTCCCGGCCCGCCCTGCCGAACATTCCCGGCATCGGCACCTTCACCGGTCAGGCCTTCCACTCCGCCGAATGGGATCACGGCGTCGGCCTGGCCGGTAAACGCGTCGCCTGCATCGGCACCGGCGCCAGCGCCATCCAGTACATTCCGGAGATCCAGCCGCAGGTCGAACACCTCACCCTGTTCCAGCGCACAGCGGCCTGGGTGCTGCCCAAATTCGATACCAACTACACCCCGGTCCAGCACAAACTTTTCGCCCGGCTGCCCGGCGCCCTGCTCGTCGAACGCTTCGGTTGGTGGGCCATCGCCGAATTCATCGCGCTCGGCCTTGTCGAATTCCCGTGGATCGTACGATTGGTCGCGAAAATCGCGTCGAAACATCTGGAAGAACAGGTCCCGGATCCGGAACTGCGCGCCAAACTCACCCCCGACTATCCGATCGGCTGTAAGCGCGGACTGTTCTCCAACAACTACTACCCAGCTCTGCTCGAGCAGAACGTGCAGGTCGAGACCACCGCCATCACCGAAATCGTGCCGAACGGCGTGCGCACCGCCGACGGCACGGTGCACGAGGTAGAGGTGATCATCTACGGCACCGGCTTCAGGGGCACCGAATTCCTCTGGCCCATGAATATTTACGGCCGCGCGGGCCGCAAACTCTCCGATGCCTGGCAGGACGGCGCGCACGCCTACTGCGGCATTACCGTGCCCGACTTCCCGAATCTGTTCCTGGTCTACGGACCGAATACCAATCTCGGCGTCGGCTCGATCATCTACATGATCGAATCGCAGGCCCGCTATATCCGCCAGGCCGTCCAACTGCTCGCCGAACGTCCCGGCCATGTGCTCGAGGTGCGTCCCGAGGCGGAGGCGCAATTCAATACCGCGGTTCAGCAGCGCCTCGCGCGCACACCGTGGAACTTCTGCTCCAGCTGGTATCGAACCGCTTCGGGCCGGATCACCAATAATTGGCCGGGCCCGCAGCTCGCCTATCGCCGTCGCGTGCGCAAGCTGAAGGCCGCCGATTACGAGCTGACCCGGGTCGCCTGACGCTCACTCTCTCCACAGAAAGACCACACGAACTGTCCACAGGATGCTGGCAGACTTGACCCGTGAGTGATCTGCCCGTCCGCCCCACCGAGCGCGGACCACTGCGCCCGATCGAATTGGCGGTGGGGGCGGTGCTCGGGGGTGCCTCCGTCGCCCTGGTCACCGTCGGCGCGTTGATTCCGATAGCCGCGGCGCTGCAGTTGGTCGCCGCGGTGCCGCTGGCCATGATCGCGCATCGCTATCGGCTGCGCGTCCTGATCACCGCGACCGGCTCGGCCGTGCTGGTCTGCTTTGTCGCGGCGGGCCTCGTGCCCGCATTCGGCATTCTCAGCTCAGCCACCATCGCGGGGATTATCGGCACGGTCAAACGGCGACGTGGCGGCCTGCCCGCGGTGCTCGGATTATCGACACTCGCCGGTCTCGGCTTCGCAGCCTTCGCCATCGGATCGCTGCTCGTGTTGTCCCGCTCCCGGAATCTGCTGTTCGACACCATCCGCAGCACCGCGGAAGGCCTGGAGCGGACGGCAGCACAGCAACCCCAGCTGGAACCGCTCGGACGCGGGGTCTCCGACGCCGCCGACGCCGCGATCCGCTGGTGGTGGGTCCTGATCGGTGGTGGCGTGCTGGCGGGCATCATCGTGACGGCGGTGTTCTCCTGGTTCGTCCTCGGCTCGGTACTCGATCGGCTGGCATGGCTGCCGAGTCACGACCGGCTCGACGCACCGCCTGACGACCGGCCGATCGCGCCGTTGCCGGTGCGACTACGCGAGGTCGGTTTCCGCTATCCGGGAGCGCCGGTGGACGCACTGTCCGGGATCGATTTCACCGTCGACATCGGCGAATTCGTGGCCATTGTCGGCCACAACGGGTCCGGCAAATCGACACTGACCCGGCTGCTCGCGGGACAACCGCCGACCACCGGTGGCGTTGACCGCCCTGGCGCGGCGGGCCTCGGTCACCTGGGTGGCACCGCACTGGTGCTGCAGCGGCCGGAGAGTCAAACGCTCGGTGTGCTCGTCGCCGACGATGTGGTGTGGGGTCTGTCCACCGAACTCGCCACCGCGGTCGATATCGCCGCCCTGCTGCGCGAGGTCGGCCTGGACGGTATGGGCGATCGCGAGACTGCGACCCTGTCCGGCGGTCAGCAGCAGCGACTCGCGGTGGCCGCGGCATTGGCCCGCCGCCCCGCGCTGCTCATTGCCGACGAGGCCACCTCGATGATCGATCCGGACGGTCGCCACGATCTCGTCGCACTCCTGGCCGAACTGCCTAAACGCCATCCGATGGCGGTGGTGCTGGTCACCCACCATGAGGCCGATGCGGCCGCCGCCGATCGGGTGGTGCACCTGGCAGGTGGCCGGACCGTCGAGCGGCTGCCCGCCTGGCCGCAGCCGGTCGGCGAGATCCGGCGTCGGCCGATGGGTGAAACCATCCTGCGACTGAGCGAGGTGCGCCACACCTACAACCACGGAACACCGTGGGCCGCACCGGCTTTGCACGGTGTCGATCTGACGGTTCGGCGCGGCGAGGCACTACTCGTAGTGGGCGGCAATGGATCCGGCAAATCGACGCTGGCCTGGATCATGGCGGGATTGATCGAACCCAGTTCCGGCCGTTGCGAATTGAGCGATAAGCCGATCGCAAAACAGATCGGCCGGGTGGAATTGGCGTTCCAGCACTCCCGGCTGCAGTTGCAGAAGCAGACGGTCGGCGACGAAATCGCGGACTGGGGCGGACGGGCCGCCGGATCCGGTGCGGTCGGACGCGCACTGGATGCGGTGGGTTTGGATCGCGCACTCGCCGCACGCTCAATCGAGGAACTCAGCGGCGGCCAAGCCAAACGCGTGGTGCTCGCAGCCATTGTGGCCAGCCATTCGCCGGTGGTCGTGCTGGACGAACCGCTGGCCGGATTGGACCCTCAGGGCCGCGCGGAGATCGTGGAACTGCTTGCCCGCCTGCGCGATTCCGGCCTCACCTTGATCGTCATCTCACATGACGTGCACGATATGGCCACGGTCTGCGATCGGACTGTACATCTCGAGGCCGGACGCATTCTGGAGACCGATCCGATCCGCGATACCGCGAATGTGCCCGCGCACCAGCCGGATACCCACTCGACGATGCCGGGAACCCGCCCGGGCGATCCAGCCTGGCGGCTCGGGGACGGAGGTCGATAATGAGCGAGCGAACAATAGACACAGCCACATACGTGGTCATGACGGAGCCGAGCGCCAGCGAGGCGCAGTCATGAGCACGGTGCTGTTCCGCGAAGTGCCGGTTTCCAGTCCGGTGCACAGCCTCTGGGCCGGAACCAAGATCATCGGCGCGTTCCTGATCAGTGTAGTGCTGATGTTCCTGCCGTCCTGGCCGGTACTCGGCTTGATGGTCGTATTCCTGATCGCGATCGGGGTGGTGGCCCGACTGCCACTGAGCACACTTCCTCGCCTGCCATGGTGGTTCTGGGCAATACTCGGTATCGGCGCCCTGCTCAATGTGCCGGTGGGCAGCGAATCCTTACTGCGCTACATCAATGTCACCGTCTTCGGCCTGATCCTGCTGGCATCCTCGTTCCTGATCGCCTGGACCACCCCGATGGGGGATATCGCACCCGCGCTGGCCAAACTCGGCTCCCCGCTACGCAGATTCCACGTGCCCGTGGACGAATGGGCCGTGGTCATCGCGCTGACACTGCGCGGACTGCCACTGCTGATGGACGAGATCCGGGTGCTGCGGGCGGCGCGGCGACTTCGCCCGAAGGACGGCCTGCTCAATCGCGCCGCCGACAATCCGCTCGTCGATATCCTCACCGCCGCCATGGCGGTATCCAGCCGCCGGGCAACCGAACTGGGCGAGGCCATTACCGCACGTGGCGGCACCGGCCAGCTGACTGCCCGCCCGAGCGCCCCTGGCCGCAATGACGTGATCGCGCTGACCATTGTTATCACGGTCTGCCTCGGCGCGGTCGTCCTCGATCTGCTGACCTGATCGGCGATACTGGCCTCTGTGCCGGACCAAGACGAGGATGTGCCTGCCTGGCAACGCAGGACGGAGGGTGAGTCGCGGTTGGCCGCGACGCTCGCCGTGCTGGTGATCGTGGTGTTGCAGGTGGCGCCGAAGGAGCTCCGGCAGCAGCCCGCCTGGCTGGTCCTGCCCGTGCTCGAGGTCCTGTTGCTCGGCGTGCTGGTGGTGGCGAATCCGTTCCGGCTCAACCGGGAAGAGCGCTGGTTGCGCAGCGGCGGCCTGCTGCTGACCGGGTTGCTGAGTCTGGCCACGGCGGTGTCGGCGGGTCGACTGGTGTTCCAACTGATCGATGGGACACTCACCGATCCCATGCGACTGCTCGTCTCGGGCGGTGCGGTGTGGTTGACCAATGTGGTGGTATTCGGCCTCTGGTATTGGGAGTTCGATCGCGGCGGACCCGCGGCACGCGCGCATGCGCGAAAGCCATTGCCGGACTTCCTGTTCGTGCAGATGCAGAGCCCGGACCTGGCCGGACTCGACTGGGAGCCACAGTTCCTGGACTATCTGTATCTGGCGTTCACCAATGCGACGGCGTTCAGTCCGACCGATGTGATGCCGATGTCGCGGTGGGCGAAGGCGACGATGATGCTGCAATCGGCGATCTCGCTGGTGCTGGTGATCCTGGTGATCGCCCGCGCGATCAATGTCTTGCAGCAGCCGGGGTCCTGACCGAATAGCGAAGAGCTATAACAAGACTCATCATGTGAGTAATACCGGATACCCCGAAAAGCATTCCTCTAAACCTTTTTTACGCGGTACGGTGTCCTCGGAGTGTGTTCTCTAGATCACATCGTGACTCTGCACAGCGTCGGGGGGAGGATTTTTCGTGTGCGGAGCGTTGCTACGGCTTGCAAAACCTGATGAAGATTGGACCCCGGAATGATTCTCCGCAAGATCACTGCGGCAGCCGTGCCGATCGTCGCCGCTGTCGCGGTCGGCTCGGGCACTTCCTATGCACAGCCGGATGCCGCGCCCGTACCGGATATCGGATACGAGGCAAAACTGGTTGGCGACAAGATCGTCACCACGCTGACCAACGGATCCTTCCAGATGTCGGCGAACACCGTGGATGTCAAGGACATCGCGGGCAATACGGTGGTCACGCTGCCACTGGTGTTCCGGCAGGACGGTCTGGAGTTCGCCATGCCGCACGAGATTCGCGACGCGGGCCGGGTGCTGGAGTTGACCGCGGTCAAGGACTACACGACGGCGCGGCAGGCGGCCACGCCGGTCGCGTCGCCGCGAGAGAATCTGCGCGCGCAGGATAGCTTCCTGTCCCAGTTCAGCATTGCCGCCGCCATCGGCGGCTTCCTCGGCACGGTTATCGGCGCCCTGGTCGGGCTCACCGGCATCATCGGCGGACCGACCGTCATCGCCAGCGTCATCGCGGGCGCGGGCATCGGCGGCATTATCGGTACCCTCGTGGTCGGTGGGCCGGCACTGATCATCGCGGGCATCGATCTGCTCAGCACCCTGTCCGCCCCGCCCGGCACCACCAAATGGCAGGACGCTCCGGTCAAGTAAGACCACGCACAGCACTGCGAACGCGGCGCGCGGCGAATCCTCGTAGCGCGCCGCATCTTTCGTTTATCGCCCGTGACAGCCGGGCGCTACTGGGACACCCGCGAAGCGATCGGCGAGGAAGCCCATCGCACCGGCCGTCTCACCGATGGCGGCCACATCGTGTCCGGGCAGCACCGAATGCACCGAGGTGAGATCGGCACCCTGTGCGCAGTATCGCCCGACCAGATCGGTAAAGCCCGCGACCGGGATCACATCGTCAGTTGTGCTGTGGTACAGGTACATCGGCATGACCGGTGCACTGCCGCCGAGCTCCTGCCGGTCGGTCGCCGCCCGCAATACCGGATGGGACAACACGTCCGACACCGCCGCGAAATCGTCCACATGCGCATTGAAGTACTTGAAGAGGAGATCCGGACCACAAGCCGAGGCATCCTCGACAAGGGCGATCCGACCGCGTTCGTTGAGCAGGTCCGGCACACCGGAATTCGGCTCGTCCTTCGCGATCGCGATCAAGACGAGCATTGCCAGCCCCGCTTGCGCGGTGCCATCGACACCATGGGCCATCGCCGTCCAATCGGTGGGCACACCACCCGAGGTGATTCCGGCGAATTGGATATCGGGCGCGTACTCCGGTTGTATCTGCGCCGCCCACAGCGTCGCGAAGGCACCGCCCGAATAGCCCCACGCCCCAATGGGACTCCCCGGACCGACGCCATCCGGTGCGAGCGCCCGAGCGGCGCGGATGCCGTCGAGCACCGCACGGCCGGAGTTGACGCCGTCCAGGAATCGCGAGTCCGGCCCCTCGTAATCGCTTGCCACCACCGCCCAGCCGCGACGCAGCGCCTCGGCGATGAACGGTGTGTCGATATAGGTATTCACGCCGCCGAGATCCCAGCCGCCTCGCAGCGCGTACGACGGCGCGCACCGAGTGTCGAGGCTGTCTTCAGCGATCTGATACGACAGCAGCGGCCGCTGCCCCGGACCGAACCACGGCCAGTTCGGCACCAGCACGGTCGCCATCCCCGCGGTCGGCGAGCCGTTCGTGTCGTTGGTCCGGTATTGCACCTGCCAGGCCGAAACCGGAAGCGGTAGACCGTACAACGCGATCGAGCGAGTCCGCAGGACAGCACCGTCGGGCTGCGAAGCCAGATCGACCGGTGCCGCGTAGAACGGGTCCTGATCCGGCGGCGGCAAAGCTCGGGCAACGGGCACGAATGCGAACGCCACGACCGCTAGGACGATAAGGATCGATATCGCACCGGATTTCCGGTCAGCGCCGACGAATGACGCAGACAAAATTTTCATCGCGGCCTCCAGCGTTCCGACGCGGCGCGACGCATAATGCGCCTGGGATGCGTCGGCGCCGACTTCGCCCGGACTCGAATACCACCACCGTACTGCCTGCTCAGAGGCCCTAGCAACGGTCACGGGCGGACATCGGCGACGCCCTGCATGTCCGATTTCCGACATGGTTACAGTTGGGACGAGGCGGGCCTGAAGCACGCTTCGAAAGTGGCTATCGCGCAACGGAATCACCGTCGGTACCCCGAAGGTGACCGGTACCGAACAGGAGTGAGCTGACCATGCGGCATGGCAACGGACTGGACATTCCCGAAGATCTCGCCGATGTGTGTGCGCCGCACCGCATGGCGGTGATCGTCTACGACATGCAGGTCGGTGTGCTGTCCCAATTACCGGACGGTCCGCAGATCATCGAGCGGGTGGCGCGGGTGGTCGAAGCGGCACGGCGCGGCGGTTATCCGGTCATTTTCCTGCGGCATTTCTTCCTGCCGCGCCGCCTGAGTGGTGCCTTCGCGCTGCGCATGGCGATGAGCTGGCAGCAGGTCGACGATGTCGATGACGTGAAATTCATTCTGCAGCGTGACACCCCGGCCTTCGAACTGGTGCCGGAGCTGCGGCCGACAGCCGATGAAGTGATCTTCGACAAGACCTCCATGTCGGCATTCGAGGGCACGCCCTTGGCCGCGGTGCTGCGCGATCTCGGCATCGGCGCATACGCGATCACAGGTGTCGCACTGGAGATCGGCATCGCGCCGACTGTCACCCATTCGACCGATCTCGGCTTCGTGCCGGTGATCATCAGCGATGCCGTCGGCGGCCGCGATAAGGAGGCAATGGCGCGCGCCTACGACGATTTCGAATTCCAGGGGCACGCGATGGTCACCGATAGCGCGACCATCATTGCGCTGCTCGCCCGCGAACAGAGCTGACCGCGGAAATGGCGGATCGGTACGCCCGGTCCGCCACGCCGTAGCGACTGCTTGCAGGTCGCTCGAAAGGGTCGGGCGACTCAGCCGTCCTTGTGGATGGCCTTCTTGGCGGCATCCTGCGCGGCGTCGACCTGGCCGGCGAACTTGCCGTCGGTCTGCTTGTCGACGAGATCGCCCACCTTATCGATGGCGGTATCCACCTTGTCCGCATTCTGCTGGGCCAGGTCCAGCGCCTTATTCGCCAGGTTCTTGAAATCCACCGTGCACTCCTCGTTTTCGAGCCGACACAACCGCGAACAAACGATACCCAGCGAACTCCCCGATGACCCGGCAAACCATCAGCGACCGCCGTCACATCTCGCCGAGCCAGGCCGGATGCCAGAGGCGGCCGGTCTCGGTCCAGTTCATGAAGCGCACGGTTCCGCTCAGTTTCGGGGTGACCCACACCGCGTCCTCGCGCTCCTCGGCGGTGAGATCGTTGTCGAACGGGGTGGTCTTGCGCTCCAACTTGCCCAGCTTTTCGGCCAGATCCCGCATCACCGACTCGCTGAACCCGGTGCCGACCCGCCCCACGTAATACAACCTGCCCTCGTGCGGAATGCCGACCAGCAGCGATTTGAAGTTGCGGGCGTCACTGCGTCGCCAGCCGCCGATCAGCACCCGCTGGGTGCGCCAGTTGCGGTGCTTAACCCACGAATGCCCGCGCTTACCGGGCAGATACACCGAATCCTTGCGCTTGGCGACTACACCCTCCAGGCCCTGCTCCTGGCTGTAGCGCAGCGCTTCGGCGCCGGAGCCGTCCAGTCGCGGCGGCACCCGCAGTGACGGTGCGTTGCCCGCGATCGCTTCCAATACCCGACGCCGATCCGAATACCGTTTGCGGATAAGGGAAGTCCCGTCCAAATACAGCACATCGAAGGCGACGAAGACCGCACGGGCCGCATCGGCCTGCAACAGACCGACATTGGCGATGCCGTGATCGTCGAACACCACGGCCTCACCGTCGAGCACCACATTGTGTCCGGCCAACTCCTCGGCCAGCACGGCCATGCAGGGATAGCGTTCGGTCACCACATTGCCCGCCCGGCTGCGCAACGTCAGTGTTCCGGAATCTATTTCGGCGATCAGCCGGAAGCCGTCCCATTTGGTTTCGAAGCACCACTCGACATCATCGAGATCGGCGACCTCACCGTGCGTGGCCAGCATCGGCCGCAGGCCACGCGGAAAGGGCGCGGGCCCAGCCGGTCTCGGCACGATGAACGCGGCCTCGGGGCCGACCGGACCACTGGAGACCCGGTCGGTGCCCTCCTCGGCCGGATTCTGCTCGCGCATGAGATGCATCAGCCACTGGGTGCCATTGGTTCGGATCATCGCGTAGCGGCCGCGCAGTCGCTTGCCGTAGAAGGTGACGATGACCTCGTCCGCGCGCCACTTCTCGGTGTCATAGGTACCGGAATCCCAGATGGTCATCTCCCCCGCGCCGTACTGTCCCTTCGGGATGGCACCGTGGAAGTTCAAGTACTCCAACGGATGGTCCTCGGTGTGCACGGCGAGCCGGTTCTGATCCGATGAGGTCGGCGGCCCCTTCGGCACGGCCCACGACACCAACACACCGTCGCGTTCGAGCCGCACGTCCCAATGCAGCCGCCGCGCATGATGTTCCTGGACGACGAACCGATTATTCGTTCCCGGCGCTGGTTTTTCGGAGGGCACCGGTTCCGGGGTCGCCGAAGCATCGCGCATCGAGCGGTATTTCGTCAGCGCATCGCTGTCCGAGCTGGGCGGATCCAACTCGGCGAGCAGATCGCCATCATCGCGCCAGCGGGCCAGCACCTCGTCGAAGCGCAAGTGTCGCAGCTTCTTCCGGTTCTCCAACTCGGCCCAGGTGCGCGGTGCGGCCGCATTCGGTTCGGTGCGGCCGCGCAGCGAATACGGTGCGATGGTGGTCTTGGCCGGATTGTTCTGACTCCAGTCCAGGAAGACCTTCCCGCCGCGCGCCGATTTCGCCATCGTCGCGGTCACCAGATCCGGGTGCAGCTTTTCCAGATTCGTCGCCACCTGTTTGGCCACGGTGGACGCACCACCCGGACTCAACTCCCGTTCCAGCGGCACATAGATGTGAATTCCCTTGCTACCACTGGTAACCGGAAAGGCGTGCAGCCCGATGCCCTCGACCATCTCGCGCACCGCGAGCGCGACCCGCGCGCATTCCGCGAGTCCCGCGCCCGGCCCGGGATCCAAATCGAATACCAACCGGGTGGCGTAGCCGACCTTGTCACCGTCGAAACGCCATTGCGGCACATGGACTTCCAGCGCCGCCTGCTGTCCGATCCAGGCCAGTCCGGCCTCGGAATCGATGACCGGGTAGGCAACCTTGCGATCGGAATGTTCGATGGCATGGCGCTCGAGCCACGACGGCGCGTGTTCGGGGAGATTCTTTTCGAAAAAGGATGATTCGTCGACCCCGTTGGGCCAACGCTTCCGGGTGACCGGCCGCCCGGCGATGTGTGGCAGCATCGCGGGCGCGATGGCCGAGTAGTAGGCGATGACCTCGCCCTTGGTGGTTCCTGTTGCCGGATACAGCACCTTGTCGAGGTTGCTCAGCTCAACCTCGATGCCCGGCCGGCCCGGGCTGCCACCGAATTCCCGGCGGGTCACCATAAATGAAGCTTAGGGGCGGGGACCGACAGATACCGGTCCCCGCCACATATCAGGCCTACGGCTGCCCCGGCTCTCCCGGCTCGGGGGCGGGCTTGGGAGCGGGCGGCACAGGCGGCTCCTCTGGCACGGGCGGCTTCGGTGCGGGCGCGGGCGGTTCCGATGCGGAGTGGTCCGTCGGGACCGCCTTCTTGGCGGCCTCCTGCACCTTGCCGATCTTGTCGGAGTATTTGTGGCCGGTTTTCTCGTCGATGAACCCGCCGGCCTTGTCGACCGCTTCGTTGATTTTGTCGGCGTTCTTGGCCGCCGTTTCCTTACCCTTGCCGACCAGGCCTTTCAGGGTGTCCACGACACTCATACCTGCATTCCTTCCTGTCGACGAACCTAGGTATTCACCCAATATCCTCCCACCAGGAATCCCGGCTCGGCAGGTCATTGGGATCGATGCGCTGGCCGGGCATCGGCACCGCCACCGCGGTACCGGCCGACCGCGCCGCCTCGACCATCCGGCGCACCGGCTCCGACCACCCGTGGAAGGCCAGATTGAAGGTCGCCCAGTGAATGGGCACCAGCAGTCCGTGTCCCGGATCGCCGACGCCGAGGTCGGCATGTGCCCGCACCGCCTCCTCCGGGTTCATATGCACATCCGGCCAGGCCTCGTCATAGGCCCCGATCGGCAGCAGCGTCAGATCGAACGGTCCGAGCGCGGCACCGGCTTCGGCGAAAGCCTTGGTGTATCCGGTATCACCGCCGAAGTAGACCCGCCGCGTCGGGCCGATGATGGACCAGGACGCCCACAGTGTGGTGTTGCGCACCAGGCCGCGGCCGGAGAAGTGGCGCGCCTCGGTACAGGTGAGCACCAGATCGGTGCCATCGCGCTCGCGCCCCAGCGAGGCAAGGGAAACCGAACCGCCCCAATCCAATTCGACGATCCGATGTTCGGGCACACCCCAGTGCCGCAGATGTGCGCCGATGCCGATCGGCACCAGGAAGGGCGCGGCCTGTCCGACCACCAGCTGACGCACCGTCGCCTTGTCCAGATGGTCGTAGTGATCGTGCGAGATCAGCACCGCGTCCACCTGCGGCAGCTCCGATAGCGGCGTCGGCACCGGATGCAGCCGCGCCGGCCCGACCAGCGCCGACGGCGAAACCCGTTCGCTCCAAACCGGATCGGTGAGAATCCGATACCCGTCCACCTCGATGAGCGCCGATGCGTGCCCGTACCAGGTGACCGCGAGATCGGCGGCATCGGTCGGTACGTCGGGCGTCGCCAGCGGAACCGCGGTGCGTGGACGACCGGCATTACGCCGAGTCAGCACCGAAAACAACAGGGACGGAGCGGCGCCCGAGACGAACTGGGTGCTCGGCTCGGTGTTGTGGAACTGACGATTGCGATAGCTCACCGCGCCGGTGGCGTATGGCGCAATGGCGTTGATGGAGGCGCCGATCGCCGAGGGGATGTCCCAGACCGCGCGTGCCACCCAGGCGAGGCCGAGAGCACCGGCGGCAATACCGACTATCTTCTTCGGATTCATTTATCGTCCCACGAATTTCGCCGCGCGCTTCTCTGCCCTGGCCAGCCGCCCCTCCTGGGCGTCCTGACTGGTCCACGCCGCCTCCAGCGCCGCACGCTGCTGCGTGTTCTCCGGATCCCGGGTGCCGTCATCGTTGAACTCCAACTTCATATGCCGCAGCGAGAGCGGTGCCAGTTGGGCGATCGATTTGGCCCACGCCTGCGCATCGGCCAGGGTGCCGAGCCGGTTGGCGAAGCCGAAGGAGTAGGCGTCGGCGGCCGATACCGGTTCCGCGCCCAGCAGCACGGTCCGTGCCGGGCCGCCGCCGATCAGCGATACCAACCGCCGCACGGTCCAGCGGTCGACGGTGATACCGAGCTTGGCGGCCGGAATGGCGATATAGGAATCGGGTTCCATGACCCGCAGATCCGAGGCCAGCGCGATCTGCACGCCCGCGCCGAGTGCACCGCCATTGATCGCCGCGATCACCGGGACCGGTACGGATTCGATGGTGTGCAGCATGTCGGGCAGGGCCGCCAGGAATTCCTCCACGTAGACCCCGGACAGATCCGCGCCCGCGCTGAAGAGGGTGCCCCGACCGGTGAGCACAATCACCCTGGCGTCCTCGGCCGCGGTCAACACCGCTTCGCGCAGCCGCGTGACAAGTTCGATGTTCAGCGCGTTACGCCGCTGCTCGCGCTGTAGTTCGATGGTGACGACATCGCCATCGCGGCTAACGTCGAGCATGCATCCTCCCCAACTGACCGGTTCGACTGGTTACATCAACTCTGCCACAGGTGGTCGAACATACCGACCAAGCCGATACGATCTCGGTTTGTGCCGACAGACTTCTCCATCCTGGTGATCGGTGCTGGTCAGGCCGGGCTGTCGGCCGGTTACCACCTGCAGCGCCTCGGCCTGCGCCCGGAACGGGATTTCCTGATCGTCGATCACGCACCGGGACCCGGTGGGGCCTGGCAGTTCCGGTGGACATCGCTCACCCTCACCACCGTCAACCGGGTACACGACCTCCCGGGCATGCCGTTCGCCGAGACACTGCCACCCGATTCCGACGCCGTGCCAGCGGCCACCGCGGTGCCGCGCTATTACGAGTTGTACGAGAAGCGATTCGATCTGCGGGTGCGCAGACCGGTCTCGGTGACCGTTGTCTGCGACCGCGATTCCGACGGAACCCCCTGTGCCGCAGGGGCGGACCTCACGGCGGGGCGAGGCACGATACTGAATGTCGAGACCGATACCGCGGGCACGATCCGGGTGCGCGGCCTGATCAATGGCACCGGCACCTGGGAGCGTCCCTTCATTCCGCACTATCCGGGCGCGGAGACCTTCGCCGGACGCCAATTGCACACACACGACTACCGCATAGCCGATGAGTTCGTGGACAAACATGTCGTGGTGGTCGGCGGCGGAGTGTCGGCGGTTCAGTTGCTCGATGAGATCTCCCAGGTCACCACCACGACCTGGGTGACTCGACGCGAACCGGTATTCCGAGACACATCATTCGCCGACGAGGACGGCCGGGCCGCCGTCGCCATCGTGGAGGACCGTGTGCGCCGCGGCCTACCGCCGGGTTCTGTGGTTTCGGTCACCGGTTTGCGGCTCGACGATCGATTGCGCGCCGCTCAGGCTCGCGGCGCGCTGCAGCGGCATCCGATGTTCGCGAGCATCGAACCGGATGGGGTGCGCTGGGCCGACGGCTGGTTCCAGCACGCCGACGTGATCCTCTGGGCAACCGGATTCCGCAGTGCCCTGGACCATTTGGCCCCGCTACGCCTGCGCGGCCCAGGCG
This sequence comes from Nocardia sp. NPDC049737, assembly GCF_040674755.1. Lineage (NCBI taxonomy): Bacteria > Bacillati > Actinomycetota > Actinomycetes > Mycobacteriales > Nocardiaceae > Nocardia > Nocardia sp. NPDC049737. The sequence goes on along the minus strand of NZ_JBFANH010000013.1, from coordinate 120,343 downwards.
GCGGCATCACCATGACCGGTCGGCTCGCCACCCAGGTCGCCGTCGATCCGCGCATCCACCTGATCGGCTACGGACCATCCGCCAGCACCATCGGCGCGAACCGAGCCGGGCGCGCCGCCGCCCAGGAACTGACGGCCTATCTCGGCCTTCGTTAGGCGAGCCCTGCGGTGAAAGTGGTCGGATCGGGGCCTATGCGGGCGCCCTTGTCGAGTGCGTTGATGGCGTTCATCTGGTCGCCGGTGAGTTCGAAACCGAAGACGTCGAAGTTGCCGGCAATGCGCGACGGAGTGACCGACTTCGGTATGACGACAATGCCCTGCTGAAGATGCCAGCGGATAATCACCTGGGCCGGAGTGCGGTCGACCTCATCGGCGATGGCGACGATGGTGTGATCGTCGAGCAGCGTGCCCTGCCCCAGCGGACTCCACGCCTCGGTGGCAATGGCATTCGCATCATGGAATGCGCGTAGCTCGCGCTGCGCCAGCCGTGGATGCAGTTCGACCTGGTTGACGGCCGGGATCTCGCCGGTCTCACCGATGATCCGCTCCAGATCGGCGACGGTGAAATTCGACACACCGATCGAACGCACCCGGCCCTGCGCCTTCAGTGTCTGGAAGGCCTTGAAGGTCTCGACGAAACGATCGGCCTGCGCCACCGGCCAGTGGATGAGAAAGAGATCGAGATAGTCCAGGCCGAGCCGAGCCATACTGGCGTCGAAGGCGCGCAGCGTGGCGTCGTACCCCTGATCGGAATTCCACAGCTTGGTGGTGACGTAGACCTCGTCACGCGGCAGGCCGGATTCGCGGATGGCACGGCCGGTGCCCTCCTCATTGCCGTAGATAGCGGCGGTATCGATGCTGCGATAGCCCGCCTCCAGCGCGGCGGTGACGACCGGCTGGACGTCCTGCGGCGGTACTTGGAACACCCCGAAGCCGAGCTGCGGGATCACGTGCCCGTCGTTCAGCACGATCGAGGGAATGGCGCTGGTCTCGCTTCTGAAGGTCACATTCCGACCGTAGAAGTGCCGCGCCGCGTCGTCAACGAGGACCCCTGGTGTGTTGACCACCGGTTTTCCGAACGGGACTCGTTCGCGCTGGTTACCGGAGGTTGTCAGGCTGGCCGAGGCGGCGATAGCGGGTGCGGCGGGAGGCACGAATTTCCTCGTGCGGGCGGGCGCGCAGCGCGGTGAGCTCTTCGGCGATGGCGGCGACCATGCGGCGGGCGAAGTCGACCGGTTCGTCGGCGGCGTCGGGAAATTCCGGGACGATGCGGTCGACGACACCGTCGGCGAGCAGGTCGGTGGCGCGGATGCCCTGTGCGGCGGCCAGCTGGGGGGCATGGTCGGTATCGCGGTAGACGATGGCGCTCGCCCCTTCGGGCGGCAGCGGCGCGAGCCAGCCGTGGGTGGCGGCCAGGACCCGGTCGGCGGGCAGCAGTGCCAATGCGCCGCCGCCGGTGCCCTGACCGAGCAGGACCGAGACGGTCGGGGTATCCAGGGTCACCAGATCGGCTATGCAGCGGGCGATTTCAGGGGCGAGCCCACGCTCCTCGGCTTCCTTCGACAGAGCCGCGCCAACCGTGTCGATCACCAGCACCAGCGGCAGCCGCAATTCCTGGGCCAGCGCCATACTGCGCCGGGCCTCGCGCAATGCGGCGGGGCCCATGGTCTGTTCGCCATCCTGACCCGAGCGGTCGTGGCCGAATACAATGCACGGCTGTCCACGAAAGCGGGCCAGTGCGTGCACTATTGTGCGATCGGATTCACCCTGACCGGTGCCGCTGAGCGGAACCCGTTGCTTCACATGGCGTAACAGGTCACGAATGCCGGGTCGACCTGGGCGGCGCGAGATCTGGACCGATTCCCAAGCCGGAACATCCGGGCTCGCTTTCCCGGTACCACGCACGGGCACGGCCCAAGCAGGTTCCGCCGCAACAGAATCCGGCACGCCACTGAGCACACTCAACGCACGATGCGCGATGCGGCGGAACACCGAAACCGGCAGCACACCGTCGATTACACCGTTGCGGTACAGATTCTCCGCGACCTGCACGCCCTCCGGAAAATCCCTGCCGTACAACGCTTTATAGACGCGCGGGCCGAGAAAGCCGATGAGTGCACCGGGTTCGGCGAAGGTGATGTGCCCCAGCGAACCCCAGGACGCGAAGACGCCGCCCATCGTGGGATTGCGCAGATAGACCAGATACGGATGCCCGGCCGCCTTGTGCGCCGCGACCGCACCCGCGATCTTCACCATCTGCACGAAAGCGACTGTGCCCTCCTGCATTCTGGTACCGCCGGAGGTCGGCGACGCGACCAGGGGCAGGCCGAGTTCGGTGGCGCGCTCGACCGCCGAGACGATGCGCTCGGCCGCCGCCACCCCGATCGAACCCGCCAGAAATCCGAACTCGCAGGCGATTACGGCCACGCGTCGACCACGCAGCAGACCTTCGCCGGTCAGCACCGCCTCATCTGTACCGGCCGCCAGCTCGGCCTTGTGCAGATCCGCACGGTATCGCGGGGACGCGGCCACCGTCACCGGTGGCCGGTCCCAGCTGATGTACGAGTCCGAGTCGAGCAGTTGCCCGAGCAACTCCCGCGCCGAAATCCTCACCGAGCGAGCTTAGCCACTCGATTCGGTGCCGACGCGTCAAGCGCGAACGCTCAGTAGCCCTGCATGACTTTGCGTAGGGCGTACTCGGTGAGCGAGACCAACGCCTGCTTGGCCGGCTCGCGACGGCGGGCATCGATGGACAGGATCGGCACATCCGCAGGCACCGCGAGGGCCTGCCGAATGTCCTCGATCGGATACCGCGGCGCGTCGTCGAATTCGTTGAGCGCAACCAGGAACGGTAGATTGCGCGCTTCGAAGTAGTCGACGGCCGCGAAGCTGTCCTCGAGCCTGCGGGTGTCGACCAGCACCACGGCGCCGATGGCGCCGCGGATCAGGTCGTCCCACATGAACCAGAAGCGGTACTGGCCCGGCGTCCCGAACAGGTAAAGCACCAGATCGTCGGCGAGGCTGATCCGGCCGAAGTCCATCGCCACCGTGGTGGTCGACTTCATCGGAATACCGGTCAGATTGTCGATTCCGGTACTGGCATTGGTCACCAATGCCTCGGTGCGCAGCGGAACAATCTCCGAGACGGCACCCACCAACGTGGTCTTACCGACACCGAAGCCGCCAGCGACCACGATCTTCGCCGAAGTCGGTTTACTGGTGCGGGTATCGACCTGTGCCGTCGAATCAAATACGCCGGAGTCCACTGAGAACCCTTTCGATCAGCTCGCGACGTTCATCGTCGCTGGAATCGTCTTTCAAAGTCGCCGAAACTCGCACATGCCCGGCCTCGATGAGGTCGGCCACGAGCACGCGGGCCACCCCGATGGGGATACCCAAACGCGCCGCTACTTCAGCAACGGACGGCGATTCTCTGCACAACTCCACGATGGACGTCTCGATGTTGGTCAGTTCGAACTGCCGCTCCAGGGCGACCGGATGCGATGCGACAAGTGCCTCCAACGCCAACTCGACCGCGGGCCTGGTACGGCCCGCAGTCAAGGAGTATGGGCGAACGAGACTCGGCTCGGCGCTCCCCATGCGGTGATCGTCTATGTCCATCCCACCATCAGGAACCCATCGTGACGCGTGGCGTGGCCTGCACCGTCTGGCCAACACGCTCGACCAACAGAGCCATTTCGTAGCCCACCTGGCCGATATCGCAGGAAGTATTGGTCAGCACCGCGAGATACGAGCCGTCGCCGACTGCCATGAGTAGCAGGTAGCCGTGCTCCATCTCGACTACCGACTGCAGCACGGTGCCGCCTTCGAATAGATTCGAGACGCCTACCGAGAGGCTGGCCAGTCCGGCGGTGACAGCCGAGAGCTGTTCGGCACGGTCCACCGGCAGCTGCGCGCTCGCCGCCATGAGTAGGCCGTCAGCCGAGACCAGGACGGCATGAGCTACGCCAGGAACCTCGTTGGCGAAGTTCGAAACCAGCCAATCCAGCTGACGATTCGTACCACCTAGATCGGGGTTCATCGGTCTCCTTTATCTCCGGTTAGGTTCATTGCCTTCATTGCGCGGCCATCCCGGACGCCCTGCTGGTGACGACTCAAGCTGGACCTGATCGTTTCTGGATCGCGACGTGGCGTGCGATCGGCGTTGCCGGTGACACCGCCGGGGACCAGCCTCCCGCCCGGATTGCGTTGGGGCAACCCGGCGGCCGTCTTTGTTTCGGCCTGGGCCTCGCTGGCGCGGCGAGCCGCCTGCCAGCCTTCGTCGCCCGGTGATTCGAAGGAGGCCGCCACCTGGGACCGGTCCGAGTTCGGATCCGAGAGCCACGCCGACATCATTTCGGCGAAGATCGGTGTCCCGCCCATGACCGAATCGGAGTCGACCGCGGGCTGCAACCTGGTCTGGAAGAACGATGCCGCCTTCTCCGGATCGGGCTTGAAGCTGTGCCGTCCCGGATCGCGCGGTGTGGTCGTCGCCCCGCCCTCGGAAACCGCGGGGGTCTCGCCGCTGGCCGCGGGCTGGGCCGCACCGCGATCGCGTCGCGGCAGACCGACACCCGGCGGAACTTCCTTGCGCGGCAGTACCGTCGCTCCCGGATCGCGCTGGGGCAGACCGGTCGGACCCGTCTCCCGCTGCGGGAGACTATCGCGGGACGGCAGCAGACCATCACGCTGGGGTAGCCCGCTCGCCGTATGCGCACCCGACTGACGCTGCGGCAGGCCGTTCGGGGTCTCACGCTGCGGCAAACCGTTCCCGGGCGACTGACGCTGCGGCAGGCCGTTGGCACCGGACTCACGCTGCGGTAGACCACCCAGAGCATCACGCTGCGGCAAACCACCGGTGCTCTCCCGCTGCGGCAGACCACCCGTGCTCTCACGCTGCGGCAAACCACCCAGAGCATCACGCTGCGGCAGACCACCGGAAGCGGAATCCCGCTGCGGCAAACCCGAACCGGTGTCCCGCGGCGGGATACCGGTCAGACCGGACTCCCGCTGCGGCAGGCCATTCGATGCCGACTCGCGTTGCGGCCGACCGCCGGCGCTCTCCCGCTGCGGCAAGCCACCAGTGCTTTCGCGTTGCGGCAAACCGCCAGAGCTCTCACGCTGCGGCAAACTGCTCAACGGATCACGCAACGGATCGCGCTTCGGCAGACCACCAGTGCCCTCACGCTGCGGCAACCCACCAGAGCTTTCGCGTTGCGGCAGACCACCAGAGCTCTCATGCTGCGGCAGACCACCCGTGGTATCCCGCTGCGGCAAACTGCTCAACGGATCACGCAACGGATCGCGCTTCGGCAGACCACCAGTGCCCTCACGCTGCGGCAGACCACCCGTGGTATCCCGCTGCGGCAAACCGCCTGTGCTCTCACGCTGCGGCAGACCCCCGGGGGCTTCCCGCTGCGGCAGGCCACCCAGAGCATCACGCTGTGGCAGACCACTGGCGCTCTCACGCTGCGGCAAACCATTCGACGTTTCCCGCTGCGGCAAGCCACTCGCGGGCGACTGGCGCTGCGGCAGACCGGTCGCACCCGGCTCTCGCTGCGGCAATCCGCCGGCGGCCGAATCCCGCTGCGGGAGTCCGCCGGCAGCCGAATCCCGCTGCGGCAGACCGCTCGAACCAGCCTCACGCTGCGGCAACCCACCCGAGGCAGCACGCTGCGGCAGGCTCGAACCGGTATCGCGCTGCGGCACACCACCGGCACCCGGTTCGCGCTGCGGCAGACCATTCAGCCCCGAAGCACGCTGCGGCGCCCCACTAGTACCCGGCTGACGCTGCGGCAGTCCGCCACTGGGCTGACCGCCCTCGGGCTGCGGCACACCATTCGTGCCCGGCTGACGCTGCGGCAGCCCACCGGAGTTCAGATTCCGCGGTGGCAGACCACCACCGGAAACCGTCGGCTCGGCGCCCGGCCGGTTCGGCGGCGGACCGCCCGGCGTGACACTGCGCCTTGGCAGATTCGCCGCGGCGAGCTTGCCACGCTGCGGAGCGCTCGGCGCCTGTCCGCCCGATGGGCGCAGGGCCGGATTCGATGGTGCCTGGTCCTGACGCAGCCCCGAGGCTCCCGAGGACATGGTGGAGCCGGGCGAACGCTGCGGCAGCCCGCCCGCCGTCGGAATCGGACCACTGCTCGCGGCCGGTGCCGGACTGCTGATCGGAATCGGCCCGCTCACACCGGGATCGACGGTGACAACGACATTGCCACCCGGCGTCCTGGTGATCGCGCGCGTCTGCATCGACGCCGCGGCGGACGGTCGCTGCGGACTGGCCGCGGCGACCTGCGGTGTCGCCTGCGGCATCGCGGTGGTCTGGCCTTGGCCGAGCACGATCAGACTCATCGGAACGTGCACGGTGACCGTGACGCCGGGATCCCGCGCGGTGTCGAAGGTCGGGCGCAGACGCACGGTGAGTCCGTGTCGCTCGGCCAATCGGCCGACCACGAAAAGACCCATGTGCCGCGCGGTATCCGGCCCCGGCTCGGCGGTCTGCTCGAGCCGCCGGTTGATATCGGCCATTTCACTGGGCGGCATACCGATGCCGCGGTCCGCGACCTCGATGAGCATGCCCTGGTCGTGTCCCTGCGCGAAGGTGAACTTCACGTCGGTCTCCGGCGGCGACGCGCGTAGCGCGTTGTCCAATAGCTCGGCGAACAGGTGCGCCATATCCGAGGCGGCGGGCTCGACCAGCGAACCACGCGGTGTCGCACCGAGCTTCACGCGCTCGTAGTCCTCGACCTCGGAGATCGCCGCACGCAGCACGTCCGCGATCTCGACCGGCGCGGACTTGCTGCGCCGCTGCCGGGTACCGGCGAGGATCAGCAAGTTGTCACCGTTACGGCGCATACGAGCCGCGAGATGGTCCAGCCGGAACAGGTTTTCCAGCAGGCGCGGATCCTTCTCGTCGTACTCCATCGCCTCGATCAAACTGAGCTGATGGTCGACGAGCGACTTGGAGCGCCGGGCCAGGGTTTCGAACATGTCGTTGACCTGAGCACGCATCTGCGCCTGGTCACTGGCCAAACGCAGCGCCTGGCCGTGGATATCGTCGACGGCGCGGGCCAGCTGACCGATTTCCTCGTGGCTGCGGATCGGCATCGGCTCCAGCGGCACATCCTCAGGGGACGCGCCGTTACGCAGCTGGGCGACCTCGTGCGGCAGATCGCTCTCGGCCACGCGCAGCGCGGCCAGACGCAGCCGGTGCAGCGGCACGATCATCGAGCGCGCGACGAATACCGCGAGCAACAGCGCGGCGAGAATGGTCGCGATGACGACCGCGGTGTAGGTCCACGCCCCGGTATTGGCGTTGGACACCAGCGAGCTCATCGCCGAGTCGATGTCCTTGGTGGACTTGTTGACCACGCGCTCGTAGACGTCCAGGCTGCCGGTGAGCGAGTTCTTCAGATCACCGACCGGGATCTTGCCGGACTGCGCCTCCGGGCTGGTCAGCAGCGAGATCCGGTTATCGATACCGGCCCGCAGATCGGCGATCGAGGTGTCGCCGTCGGAAAAGCGGTGGGCGAGCACGTTGAGCATCGCCCGCTCGGTATTGGCCGCGGTGATCGCGTTCTGCACGCCCGCCGCCGAACCGCGCAGCACCTCGGGGAATGCGGCAACCTCACCGACCAGTGCGGCACGGGTGTTCAGCGAGTCGACCAGCCGCAGCTTCGACTGTTCGATGGCCTGGTCGCTGACCTGGCCGACCGTCGTCTCGACGATGTGCACACTGTCGTTGCGGACCTGGTCGATCAGCCCGATGACTTCGGCCGGTGTCTGCGTCGTGACGTTCTTGCCCTGGGCACGAACGGCCTTGGCCTGGGTGATCATGCTGTCCAGCGACGCGCGCGCACCGGCGACACCGTCGAGCTTGCCGCCCGACTGTTCGGCATCGGCGATGACCTTGTCGAGGTCGGCCAGGTTCTTGTCCGACACGATCGACACGTTCGGCATGATCGAAATCATCTGCGAAGCGGCGGTCGTCGCCGTCTGCGCGCTCAGCGCGGTGACGGCAGGGATCGTCTCGATGTTCTTCGCGGCAGCGTCCAGTCGGTTCGCGTCGGCGAACTCGGTGGTAATCCTGGACACGCCGAGGCCAACCGCGACTGCCAGCGGAACGGCCAGGACCGCCGTAACCTTCCAGCGCAGGTCCCAGTTGCCGAGCGCCCAGCGTTTGCTGCCGGACCTTGCGGCGTCACGCATCTCCCACTCACTTTCCAAACTGGCCCCAACCACGTGCCATCAGCGAACCTAGACAATCGCATGCTGGCTCGACAGGCAGAGCTGGCCGAGGAACTGCGGCTGGCCGAGAAATTGCGTCTACGACGGCCCAAATAAGTGACATCAGATTCTAACGGATCAATAACAGCTTGGGTGACGTTGAGTGTAGCTACGGGCTTTGACCTGCCGGTAATCGGCAAAACCAAAGGTCGCGGCACCCACCCGGGCGTCGCGTGAAGTCTGCCACAATCGTGCTGATCTATCGAGGCGGGCATCGAAGCGAGGCTAGGGAGTCACAAGTTTGGGTACAGCATCGCGCAGTGATTCCGCGGGGGGCGGTGGTCGGGCGACGGGCGGGCGTGAGAACCGCGCCTACCGGCCGGTCTATCAGACCAGCTTGGTCGATCCCGCTGAGTTCTGGGCCGAGGCGGCCGAGACGATCGATTGGGTGACCCCGCCGACCCACATCGTCGACACCACGACTCGCTCGATGGCCAGGTGGTTTCCGGACGCTCGCCTCAATACCTCCTTCAACGCCCTCGACCGGCATGTGCACGGCGACACTTCGGAGGAGGCGGGCCGAGCCGATCAGCCCGCCCTAATATACGACTCCGCTATGACCGGCGCCAGAGGTGTTTTCACCTACGCCGAACTACTCGCGAAGGTTGCCGAGTTCGCCGGTGCGATGGTGCGTTTGGGGGTCGACACGGGTGACCGAGTGGTCATCTACCTGCCGATGATCCCGGAGGCGGTGATCGCGATGCTGGCCTGCGCCCGCATCGGCGCGGTGCATTCGGTGGTCTTCGGCGGCTTCGCCGCACCCGAACTCGCCGCCCGCATCGACGATGCCGAACCTGTGTTGATAATCACTGCCTCGGGCGGCTTGGAGCCGGGCCGGACGATCGACTACCCGCCGATCGTGTTGCAGGCCCTGGACCTCGCCGAGACGAGCGCGCCGCGTCACGTGATCGTCAAGCAGCGGCCGGAATTTCCGACTATCCACTTCTCCACGCCGCAGCCCGCCACCGAATCACTACCGAGTTCCACACAAACCGTCGCAGTGCAATGGCTGGATTGGGAAGACGCCGTCCGCGATGCCCAACCCGCCGATCCGGTTCCGGTCGCCGCGACTGATCCGCTCTACATCCTCTACACCTCCGGCACCACTGGAAAGCCCAAGGGCGTGGTTCGCGACAACGGCGGACATGCGGTCGCTCTGGCCTGGTCCATGCGCAATATCTACAACGTCGGGCCGGGCCAGGTGATGTGGGCCGCCTCGGATGTCGGCTGGGTCGTCGGGCATTCGTACATCGTCTACGCGCCGCTGCTCGTCGGCGCGACAACCCTGCTCTACGAAGGCAAACCGGTCGGGACGCCGGATGCGGGCGCGTTCTGGCGCGTGGTCGCCGAACACAACGTGCGTGTGCTGTTCACCGCGCCGACCGCGCTGCGCGCCATCCGCAAGGCTGATCCGGATGCCGCACTCGCCCACCGCTACGACCTGTCCTCGCTGCGCGCACTGTTCTGCGCCGGTGAGCGCCTGGATCCGGCCACCTACGAATGGGCCAGCGAAACGCTGCTGGCCGATCGGCCCGACTGCCCGGTGGTCGACCACTGGTGGCAGACCGAGACCGGCTGGCCGATCTGCGCGAATCTGCTCGGCCTGCAAGAACTTCCGATCAAGGCGGGTTCGGCGTCGGTGCCGGTGCCCGGCTACCGGCTGCGGGTCCTCGATGCCGAGGGCAATCCGGTCGCACCGGGCACCGAGGGCAATATCGTCATCGGCCTGCCACTACCGCCGGGCACGCTAACCGGGCTATGGCGCGACGAAGATCGTTTCCAACGCTCCTACATGTCGGCGTTTCCCGGCCACTACCTCACGGGTGACTCCGGATATTTCGATGACGACGGGTACCTCTACGTGCTCGGCCGCAGCGACGATGTGATCAATATGGCCGGGCACCGGTTGTCGGCGGGCAGCATCGAGGCCGCGATCGCCGGACACGAAGCCGTGGCCGAATGCGCGGTGATCGGCCTTCCCGACGAACTCAAGGGCCAACGGCCGATCGCTTATGTAGTGCTCAAGTCCGGCGTCGAGATCGATCCGGAACGCCTGCGCGACGAACTGATCGCCCGGGTGCGCGAGCAGATCGGCGCGATCGCCACACTGCACGACGCCGTCGTCGTCACCGCACTGCCCAAAACCAGATCGGGCAAGATCCTGCGCAAGACGATCCGGCAGATCACCGCGGGCGATACCTACGACGTACCGTCCACCATCGAAGATCCCTCGGTGCTCGCCGCGCTGGAGGTACAGATCCGGGCCAGCCGACCGCAGGGGCCCGGTCCGGAAGTCGTTGCGCCCAACGGCGATCCGATCGTGCCCTGATACTTTGCGATCGCATTTCGTTTCACCCCTTAGGGAATCCTCAGGGATAGTTCACACATGTGCCAGTGCGGGGCAATAGCGTCTAGGGCGCTGTATCCACAGCACCCCTCGAAGCAACACCCCTCGAAATTCTGGAGGCACGCACCATGAAGCTCTACCGCAGTCGCCCGGCCGTCGCCGCTCTCGCCGCGGGTGGCATGGCCAGTGTGGCCGTGTTGCTCTCCCCGGCCATCGCGGCCGCGGATCCGATGACACTGGCCGGGCCGCTGCTGAACTCCGACTGCTCCTTCGCCCAGGTCGACGCGGCGCTGCACGCCAAGGCCCCGCAGCTGGCGGCCATGCTCGACGCGAACCCGACCCAGAAGGCCGAACTGCAGCGCAAGTTCGACCAGCCGGTCGAACAGCGTCGCGCGGAACTCCAGGCCACCATCAACGAGAACCCGGGCGCAGCGCAGGACGCCGAAAACGACCCACGTTCCGCCAGCCTGGCCGAGACCATCCGCACCGTGGCCGAAACCTGCCACAGCTACTGATGGCACACCCGGCTTGCTGACCGACTCGAGCGATACGTGCCTGCACAATGAGTGATGTGACCGAGCGGAGCGCGAAGCCGACCGTCCTTGTCGTCGACGATGACGAGGACGTGCTCGCATCGGTCGAGCGCGGGCTGCGCCTGTCCGGCTTCCAGGTGCGGGTCGCTCGCGACGGCGCCGAGGCACTGCGCAGCGTGACCGAGCAGGCGCCCGACGCAGTGGTACTCGATATGAATATGCCGGTGCTCGACGGCGCGGGCGTGGTGACGGCACTTCGGGCCTTGGGCAATGAAGTCCCGATCTGTGTGCTCAGCGCCCGCGCCTCCGTCGACGACCGAATCTCCGGGTTGGAGTCCGGCGCCGACGACTATCTGACCAAGCCGTTCGTGCTCGCCGAGCTGGTGGCGCGGATCAAGGCGCTGCTGCGCCGCCGCTCGGACGTTCCGGCCCCCGCCACACCGGGCGCGATCGCGGTCGGTCCGCTCGAGGTCGACGTCGCCGGATACCGCGCATTGCTCAACGGCCGCGAAATCGAGCTCACCAAGCGCGAATTCGAGCTGCTGTCCACCCTGGCCCACAATGCGGGCGTGGTGCTGAGCCGGGAGCGGTTACTGGAATTGGTGTGGGGCTATGACTTCGCCGCCGACACCAATGTGGTCGATGTCTTCGTCGGATACCTGCGGCGCAAGCTGGAGGTCGAAGGCACGCCACGGCTGCTGCACACGGTCCGCGGCGTCGGATTCGTGCTGCGAGCGCCCAAGTGAGTTGGCAATGACGTCGCAGCTCCCCGGGAAACGACGGCGGCGCACGTTCTCCCTGCGCACCCGGGTGGCAGGTGCGGCCGCGGTCGGCGCAATCATCATCGTCACGATCATCGGCGTGATCTCATCCCGGGCCATCGAGCGCAATAACCTGGCCCAGACCGACCAGCAATTGACCATCGCGTCGCGATTGGTGCTCATCGACTCGGTCTTGGCCGTCGGCGTGCTCGGACTGGTCGGTCCGAACTACGACATGGCGGTGACGGTCCGCGACAACAACACGATCGTGGCCAGCACACCCATTCGCCTGCCCGAACAGCCGATCGGATCGCATACCGTAACCGTGAACGGCACCCCGTTCCGTGTACTCACCACCACCGCGAACCAACCTGCGGGACGCGTTGTTTCCCTTGGTATTCCGTCCACAGCGGCGGCACGCACAACCGCCGAGCAACAGCGCTGGGTGCTCGCGGGAGCCGGACTGGCGATCGCCACCGCCGCCGGACTCGGCTGGCTGCTCGCAGGCCGCGCAGTGCGCCCGATCGTCGATCTCACCCGACAGGTCGGCACACGCAGCGGCTACCGCGATCCGGACAATCCACAGCCACCGGTCGACGGTTCCGGAGTCCGGGAGGCGGAAAAACTCGCCGAAGCAGTGAACACCCTGCTGCAACGGGTTGATCAAGCACAGACCGAAACCGCCGCCGCACTGGAGACCGCACGCGATTTCGCGGCCGTCTCAGCCCACGAACTGCGCACCCCGCTCACCGCCATGCGCACCGACCTCGAGGTGCTGCGCACCCTGGACCTGGACGAGCCCCAACGCGCCGAAATCCTCGCTGACCTGCAACGCAGCCAGGGCCGCGTCGAAACCACCTTGGCCGCACTGGAACGTCTCGCCTCGGGCGACCTCACGCACGAGCGCGATCACGTCGACACCGACGTCGGCGACCTCTGCGATCAGGCCGCCCACGACGCCATGCGCCACTTTCCGGGCGTCACCGTCCGCATCGATACCGACGCCGAATTGATCACCCGCGGCCTGCCCGCCGGGCTGCGCCTAGCGGTCGACAACGCTTTGACCAACTCCGTCAAACACGGCCGCGCCACCGAAGCCGTCGTCTCGGCCCGTCGAATCCCCAACGGTCACATACTGATAACCGTCGACGACAACGGCCGAGGAATCCCCGTCGAAGAACGCACCGACGTCTTCGAACGCTTCTTCCGCGGCAGCCAAGCCAGCAAAGGCGGCTCCGGACTAGGCCTCGCCCTGGTCGCCCAACAGGCCCAATTACACGGCGGCCGAGCCTATTTCGACGACAGTCCGCTCGGCGGTGTGCGCTTGGTACTGGACCTTCCGGAACGCCGAACCACCACCTGACCCGAAAGAGCGCTTGCGGCTTGCGGTTCCACGCTCTTCGGCCAGGGGCAGCAGTTGCCTCTCAACGGCCGCGGAGCCGTCGGTCAGCCGGTCGCACCGTCGGGACGGGTAACCGCAATGATCGTTACAAGTTCCTCCAGACCGGTGAAGTCCTTCGGATTCGTCGTATACAGCGGCAAACTGTTGCGTGCGGCTGTGGCGGCGATCATCAGGTCGGCCGTGCGCCGTCGCGGTTGCCGGCCTATCGCGTAGACCGCGGCGCAGATCAAGCCGAAAGTTCGGGCGGTTTCGCTGTCGTAGGGCAACGCCTCGCCGAATGTCGCTTCCACGTGTCGCAGTACCGCGATCCGACGCGCACGCATGACCGGATCATCGGTTGCATACGGCCCTCGCGACAACTCTCCCAGCGTGACTGCCGTGATTGCGGACTCGATCGGCAAATCGGCCGGTCGAAAAGGGAGAGAGCCGCGATTATGCCGGTGTCGAGTACGCCCCTCGCATTGCGGCTCACAGACCCTTTTTTTCGAGCGGATCGTCGGACAGTTCGTCGCCGACCACAGCATCCAAGTCGCGTCGGAGTTCGTCGTAGTCGAGTATCGGAGCCTTCGCGAACATCTCCTGGGCCTGACTGGTGGGCACGAAGCGTCGGCGCCTGATGGGCGTTACTTCGGCCAACGGCTCGCCGTTGATGGTGAGCATATATCGACTTCCCTCCCGCAGACCACGGGTAACACTGCCGGACTCATTGACGAACTGGCGCACACTGACCTCGGTCCGAGGCGGCATCTCGGGAGCAGGCGTACCCACACCGTACCGCGCTGTGCCCCACCCAGGTGGCCGGATGTGCGCGGGCTCTATCAGTTGCGAACCACCTCGACCGGGTCGGTCAACGCAAGCGCCAGTGCGGACTGCTGGGTGCTGCTGCGCTGAGGCAGCGCTGCGATGGCCTTATCGGTTTGGGTGCTGAGGTTGGTCACGATCTGTTGTAGTTGGGTGACGCCACCGGTCAGTTGGCTTATGGCGCTGACCAATTGAGCACCGCCCTGGTCGGCCAGTTGCGGTAGCCCCTCGGCGAGTTTCGCACCTTCGGCTAATTGCGCACTGGCACCGGTCAATCGGTCCACAACCGTGCGCAGGAGCGTGCCGAGATCGGTGTTCGGATCGACCGCAGCACCAACCAGACCGCCGAGATCGGTCAGCTGCGAACCGGCCTGGCTCGAAACATTATGCAATCCTTCGAGTTTCGCGATGATATCGGCGACCTGGGGATCGCCTGCGAAGGGAAGCGCGCGCATCAGCGGCAGGATCTGGTCCAGACCGCCGCTTACCGTATTCGCAGTCTGCTGCACCTGTCCGATCGTGACGCCGGTCGAATCCAATGCCGAGGCAAGTTGATTCGCCTGTGCGGCAGCACCCGAGACGGTCGAGTTCAGCAATGCGATCGCCGAAGTCAGTTGTGCCGAACCTTCTTTGGCGTAGGCCAGGAAGCCGAGTAGCTGATCCGCACCCGAGCTGAACTGGTCGGCGCCCGCGGCCGCGGCACTCACCCCGGCGTTCAGCAGTTGAGTGGTGAGCTGCACCGAGGTCATCTGGGTGCGCGCCTGCGCGACCGCGGCCAAAGCGGCGTCGACACCGGCCGCGCCGACTCGGTGCGTCACCGTATTCACCGCGCCGTTCACCACATCCGCGTTCGCGCCCTTATGCGTATCCACCGTGACCTTGGCCCGCTTCGGCTGCGCACTCGCCAGCGTGCCCATGGATTGGGTCAGATCGGCGGGCAGGGTGATCACCGCAGCGTAGTCATCCGCGTCGAGCTCACCCGGCTTGCCTACGGTCCACTCGTAACCGCCGCCGTCCTGCTGCAGCCCTTGCGCGATGCGCGCACCAGTAGGCCCGGTATCGGCGTTCACCAGCGCGAGACCGCTGGGTGAGCCAGATGATCTCGAGCAAGCGGTAACGGCGCTCCCGAGCGCCCCGGCAATGACAACGACAACGGCGAGCAGTGCGCACCGGGTGCGTATTCCAGTCACAACTCCGCCGCGCTAGCGCTCGGCTCCGCCGTGACCGGCAGCGCTGTGTCTTTGGTTCCTTCGCTACGCTTAGTCACACCTGCCGACCCTAGAGCTCAGAATTGGCATCGTCGCTTACCGAAGTCTGAGAGTTCGGTAAGGACCGCAGATGATCAGGCGAGCTCGGCGCCGGTGGGTTCCTCGGTCCGCTTCGCCTCGACCACCGTGCCGAAATCGAGTTTGACCAACTGGTCTGCGTGGTGGAAGTAGCGATCGTCGTGGGTGATCACGATGACGGTCTTCCCGCGCTGTTTGAGTTCGGTGAGGATTTCCTGATAGAAGACATCACGGAACTTGGGCTCCTGGTCGGCGGCCCACTCGTCGAAGACATAGATCTGCCGGTCCTCGAGCAGGGCGGTCAACAGCGCGAGCCGTTTGCGTTGGCCCTGCGACAGATCGATGGTGGACAATCGCCCGTCCTGCACCGTCACCTTGTGCGCGATCTGCAACTCCTCGAGATAACGGCGCACCTCACCATCGAGTCCGGGCCGATCGAACCCCAGGTATTCCTCGAACAGGTGGAAGTCGGTGAAGATCGCCGAGGAGTTCTGCCGGAACCACTCGATATTCTCGTGGTCGATCGGCTCACCATTGAGCGACAGCGTGCCCGTCTGTGGCACGTACAGTCCCGTGATCAGCTTGGCCAGCGTGGATTTGCCGCTGCCGTTACCGCCGACGATGAAGGTGATCTGGCCGGGTTCGAAGACCAGATCGAGCGGACCGAGCCGGAACCCGGCCTCGCCATTGCTCGCCTCCGGTGGCGGGCCGAGCGGCATCGGCCGATTGTCGTGTCCGCTGTGGTCGACGAACCGATGCCCGTTGACATCCGGCAGCGGCCCGCCGGGACGTGGACCCCGGCCGGGCGGATGCGCGCCACCTCTCGGCCCACGAGGCCCAGGCCCGCCCGGCCCCGGCGGGAACGGCGGTGGTGGCTCCATCCGGTAGCCGTAGGTGACATTCGTCAGCTCCAGCCGCGCCGCATCGACGGTGGGACGGTCCGTGAACGGCAACCGCTGCTCATCGTGCATGGTCTCCATCGACAGATTCATCGCGCGTATCTTCGCCAGCGCCACATCACCGCGCAGCAGATCCGGGATGCGGTGCATGAAGTTCTGCATCGGCATCGCCAGGAATGTCGTCACCAGGACATACCCGACCATCACATCACGCGACAGATCCAAGGGGGCGACCAGCACGAACAGGATCAGCGCCATGGTGCCGAGCTGCAGCGCCTGCCCGAAGCCCTGTGCCACTGAGAATTTGGAGCCGGCATCGACATTCTGTGCACGCAGCGTCGCGGCCGAACCGAGCAGATGCCGCTGCATGAAATCGCGGCGGCGCCCCCGATGCAGCTTCAACTCTTTGATGCCCAGCGTCACGGCCTGGTACGACCGCAACAGCGCGTCCTCGTTCTCCCGCGCCTCGCGGTAGATATTGCGCACCCGCCTGAGAATCAGCTCGACACAAGCGATTCCGAGCAGCGTGCCCGCGACGGTCACCGCGAACAGCGGACCCGACACCGCCAGCAGGAAGACGAAGCAGCCCACGATGGTGGCCACGTCGATGCAGATGCTCGGAATGGCGGTCACCGCCTGCGAGAGCGAACGCACATCCTCGGTCAGCGTCGCCATCAGGCGGTGCATGCCGAGCCGTTCCAGATGCTCTAGCGGAGCCGAGACAATCCCGGAACTCAGATCCGCGCGCAGCCGGTAGATCGCCTCTTGGGCAAGGCGAATCAGCAGCACCTGCGACACCACGCCACTGACCAGAATGACCAGGCCCGTGAGGGCGAAGCTCTGGATATTGATGTGCGGATGCGGTTCCGGCGACACCACACCCCTGATGAGGGTCACCAAATAGGTGTTGGCCGCACCGCAGATGAGACCCGCGGCGATGACGGCCGCGATCCGCATCCAGGAGATCGAGATGAGGAATCGGATGAGTTGCATGGTTGCTGCGCTCCTCAACGGGCAATTTGGCTCAACAGGCGATTTGGCTCAACGGGCGATTTTGGCTGAGAACGGTGCTTACTATCGGCGAATGATGTCGAAGATCATGCCTTCGAGGGTGACCCCCGGGGCGAAGGAGAACGCCACACCGGTCGAGATCGGCTTCGCCGTCTCCTGCTGAACCAGCCCGCCCGTCGCCCGACCACTCCCCAAACAGTCGCCGAGCGACACTGCTTTTTCGAGCACGAAAATCAACGACACGCTCAGCATATTGCCGAACCTGGCCAGCACGTCCCAGCTCAGCGCCGCCCGCTCCGGCGCGATACCGAGCGAATGCACGGACTCCTCGATGATCTTCGGACCCCCCGGGTGGATGGCCCACAGATCGACATCGGATTTCTGCAATCCATTGCGGCCCAAGACCTCGGTGACCACGGGATCGACCCCGGCGTAGATGTACTGGGGCAGATTCTCCGACAGCTCGCAGGTGATGCCGTTGTGATTGACACCGAGCACGATGCCGTCCTCGGCACCGTCGAAGAGCTGGCTGAAGCTGTCCCGGATCACCACTTTGCCCGGCGCCAGCGGCTGCTGGACCTGACTGGCGCCGATGACCACCGCACCGCAGCCGTCACCGAACAGGCTGTGGATGATCACATCGTTGACGTTGTCGTCGAAGACGGCGTTAACCGAGCTCAGCTCGATGCAAACGACCATCGCCTTCTTATCCGGATGCGCCCGAACATAATCCACGGCGGTTCGAATGCCGTTCATCGCGGCCGCACAGCCCATGAAGTTCACCACGACCCGTCCGACCGACGGCGACAGCCCCAGCTGCTTGACCACCGCGACGTCCACGCCCGGTGCGATGAAACCGGTGCTGGTCACGAAGACCAGCAAGCCGATCTCCGCCGCCGCGTCCTCGATACCGGCGAGGGCACGCCCCGCGACATCGACGGCCAGCGGAACCGCGTGGCGGTAGAACAGATTCATCCGGTCCCGGATCGTGCCGCGCTCCCTGCCGAACTGCAGGAATTCGGGATCGAGCGGATCGACCACCAGGCGGCGGCTGTCGATCTTCGTCTTCTGGTAGATCCGCGAAATCCGCGCCCGCTGTTGCGGATCGGTGAACAGCTCGGCCACCCGATCGGCGGCGTCGGCTTGGTCGACGAGCTGACTCGGCGCACCGGTCGCGATGCTCTCGATCACCCCGACCGTGGTCGGCGGCGCGGGCGGCAGCCCGTACTGCACGAGGCCGTGGCCGCGCTCGTCCCCCTGACGAGCCGCCGACGTTCCCTCATCGATAGTGATTGACACGAAATTCTCCCCGTTCTTGTGAAAAATAGTGATCGGCGCCGCGCCAACCCAGCGGTTCGATCGGTCGATCTCCGGAATCGATTCAGACCGTGCCGATTCCGGTGAATCCCTGCACTGTGTAGACGGCACAGGTCTTCAGCGCCCCCGGCGAGCAATGCTCGCGGACGAAGCCCCAATTCCGTTCCTCGGCTTCGAGTGAGGGCGACAGCAGGTAGGTGCGGCAGAGTTTCGGGAACCGATCGGTGAAGAAGCTCTTCGCCGGCAGCCACTCGACGCCGAATTTCGCTGACTCCTCGCGTAATACGTCCTCGGTGGCGATATTCGCGAAACCACTACGCTGGAACGGCAGGACGTGATGGACGCGGTGCGAACTCAAGCCGGCCGCGAGAAAGCAGTCGATATAACGATTTCCGATCACCTTCAGGTCGTAGGCCTGCTCCACCTGATTGACGGCCCAGTCCTCGGTATCGGAGGCGGGAAGTTCCTCGGCCTCGACTTCGAAATCATGGCTAGCGACAACCAGGAAGGTACTGATCCACAATGTCACCACGAATTGCAGTGCCCAGGCCCAGAAGTCGCCCGCCAGGGTGAAGGCCACCAACTCGCCGAGCAATAGCCCGCGCACACCGAACGAACCGATGAAGTGCGGCAGCGCACCACCCCAGGTGCCGTACATGTCTTTGATGCCGACTTTGCGGGTGAGGCGGCAGACATCGAGGAGCCGAATGGTCATGCCGGTCACCGTGTGCCCGAATTTGTGCAGGGTGTGAATCGGCACCCGATACAACCGGGGCACCCGCATCATCATGGTGAAGACGTTCTTCTTGATATCGACTTCACTCTGGGTATGCGGATGGTGCAGCAGCGCGTGTCCGTCCGCGGTGACGAAAGCCAGTGCGACGTAATTGAAATCGAAGGTATTCGTATAGATCTTGTTCAGACCCTTTTGCGCGCGATGGATCGCGTAGTGGCCGAATCCGGCCAGTGAGCTGCGCAGCAGCACCATCAGGATGACGAAGACGGGCAGCGGCATCCAGCTGCGCTCGAACAGGCGCAAACCCTGCACCGCGAAGTACGCGACGGCCAGTACGGCGACCACGAGGTTGAAGATCGTATCCATGCGCTGCAGTCGCGCGGCCAACTCCGGCTCTTTCAGCCGAGCCTTGACCTGGTGCAGCAGATCGTCTTTATTGTCGAATCGGTACTTCGGAGTGTCCTGCCAGCTGTCGAAACCCTCTTTGAACAGAAAGTCGGGTGCGTTGGCCTTCGGATGAATGTCCTCAGGTAATGCGTTGCGCCCCAACGCATACCGTTCGAGCATTCGCCCGATTCGCTCGGGATCACGGTGATAGGAGCCGATGATGGAAGTGATATCGCGATTTTTTGTTCGCCCGATGAAGAACTCGCCGCCGGGATGTTTGGAGATCCATTCGCTCAGATCGTAGGCTTTTCCGTTGTAAACCCACACATTCGACAGTTGCGGGCCACCGCCAGGAGGCGGGCCGGGCGGTCTATGGAAGTCCCGCTCCTCCGCTTCTGGCTGGCTGTTCGTCATCGCATTCCTCCGTGTCTGATCCGCGGTTCGGTGGCCGTTGTCGGCCCCGTGGTTATGGCGTGTATCGCGGACAGGCGCGGGGACGCTTCATCCGGCGAACCGGATGTCCCCCCCGAAGTCACCACACCGTCTGAGCCTTCGTGACAGCATCGTGCTTGCAGCGCCTTACATCTCACTAAACAATCCCTTAACCCGGTAACTTTCGCGTCGGATTCCCCCCGATCTGTGCGAGAAGACCGAACCAAGGGTAACGTCGGCACCCGCAGCATGCGCGGCTCGCCTGGACTTCGCTTTGCGAACCGGGTCGAGTTAGCCTGCGCGACAGGCTAATCTGGCGGGCGAAATGCTGCACTACACCGGGCGGCAGCACCAGCTGTCCCCGTCAAACCATCCGGTCGTACCCGACCTCGCACTCTTCTGGGGGCAGAACATTGAGTGATCTGACAGCGCGAGCACACACCTCGCACCGAATCCGACTTCGCCGACCGGGACTCGTGCCCGCCGTGGTCGCGGCGTCGATGTTCGCTGCACTGGTGACAGGCTGCGACTCCAGCTCCGACTCGAAGACCACCTCTTCCGCGCCGCCTTCGGGGCAACTGCCCGAGGCCGCGCAGATCGTGCAGGAGTCCGCGCGGACCACCCAGACCTTGCAGGCCGTGCACCTGAATCTGAAGGTGGACAACCTCACCAACCTCCCGGTGGAGAGCGTCTCGGCCGATGTGACCAACCAGCCGCAGGGCGCCGGACAGGCGATCGGCGAGGCGAAGGTCCGGACCAAGCCCGAGGCCGACTTCATCCAGGCCAAGTTCCTGGTCGTCGACAAGGAAATGTACGCACAGACCGGTGGCTCCTCCGCCTACGCCAAAATCGGTCCGGCGGAACAGATCTACGACCCGGGCGTAATCCTGGACAAGGACAAGGGTCTGGCCAACCTCATCGCCCAGGTGAAGAACCCGAAGGTGGAGGGCCGGGAGAAGGTCGACGGCACCGACACCGTGAAGTTGACCGGAACCATCGACTCCACGGTCATCGATCCCATCGTCCCGAAGTCCGGTGACCCGGCGGGCACGTTCCCGATCACCCTGTGGATCGCGGATGTCGCCCCGCCGTCGGGTTCGGCTTCGGCCCTGCCGTCGAACGCCGCCTCCCCCGGCAACGGCCCGAACCTGGTTCAGGCTGTCGTCAAGCGGGATCCGGGCACCATCAAGGTGACCCTGTCGGCATGGGGTAAGCCGGTCAAGGTCACCGCACCGCCGAAGTAAGGCACACATACCGCAAACCGGTCCGGGATGCAGGACGGTGGCAGCAGCCGTCATCCGCACTCCCGGACCGGTTTTCGCGTCTCAGGCATCGCGCCGTGCACACGTCCCGCAAAGCGACACCAGCACTGAATGCCCACTGCCGCGCACGAATTGCGCCGCCACGCACCGATTGTCCCCACGAAATCGTGCGTGGCGCGCTAAATCGTGCGCGGCGCGAATACGGCATTAGGAGATGACCGCGGCCCGTGCTTCCAACGGGATGGAAGCACGGGCCGCGGTGGAGGATTCAGGTCAGTTGACGACGTTGAGCAGGTCGATCACGAAGACCAGGGTCTTGCCGGAGAGTTTGTGGCCGGAACCGACGGGGCCGTAGGCGAGCTGCGGCGGGATGGTGAGTTGCCGGCGTCCGCCGACTTTCATGCCGGGGATGCCATCCTGCCAGCCCTGGATCAGGCCGCGCAGCGGGAAGCTGATGGATTCACCGCGGTTCCAGGAGGAGTCGAATTCCTCACCGGAGTCGAATTCCACGCCGACATAGTGCACCTCGACGGTGCCGCCGGGCACTGCCTCGGCGCCCTCGCCCTCGACGATGTCCTTGATAACCAGCTCGGTGGGAGCTGGGCCCGCCTGGAATTCGATCTCCGGCTTGGTCATTCGGCTATCCCCTCTGATAGGTGATGGTGGATTCGGTTGAAATTAGCGGCCGTCGATCTCGTGGTAATCACGGTGACCGTAACCGGTGTAGATCTGGCGCGGACGGCCGATCTTCAAAGGCTCACTGTGCATTTCCCGCCAGTGCGCGATCCAGCCCGGCAGCCGGC
This sequence comes from Nocardia sp. NPDC049737, assembly GCF_040674755.1. Taxonomy (NCBI): domain Bacteria; kingdom Bacillati; phylum Actinomycetota; class Actinomycetes; order Mycobacteriales; family Nocardiaceae; genus Nocardia; species Nocardia sp. NPDC049737. The sequence goes on along the minus strand of NZ_JBFANH010000013.1, from coordinate 98,078 downwards.
CCATGGCGAACAGCACGGTGAACATGCGGGTCGGGAAGCCCATGGCCTTGTAGATGACACCGGTGTAGAAGTCGACGTTCGGGTACAGCTGGCGCGAGATGAAGTACTCGTCGGTGAGCGCGGCCTCTTCGAGAGACTTTGCGATATCGAACAATTCGTCGTCGCCGCCGAGCTTGGACAGAATCGCGTCGGCATGCTTCTTGGCAATCGAGGCGCGCGGGTCGTAGTTGCGGTAGACGCGGTGTCCGAAGCCCATGAGCTTCACGCCGTCTTCCTTGTTCTTGACCTTGCGGATGAATTCCTTGACGTTGCCGCCCTCGGCCTTGATGCCGTCCAGCATCTCCAGCACCGCCTGGTTGGCGCCACCGTGCAGCGGGCCCCACAGCGCGTTGATGCCGCCGGAGACGGAGGTGAACAGGTTGGCGTCGGAGGAGCCGACCAGGCGCACGGTCGAGGTCGAGCAGTTCTGCTCGTGGTCGGCGTGCAGGATCAGCAGCATGTCGAGGGCGGCGGCGATCTCGGGGTCGACCTCGTAGGGTTCGGCCGGGAAGCCGAAGGTCATCCGCAGGAAGTTCTCCACCAGGCTCAGCGAGTTGTCCGGGTAGAGGAAGGGCTGGCCGACCGACTTCTTGTACGAGTAGGCCGCGATGGTGGGCAGCTTCGCCAGTAGTCGGATGGTCGACAGCTCGACCTGTTCGGGATCCTTCGGGTCCAGCGAGTCCTGGTAGTACGCCGAAAGCGCGTTCACCGCCGAGGACAGCACCGGCATCGGGTGCGCGTTGCGAGGGAAGCCGTCGAAGAACCGCTTGAGGTCCTCGTGCAGCAGGGTGTGGCGGCGGATCCGGTCGGTGAACTCGTCCAGCTGCGCCTGGGTCGGCAGCTCGCCGTAGATCAGCAGGTAGCTGACCTCGATGAAGGTCGAGGACTCGGCGAGCTGGTCGATCGGGTAGCCGCGGTAGCGCAGGATGCCCGCTTCGCCGTCGATGTAGGTGATCGCCGACTTGGTCGGCGCGGTGTTCATGAATCCGGGGTCGTAGGTCACGTACCCGGTGCTGGCCAGCATTTTGCCGAGATCGACGCCGTCATTGCCTTCTTTGGCTTCGGCGATCGTCATGGCATATTCGCCGCCGGGGTAGCTCAAAACCGGCTTGGCGTCGTTGATGTGGTCTTTTTCGGGCACGGAAGGATCCCTCTCAGGCTAGGACCGTCGGCATCGGGGTGCGGTCGGCACGGCGGTGCTCTCACGTAGACGCTAGTCGCTACTCGCGCGGCCCGAGAACGAGGGTGCCCACCGGCCGACCTCACAAACAACTTCTGCTCAGGTGAGGTTTATGACTCATCCCGGCACGGTCACCGACTGCGATCTGGCCACGCGATAGCGCACAAAGGCCGGGAACACGAGCGCAGCCAGCACCACCCCGATAACGACCAGCACACCGCCGCCCGCCGCGGCCACCGCCGTACCCAAGCTCGCTGCGGCAAAACCGTGGGCAACATCACCGATGCGCGGACCGCCCGCGACGATCACGATGAAGACCCCTTGCAGACGACCGCGCATCTCGTCGGTGGTGACCGTCTGCAACATGGCGATGCGCAGCGCGGCCGAAACCATATCGACCGCGCCGCCGAAGGCCGAGCAGGCCAATGCGATCCACAGTCCCGGCCCGACGCCGAGGCCGTGCCCGGTCCAGCCGACGGCCACACCGAAGCCGACCATCGCCAGCCCCCACAGCCCGATGCAAACCACCACCGCAAGCCCCTGGCGGCGCACATGCGAGATCCAACCGGAGAACACCCCACCCAGCACCGCCCCGACCGACATCGAGGCGAACAGCAGACCGAGCGCGACGCCGCCGCTTGCCGGATCGCCGAAAGTCTCATGCGCGATCTGCGGGTAGAGCGCCCGCGGCATGCCGAAGACCATGGCGATCACATCGACCACGAAGGAGGCCAGCAGGATGCGCTGTGTCGCCAGATAGGCGAAACCGTCCAGGACGGTGCGGAATCCGGCCTTTCGCGCGGTTCCGGTCGGTGGGATGGCAGGCAGCCGCCACACCGCCCAGATGGTGGCGAGCAGCGCGATAGCGTCGATCAGATACAGGGTCGACAGGCCGACAACGGGGATCAGCACACCCGCGAGCACGGGTCCGGCAATGGCGCCGGTCTGCTGCACGGTCATGCTTAGCGCACTGGCGGCGGCCAGATGTTCGGTGGGCAGCAGCCGCGGAATTGCGGCGCTGCGCGTCGGCTGATTCACCGCGAACAGCGCCTGCTGTACGGCGAAAAGGCCGAGCACAATCCAGACGCTCTCGAGTCCGGCCGCGGCCTGCACCCAGAAGGCGACTGCGGTCACGCCGGTGCCGCAGTTGGTGATGAGCATGAGTTTGCGCCGGTCCATCACATCGGCCAGCGCACCGCCCCACAGACCGAACACGATCAGCGGGACCAGGCCGAACAGTCCGGCCAGACCGACATAGCCGGAGCTGCCGGTGATCTCGAATATCTGCTGCGGCACGGCCACCACGGCCAACTGCGAACCGACGACGGTGACGATGTTGCTGGTCCACAGCCGTCGGAACTCGGGATAGCGCAGGGGGGTGGTGTCGGCGAGCAGTTTCACCGATCGCAGCGTAATGAGTCGGTCAGCAGCCCAACAATGTTGGGGTCTGACGATACAGATACAGCATCGCGGAGCGATTCGATGACGGGTGGTGGCCGGGTGACGGGTGGGCTTTCTAGGGTTGTAGTCGGTCGACCGTCATGACGTCGCCGCTGACCCGTACCCGGATCCGGTTGTGCAGCCGACCCCGGCGGCCCTGCCAGAACTCCACCTCGTCGGGGCGGATCAGATAGCCGCCCCAGTGCGGCGGCACCGGGATCTCGTCCACCTCGGCGAAGCGGGCCGTGGTCTCGGCCAGCGTGCGATCGAGTTCGGCGCGCGAGGCGATCGGCCGGGACTGGCGCGAGGCCCAGGCGCCCAACTGCGAATCGCGTGGCCGGGAACGCCAGTAAATGGCGGTTGTCTCGGCGGAAACCTGCTCGACCGGCCCGCGCACGTGCACCTGTCGACCCAGTGCGGGCCAGACGAAGGTCGCGGCGGCGAATGGGACACCAGCCAGCTGGTTGCCCTTGGCCGAGTCGTAATTCGTGTAAAAAGTCACACCTTCCGGCGAGAGGCCTTTACACAGCACCGTCCTGGCGACCGGACGCGGCCCGATATCGGTGAGTGCCACAGTCGCGACCACCATGGCATTCGGCTCGGCGATGCCGACCGCGGTGGCCTGTTCGATCCAGTGCCGAAGCAGCGGCTCCCAGCCGCCTGCCAGCCAGGTTTCGTCCAGATCGGTGTCCTCACCGCTGCCGAATGGCATGCCGCCGTAGTCGACTCGCATGGCGGCCAAATCGCTCGCCGGGAAAAGCACCCGATCGTTTGCGGCCATTTCCTGACCGAGAGATGAATTGTCCAGGTCACGCATGGGCCAGACGTTACTCCGCGGTAGCAGGGAGCTAAGGTTTTGTTGATCGGCATGTGCTCGGCGAGCCACACCCTCCTCGACGAGAACAGGCCTTTTCCAGCGACCTGCGAGCCAGTCGCTGCTGGTCCTTTCGAGCGACCTGCAGGCAGTCGCTACGGATAACGAACCGAAGTGCAAGGAGAGTCACAGAATGACTACCAGCCATGCGGTGCCCAGCGGGCAAACCGCCGTACCCCCTGATTTCGTCAGCGGCCTGGAAGGCGTGGTGGCATTCACCACCGATATCGCCGAACCCGATAAGGACGGCGGCGCGCTGCGTTATCGCGGCGTCGATATCCAGGACCTGGTCGGCTCGCGGGTGACCTTCGGCGATGTGTGGGCACTGCTGGTAGACGGTGAATTCGGTCGCGGCCTGCCGCCCGCGGAACCATTCCCGCTGCCGGTGCACACCGGTGACGTGCGCGTCGACGTGCAGGCCGGACTCGCCATGCTCGCCCCGATCTGGGGCTACCAGCCGCTGCTGGATATCGACGACGAGACCGCGCGGGAGAATCTGGCGCGCGCCTCGGTGATGGCGCTGTCCTATGTCGCGCAGTCCGCGCGCGGCATATACCAGCCCGCCGTGCCGCAGCAGAAGATCGACGAATGCACCACGGTGACCGAACGGTTCATGACCCGCTGGAAGGGCGATCCGGATCCGCGGCACACCGAGGCCATCGATGCCTACTGGGTTTCCGCGGCCGAGCACGGCATGAACGCCTCCACCTTTACCGCCCGGGTTATCGCCTCGACCGGCGCCGATGTCGCCGCGGCGCTGTCCGGTGCGATCGGCGCGATGTCGGGTCCGCTGCACGGCGGTGCGCCCGCTCGCGTGCTGCCGATGATCGAGGCCGTCGAAAAGTCCGGTGACGCACGCGCTTTGGTCAAGGGCATCCTGGACCGCAAGGAAAAGCTGATGGGCTTCGGCCACCGGGTCTACCGGGCCGAGGATCCGCGGGCGCGTGTGCTGCGCGCCACCGCGCAGCGCCTGAACGCCCCGCGCTTCGAGGTCGCCGCCGCGCTCGAGCAGGCCGCGCTCGCCGAACTGCGCGAGCGCCGTCCGGACCGCGCCATCGAGACCAATGTCGAATTCTGGGCGGCGGTCATTCTCGACTTCGCCGAGGTCCCCGCGCACATGATGCCCGCGATGTTCACCTGTGGCCGCACTGCCGGTTGGTGTGCCCACATCCTGGAGCAGAAGCAGCTGGGCAAGCTGGTCCGCCCGGCCGCCATCTACACCGGTCCCGGCCCGCGTCAGCCGCAGGACGTCGCCGGCTGGTCCACCATCGCGCACGTGTGATTCAAACCACAATTGAATAGCGCTTCCGCGAGCCGGATGTCGCGGTGGGTTCTCATGCCCACCACGGTGTCCGGCTCGCGTAGCATCCGGGGGAAGCTGTGAGAGAGAGTTAACGGGGAATGCTGGATAGGAATGTGTCGCGGCGGCGACTGATCGGATTCGGTGCCGCGGCTGCGGCTTTCGTCGCTGGTTGCAGTACCGATAAGAGCAATACGACTGGCGCGCAGTCGAGAACGACCACCGCCGCGAACGCCGTTGACGTGCAAGCCATTCCGAGATCTCCCTTGCAGCAGGTGCCCGCGGCCAACTCCCCCGCGGCGGTGGCCGCCCGGCACGCGGGTGCGCAACCGACCCAGTGGGGCATGAAGATGGACGGCATCACAAGCACTTTCGCGGCGACCGGCAAACAGATGGCGGTCACCTTCGACGCGTGCGGCGGCCCCGGCAACAACGATATCGATGAGACATTGCTGAATCTGCTCATCTCCCAGCAGATTCCGGCCACGCTCTTCCTCAATAAACGCTGGATCGACGCGAATCCCGATCGCGCCGTGCAATTGGCCGCCAATCCGCTGTTCGAGCTGGCCAATCACGGTGTGGCACATAAGCCGCTCTCGGTAACCGGCCGGGCCGCCTACGAAATCCCGGGCACCGGCTCGCCGCAGGAGGCCGTCGATGAGGTCTGGGCCAATCACGAGCGGCTCACCAAGCTGCTCGGCAAACCGCCGCGGTTCTTTCGCGCGGGTACCGCGCACTATGACGACGTAGCGGTCGCGATCGTCAACGAATTGGGTGAGCGGCCAGTCGGTTTCAGCATCAATGCAGATTACGGCGCCACCGCGAGCGCGGCACGGGTGCAGAATGCGATGAAAGCCGCCGCGCCCGGCACGATCTCGCTGGCGCATATGCACAGACCGAATTCCGGAACGGCCGCCGGGATGACCGCGGCGCTGCCCGCGCTGCGATCTGCGGGGTTCACCTTTGTCCATCTCTGAGCCCCGTTGCCGCCCGTAGTCGGGCTCGGCGCACCATCGTGCCGGTGAACCCCGGGGTGCAATTATTACGGTATGGAGTGCACGCCCCTGCGATCGCGCCAATAACGCGCAACCCTCGGCGGCAAGCCAGTATGGTACCGATGCTGACTGGTGTCCCGACGTCAGCCGACCGCCTGACGGTCGCTCGAAAAAACAAAGGTGAGACGGATTTCGGCCGTGCACCGGGCATTTCGCCAGCGCGAGATGACCGGATCGGCCGGATCCGAGCGGAAGGCGGTAGGTAGGGTGGCGCAGGGAATCTTCGCGCACACTCGATGGCGGAATCTCGAGCAATGGCGAGTCCGCTGGAAAGTCGGCGCGGCCGTTGCGCTTCCACTGGCCGCGGCCATTTTGCTCGGCGGTCTGCGCCTGACGGTCTTCTTCCGCGATTACTCCGAATACGACAGTGCGGCCGATCGCATCTCCGATATTCCGGCGATCACCGCACTCGAATCGGCGGCCTCGACCGTCGCCGGTGGGCAGGTCTATGGCACCACCACCGACCAGGACCTGGTCGAATTGTCAACGGCTATTACCGAAGCCACGGTGCGCGCCGGACGCAAGGGCATCGACGCGTCGGTCGCCAGAGCGCTGAAGCAGATGACCGCGACCAGCGAGGTCATCCGCTCCGGCGGTAAGGGCGGCGGCGATCCGGTGAAGGCCATCGAGCTCAACAACGCGATCGTCGCCGATGCCATCGGCACCGTGGACAAATTGCTCACCCCGATCGGCGTCAGCTCGGTCGTTGCCGCGAAGGCGCAGCTCTCCGATGTGCTAGCTGGCAAGGTCGAGGGCTTCAACTGGCTGATGGCAGCCATATCGGCGATCCAACAGCCATCTCAGGCCGAGAGTTTTCAAACCGCGCAGGGACGCATCCTGGCCATGGGCGAAGCGATCGAACGGGTAATGCCCGCCGCCAAGCCCGACCTCGATCGGGTGGTGCGGCCGAATAACGCCGTGCTCAAGGACATGATCGATGTCGCGATGCGCACCCACGTCGTCGACCTGGTGGAGTTGCGGCGGCTGGCCATCGAATCCCGCGATGTCTTCACCGGATTGACGCGCCAGATCGTGCAGGGCGTCATCCACGATGTCGACGACAAGGTCGCCGAGTCCCGATCCGCGGCCGTGCAGGCCTCACTGGTCGTGCTCGGGACCGTGATCGCGGCGCTCGCACTCGCGCTGTGGGTCGCGCACTCGCTGCTGCAGCCGCTGCGCAGGCTGCGGGCGGGTGCCAGCGAACTTGCCGATAAGGACCTTCCGAGTGAGGTCGAGCGGATCATGCGCGGCGCCCAACTCGAGGACATCGAGGTGAAACCGGTGCCGGTGCACACCGGTGAGGAGATCGGCGAAATCGCCCGCACCGTAGACGGTTTGCACACTCAGGCACTCAAACTCGCCGCACAGCAGCAACTGCTGCGCGATCAGGTCAACGACATGTTCGAGACCATGGCGCGACGCAACCAGACGCTGGTGGATCGCCAGCTCAGCATGATCGAGGCGCTCGAATTCGAGGAGAAGGACCCCGAGCGACTCGGCCACCTCTTCCGGCTCGATCACCTGGCCGCGCGCATGCGGCGCAATAGCGCCAATCTGCTGGTGCTGGCCGGAACGCGGTCACGGCACGACCGGTCCGGACCGGTCGAGGTGCGCGATATTCTGCGCGCTGCGGTCTCCGAGGTCGAGGACTATCAGCGGGTCAAATCCGGTGCCACACCCGATGGTTGGGTCGCGGGCATCGCGGCTACCGATGTGGTGCATCTGATCGCGGAGATGTTGGAGAACGCGCTGCGGGCGTCACCGCCCGATAGCGATGTCACCTTCGCCTACAGCCGGACCTCCGAGGGCGGCCTGCTCATCGAGGTCGTCGATGAGGGCATCGGCATCGTGGCCAACGAACTGAACGAGATCAACGAGCGGTTGGCGGTGCCGACCGTGGTCACCGTCGCGACGACGCGGCAGATGGGCATGTTCGTGGTCGGCAAACTCGCCGAGCGCCACGGCATCACGGTTCGGCTGCGCCGGACCCACGATCGTGCGCTCAGTCCGGGAATCACCGCGAGCCTGCACATTCCGCCGGCGCTGATCGAGGTGCCGTCGCAGAATTCGCAGGATCCGGCGACGCTGAAGCCGTTGATTCCGGTGCATCGGGACACGCTCGGTACCAGGGCGAAGGCCGAGGCAGGCGAGGGTCTTGCCAAGGCGAAGGCCGAGGCCGGCGAGGGTCTTACCAAGGCGAAGGCCGAGGCAGGCGCGGATGTTGCCAAGCCCGCGGCCAAGGCGGTCGCGGCCAAGGCCGAGCCTGCGGCACGTCGGATCGGTGCGCCGCTGTCAGCGGCACCCAAGCCCGCCGAACCGGAGGCCGATGCCCCCGCGGCACCGCCGGTGATCACCAGTTATGGTCTGCCGAAACGGGTTCCGGGAGTCAATCGCAAGGGGCGTCGCAAAGCGGGCGGGGCCGCCGCGAAGCCTGCGAGCGCAACCGCGGTGTCCGCAGCGCCGACGCCGTCGGCTAGCGTGGCCGATTCGGGTTCCCCGACCGGTCCGCAGGATCGGGTGACCAAGACGACCTCGTTCTTCCAATCCGAAGATGGGGATTCGCCGGAATCCCCGTCGAACGGATCCGCGCAGCCCACCAAGGGGGAAGCGGCGACGCCGATTTTCGCCGGCATGATGTCGGCGTGGTTGGCTGATCCGACTACAGGGGAGCTACCGGTTTTGGACAATTGGCATTCGGCGGCGGATGAAGGCTGGTCCGCGGCACAGCGGGCGGCGGATGCCACGATCACGGAAAGGACAACGTCCGGGCTACCGAAACGAGATCCAGGGAATCAGTTGGTGCCGGGTGGGGCCGAGTCGGGGTCGGCGGCAACGGAATCTGCGGCGAGCACGCGCCGCGACCCGGAAGCGATCCGCACAGGATTGAACCGGTATCAGCGGGGGGTACGTGACGGAAGAGCCACTGGTAAGTTGAAACCCCTTGCAGCCGAGGATGTTCGATGACCGCACCTGAACAAGCACCACCCGAAACCACGTCCCGCGCGGTCTCGGCGAAAATCGTGATAGCCGGCGAGATGGGGGTCGGCAAAACTACGCTGGTCGGCGCGGTTTCGGATATCGTTCCGCTGAAAACCGAAGCGCTGATGACCGATCTGAGCTCCGAAATCGACGACACTTCAGGGGTCCCGGATAAGACCACCACCACGGTGGCCATGGATTTCGGCCGGATCACTCTGAACGACGATCTGGTGTTGTACCTGTTCGGTACTCCGGGCCAGCACCGGTTCTGGTTCATGTGGGACGACCTGAGCCTCGGTGCGATCGGCGCCATCCTGCTGGTCGACACCCGTCGGGTGGACGAAAGTTTCGCCGCGGTCGACTATTTCGAAGAACTCGGACTACCGTTCCTGGTCGCGGTCAACGAATTCGAAGGTGCCCCCAAGTTTCCCGAGGAGGCCATCCGCGATGCCCTCTCGCTATCGGCCGACGTTCCGGTGATGATGATCGACGCAAGGGATCGAGAATCCGCCAAGACCGCGCTCATCGCACTCACCGGACACGCACTGGCCCGCGTGAAAGCCAAGAGTTAGCGAAATGGCGGCTCGAACATCGAGCCGCCTCGCTAATCCTCGCCGAGGGAGGCAAGCCAGTCGACCGCGACGGATTCGCCGCGGTCGACTGTGAAGAAGGCCACCTCGAGGTGTTGGCCGAGATCGACGAGGCCGATCGCGGCCAGCGGTATCGGTTGGATCAGGCGCACGCGCCAGGGTTTCACCTCGTCCCAGGCGCGCAGTTCGAGATCCAGTCGCAGCACCGGGTCGTCGCGCCCGGCGTAGTCGGCGGCGACCGGTGCGGCGGCGAGCACGGTGGCATCGGCGCGGCGGCCGTCGGCGAGGATCTTCGAAATGCTCGCCCGGCCGGTCTCGGCGATATCGGGCACGTAGAGCACCACGCGGTCGCGATCGCCCGGATCGACCCGGCAGCCGACCACATCACCGGGCTGCATCCACTCCAGGTCGTCCTCGCGCATCCGCTGCCGCACCCGGGCCTCGTATGGCAGCGCGCCTTCTACCTGCACTCGAACCCAGAAAACGTGTCCGGGTTCGCTGCGTCGCGGACGCACACCGAGGATGGTCGCCGTGCCCATCACGCCGTGAATGAGCAATTCGCGCCGCTGCGAATTCGATAACGCACCCGCGCGCAATCCAAAGTTCCGCGGCCCCCTGCTACGTGCTCGCCACCCGGAGTTAGCCGACGCAAGGTTCATAGGCGATAACGTTAGCCGGAGTGTGGTCAGAGTCACAGCATTACCACCGTCTACCCTGTTGGCCATGACCGCTGAGTTCCCGATCATTCCCGACGATCTCAAGCCCGCCGACGGACGGTTCGGCTGTGGCCCCTCCAAGGTGCGCCCGGAGCAGTTGCAGTCTCTGGTATCCGTCGGCGCCTCAGTGTTCGGAACCAGTCACCGGCAGAAGCCGGTCAAGGATGTGGTCGCGCGCGTGCGCGGCGGCCTGCGCGAACTTTTCGCGCTGCCCGACGACTACGAAGTGGTGCTCGGCAACGGTGGCACCACGGCGTTCTGGGATGCCGCCGCCTTCGGCCTGATCCGCGAGCGCTCGCTGCACCTGACCAATGGCGAGTTCAGCTCGAAGTTCGCCGCGGTGGCCAAGGGCAACCCGTTCATCGGCGATCCGATCGTGGTCTCGGCGGAGCCGGGCAGTGCGCCCGAGCCGGTTTCGGACCCGTCGGCAGACCTCATCGGGTGGGCGCACAACGAAACCTCCACCGGTGTTTCGATCCCGGTGCAGCGTCCGGCGGGTTCGGAGAACGCGCTGATCGCCATCGATGCCACCTCCGGCGCGGGCGGTCTGCCGGTCAACATCACCGATGCCGACGTCTACTACTTCGCGCCGCAGAAGTGCTTTGCCTCCGACGGCGGCCTGTGGGTCGCGCTGATGAGCCCGGCCGCGCTGGCCCGGGTTGAGGAGATCAAGGCCTCGGGTCGCTGGACTCCGGACTTCCTTTCGCTGCCGATCGCGATCGACAACAGCACCAAGGACCAGACCTACAACACCCCCGCACTCGGCACCCTGCTGCTGTTCGCCGACCAGATCGAGTGGATCAACGGCAACGGCGGGCTGGACTGGGCGGTCAAGCGGACGCTGGATTCCTCGTCGCGGCTGTACTCCTGGGCCGAGTCGAGCTCCTTCGCCACCCCGTACGTCGCCGATCCGGCGCACCGCTCACAGGTCGTGGGCACCATCGACTTCGCCGACTCGGTCGATGCGGCCGCCGTCGCCAAGGTGCTGCGCGCCAATGGAATCGTGGACACCGAGCCCTACCGCAAGCTCGGCCGCAACCAGCTGCGCGTCGGCATGTTCCCCGCCATCGACCCCGAGGATGTTTCGCAGCTGACGCGTAGCATCGACTGGGTTGTCGAAAAGCTGGGGTAAATCGAGCTCGGTTATTGCGACACGCCCACTTTCGACACGCTGTTTCTTGTAGCGCTGCGAGTTGAATAGAGCAGATTAGCGGGGCGCGGAGGGTCTTTCGCAGATTTCCGCCCCGCGTGTCTTGCCTCGAGATCATCAGTAGTGCACTACTGTTTCGGAAAGTGGGCGGTGTCGCGAGCCGACGCGATAAGGAGGTAACGGTGCGTGAACTTCGAGTGATCGGGGTGACGCCCGACTCCACGCACATCGTGTGCATCGACACCGAGACCGGCACCAAGTACCGGCTGCCCGCCGACGACAAGCTTCGAGCCGCGGCACGCGGAGACCTTGCCCGATTCGGCCAGATTGAGATCGAGATGGAAGCAACTATGCGTCCCCGCGATATTCAAGCTCGTATCCGTGCCGGGGCATCCGTTGAACAGGTCACCGAAGAATCCGGTATGCCGCTGAGTCGCGTGGAGCGATTCGCCTATCCGGTGCTGCTGGAACGGGCCCGCGCCGCCGAACTCGCGCAGAAGGCGCATCCGGTGCGCGCCGACGGTCCGGCCGTGGAAATCCTGATCGATATCGTCACCGCCGCGTTCACCGAGCGCGGGCACACACTCGAGAATGCCGAGTGGGATGCCTGGAAGGACGAAAAGGGCTTCTGGGTCGCGCAATTGCAATGGCAGAACGGCCGTTCCGAGATCGCGGCGCATTGGCGCTACCAGCCCGACGCGCACGGCGGCTCGGTTTCCCCGCTCGACGATCCGGCCTCGGATCTGATCGATCCCGACTTCGGCCGTGCCCTGCGCGGGCTCGCCACCATCCTGCCGCCGCAGGCGGAGATCGAGGCGCCGGCGGCGCCCGAACCGCCGGTAGAGACCCGGCCGGTGGAAACTCGTCCGGCCGAGGCGCGTCCAGCCCGCGAGGCCGCAGCGGCACCCGCACGTCCGGCTGCCCGGACCCAGCCGACGTTGGACGAGTACTACGAGCAGCGTTCCGTCGTGGCCGGTGGTAGCAATACGCCGGTCAGCGCCGGTGGTGCGGCGGCCGCGATCCCGGCCGCCGCGAGCACGAATGCCATTCCGGCCGCGAGCGGTTCCGCTTCGGTCACCGCGGGGACGAATACGGCTCCCGCCGCCGGTGGCGCTCCGGCTGGTGCGGGCACCGCCCCGGCCGCGCCCGCCGCTGTCCCGGCCGCGCCCGCCGCTGTCCCGGCCGCGCCCGCCGCTACCCCAGCCAAGGCTTCGAAGCCTGCCGCTAAGCCCGCTGCTTCGGACGAAGCGGCGAAGAAGGCGCCCGCGAAGGCGGCTCGGACCAAGCGGGGGAAGGCGCCGATGCCGTCTTGGGAGGATGTGTTGCTCGGGGTGCGTAGCTCAGGGCACTGAGTTTCATTCCCACGCTGGGGTTTCGGGGTGTTTGCCGAAGTCTCGGTGCGAGGCCTCCGGAGCCGGATACCGGGCGTCGGCCATTTTGAGAGCGGTCAGGGCGTAGTCGGCAAATCCAGGAACAGTTGGGTCCGCACATCTGGCGGCGATAAGTACTTCGGATATAGCCCACTTCGGGCTGCCGGGTTCAGGCACCCGATTTTCAGGCACACCCCGTCTTCAGGCACATCCCGTCTTCAGGCACAGCGGCCGAGGAGAACATCGGCCCGAACGCCTCCGCCGTCTGCTACGACACCACCGCGCTGACGCGGGACCCGGACAAGCCCGACGATCCGCGCAACGGCTTGAACTGTGGCGCGATCACCTGATCAAGATCAGGTGGAGCTGATGGCGGGGGGCTTCTCGCTCGGGTTCAAGGGGTGATTGCAACAGCACCGTCGAGTTGATCGGAGGGGTTGTTGGATGGAAGTCGTTGGGGCCGAGCCGGGTGGTGGTGCGATAGGTGCCACCTGATCTTGATTCCGGTCGCGCGGGGGATTGGTCGCTGCGAATTTCTTGGGGCTGCGGGCGTGTTCGAATGCGGAAGGGGGGACGTCGGCACGGCAGTGCGGGTAGATTTTCGGTGTGTCGACAACTTGATAAGTCGACGTCGGGTGGTTCACGGTAGCGGGAGTTGCTAGAGGACGCCGTGGGTTGCTCAGAGTTTGCGGAGCTGGTTTGGTGCAACCATCGGGAGGTGCCGGAAATGCTGTCCAAGGCTTCGTCTATCTGGTACGTCGACGCACAGGATCCGTTGGCGGTACTCCGCGCGAACCACGACCCGGATCCCGAAGCCGCGCTCGCACTGGCGAAACAGCTGCACACGGACCGCGATGTCATGCCGATCATGGTCGGCACGCTGGGCGGTTGCGCCGGACCGGATGCCGACGAGGTGTACATCGGCTGCTATCCCGGGGTCACGGTGATGTGCTCGGCACAGGCCGCGCGGGCGCATCCGACAGCGCTGCCGGAGTTGCTGGTTCGCCCGCTCGCCTCGGAGCACACCTATCTGATCTCGTTCGACGCGCATCACGGCTGGGGCGCATTCGCCCATTGGGAGCGTGGCGAATTCCGGCGCTCGTTCAGCTCCACGCGGGTGAACATCCTGGAAGACGACGGCCTTCCGCTGGTGTGGGAACGTTCGTTTTGGGCCGGTGACCATCCGGTGCGGTGGCAGGCGGGCGAACTGCCCGACCCGCAGACCCTCCCCTTCGACCCACCCGATTTCGCCGACGCCGCCAATAACGAATGGCTCGGGTTCACCTACCGCGCCGCCACCCCCGAAGGTGCGCTGGTACCAGGCGATATCGCGGTATGTGGATTCACCCTCTACCCCAAGGGCCAAGCGCCCGACCCCGCCGACCTGATCCCGCTGGCAGAGCAGAACGGCGACGCGAAACCGAGACGAGGTCTGCTCCACTGGCTGCGCGGCAAGGATCGCGTCTCGTGAGCGAACGTCAGCGAGTGAACCATCAGCCCAGCGCGCTGCGGCACGCGACGGAGCCCGAGCGCCCGCGAGGCGAAGTCGTGAGCGGGGTCGACGAGTACTGCTAGTGCCCAGTCCTAGATAGCTTGCCGCGCCACCCGCTCCGGCTGTTCGCCGAGCGTAGTGATGTGGCGGTCGATGCGGCGTGGGCGACCACCATTCGACTGCGTTCGATGGAACTCTCCGAACCAAGGCTCGATACGGCAGGAGCTATCTGAACGCGGCACTAGCTCGACAGGCCGCCGACGATCAGGACCAGCCAACCGAGCAACACGCCGGCCACGCCCCCACCGATTACCCAGCGGGTCACGGGGGCGAGGCGCCAGCGCCAGGCCGTGGGAGCGGCGCCGCCGACCGCGACGAGGTTGACCAGGATCGCGAGCAGCGGATGCACTTCCGCCAGTGCCGATCCGAAGGCGTACACCGCGACGACCGTCAGCAGCGCGACCATGGTCGCGACGGTGAGTCCAGCGGCCCACGGTGTCGGATCCTGGTCCGGCTGATAGGGCCGGTACGCCCCGTTCGGGAAGTAACTCACGACAGGATCCCCCTCATGACGTCCTCACCCGCTCATAGAACGCCATGGCGGCCGCGGTCGCCACATTGAGCGAATCGGTGCCTGGTGACATCGGGATGCGGGCACGAATATCGGTGGCCCGCATGGCTTCCTCGGTCAATCCGGGCCCCTCCGCGCCGAGCAGCAGCGCCACCCGCTCCCCGGTCATCGCCGTAGCCAAATTCACCGCAGCCGGGTTCGGGGTGAGCGCGATGATCTGGAACCCGTTGCTCCGCAACACATCCAGCCCCTCGGGCCATTTCGGCAGTTGCGCGAACGGCACCCGCAGCACATGCCCCATCGACACTCGCACCGCGCGCCGATACAGCGGATCGGCGCACCGATCGCCGAACAAAATCGCTTCGACGCCGAGTCCGGCCGCATTCCGGAACATCGAGCCGAGATTCTCGTGATCGTTCACGCCCTCCAACACCGCGACCGTGCGGGCCCGCTCGATGACGTCGTCCACGCTCAATTCCGCGGGCCTGCGCGCCACCGCGAGCACCCCGCGATTGAGATGGAATCCGACCACCTCCGCCATCACCTCGGCGCTCGCCCGGTAGAACGGCACGTCGATCCGCGCCAGCTCTTGCTCGAGTTCGGCCCGCCGCTTCTCCACCCCGAGCAACGCACTCGGCCGAAACCGCGAACCCAACATCCGCTGGACGACCACCACCCCCTCCGCGATCACCAACCCCTTGCGCCCCGGCAGATCCGGCCGCCGATCCGCCGACTTCAGATCGCGAAAGTCATCGACCCGCGGATCAGCGGGATCGTCGATATCGATCACATCAGCCACCGCTACATCCTGCCGTCCCCCGACGCTTCCCCGGACACCGGTGGCCTTTCCTGACGCAGACCTTCGTGCACGGACATCGGCGAGTTACGTGGCGAGTCGGTGTGTGAGGTGTACGGAGCGTCTGCGACAGTGGAAATTCGAGTGCGGGCGGAATGGGGGCGTGCGATCGTCGAAGGATGACGCTGATACCCGGCATCACCATTCGGTCGGCCACCGACGATGACGTGGCGGACATTCAATTGCTCGGCGATACCGCATTCGGGATGCGCAGCGAACCGGAATATGCGCAATTGCGGGCGCAGGTCTTTCCGACCGAGGAAGCGATCGTCGCCATCGACGCGGGGCGTGTCGTCGGGCATGCCAGGTCCACTCGGATGACACTGACGGTGCCCGGGGAGCGCACGGTCGAGGCCTGCGGGATCGCCGGGGTCGCGGTTGCGCCGACGCACCGACGGCGCGGAATTCTGCGGGCTATCTACACCGAGCAGCATCGGCGCACCGAGGCCGCTGGGCTCCCGTTGACCATCTTCACCGCGAGTCAGGGCGCCATCTACGGCCGGTTCGGCTACGGGCCGACAATTCGGCAGAACGCGGTCTCGATCGATCGGCGGTTCATCGAATTCCTGCCGTCCGCACCCAACCCTGGTGGTGTGGTGCTCAGCACCATGGCCGATGCGGGCGAGGCGGTGCGGGCGATCTACGACCGGTGGCGGCGCTTGGTGCCCGGTGCGCAGGCACGACCCGAAGCCCGCTGGCAGATGGACCTCGCCGATTCGCCCGCGTTCCGCGACGGCGGCACCGAGCTCTTCGCATTCCTGCACCCGGACGGTTATGTGCTGTATCGCTATCACCGCCGCGAACAAGGCAAGTCAGCGGTGGTCGAGGAGATGCGCGCGGTGACCCCGGAAGCGCAAATCGCGTTGTGGCGGGCGCTATTCGGGTTGGAGCTGTGCAGTCACGTCGAGGCGGCGATCACCGATAACGATCCGCTCCCGTATCTGCTCACTGATCACCGACTGGTGCGTACGAAGGCGCGCTTCGACGATTTGTGGTTGCGGCTCATGGATGTTCCCGCCGCCCTGACTGCTCGCTCATACCTGCGCGACCTCGATGTCGTTTTCGCAGTGCAGGATCCGTTCCGCAACGCGGGCGGCACCTTCGCACTCACGGTGCGCGACGGCATTGCCGAATGCACACCGACCACCCGACCACCCGACTTCGAACTCGGCATCGACGTCCTGGCCTCTATGTACCTCGGCGTGTACCCGGCGCGGGTCTTCGCCGCCGCCAATCGCCTGCAAGCCAAGGACGCGGTGCAACTACGCAACCTCGATGAGGCATTCGGCGCGGAGCGAGATGCGGTGCTCGGCTGGTTCTTCTGAGCCTGACTGCCGGTCCGAACTCGTCGAGCGCAGCCAGGATGCGGTAGCCCACTTCGCCGAAGCGGTCGGACGCCGACCAGTGCGCGTGCGCTGCCAACGGGGTGAGCAGCCGACGGCTTCAACGTCAGGCGTGCGGTGTGATCCACGACATCACCAGACTTCATTGGCGCAACCAACAAAACCTCGTATAGTTGGCGATGCCAATGTTGGCAATACCAATGAAAGAGGATGTCATGTCCACGTCCACGGACACTCTGATCGCCGACCGCATCGAAATCGCCGACTTGTTCACTCGCTTCGCCCGCCTGCTCGACGAGGTGCGATATGAGGATGTCGACACTGTCTTCACCGACGATGTGGCGGTCCACTCGCCGCGAATCCAAGTCCGAGGCATCGACAAGGTCGCCGACTTCATTCGACAGTCTCAGGTCGAGGGTGAGCTCGCTCAGCACACGACCACCGGTCTGCTGGTGAATGTCGACGGCGACCAGGCCGCGGCCTCAGCGAACTCGCTCGTGTACTACTACCGCGACGGCAAACCCCCGCACCAAACCGGCGGGCTCCGACTGGCCGGCACGGCAGCGCGGACCTCGGCGGGCTGGCGACTCCGCGAGGTACGGATCATGCTCGCCTGGATGCGCAAGGATTGATCTCTGGCCGCACGTACCGCCATGGCCACCGCTGCTGCCGATCGGGGATATCCCTGAGTCCACCTCGTACTCCGGAGTGATGTCCGATGCGAGGTGGCCTGGCATGCTTGATTCATGAAGCCGATTCAGCTGGTGCTCAATATCCTATGGCTCGTATTTGTCGGGTTCTGGATGGCGCTCGGCTACATCCTGGCGGGCATCATCTGCTGCATTCTGATCATCACGATCCCCTGGGGTATCGCCTCGTTCCGGATCGCGACCTATGTGCTCTGGCCATTCGGACGCACCACGGTCGAAAAGCCTTCCGCGGGTGTCGGATCGATGATCGGCAACATCATCTGGTTCATCGTCGCCGGTTGGTGGCTGGCGCTGGGCCACTTGTTCACCAGCATCCCGCTGTTCATCTCGATCATCGGCATCCCCTTCGGCTGGGCGAACCTCAAACTCATCCCGATCTCGCTGTTCCCCCTCGGTCGCGAAATCGTGGACAGCGACCAACCATTCGGCGCCCAATACGCCCGCGGCGGCTACGTACCTCGCTAGCAACCAGGGCCCGGGACGGGACGGTTACTCCGAGTCAGTTACTCCGAGTCGTCGACGAGTTGCTTCATGATGCCGACGGCGCGGGTCAGCACGACCAGTTGCTCGTCGGTGAGGGTCGAGAGCTGTTCGGTCATCCAGGCTTCGCGGGCGCTGGTTTCATCGGCGATCAGTGCGCGGCCCGCATCCGAGAGCGAGACAATGATCTGGCGGCCATCGGTCGGATGCGGCTTGCGCTCCACCAATTCCAGATCGGTGAGTGAGGCGATCACGCGCGTCATCGATGGTGGCTGTACGCGCTCCTTGGCGGCCAACGCACCCGGCGTCATCGCCCCTTCCCGGTGCAGGGTGGCGAGTGCGGAGAGCTGCGTCAGCGAGATCTGCGCGTCGGCGCGCCGCCCCCGCAGATGTCGCGTCAAGCGCACCACCGCAAGCGACAGCTCACCCGCGAGAGCTCGAACATCCGATGGCGTTGTCACAGAGCAGAACGATACGGGACACGCTGGCCGGTGATCGCCTGTTCCCGCAGCTACCCTGTGACTGTGACCCAGAATGTCCCGCAGATCCCGCCGCGCTTCACCGATCCACGGCCGGTACTCGCGGTCGGCAGCGCCCTCTGGCTGATCGCCACAATCGTCGTGTGGACCAGCGACCGCTGGGAATCCGCCCGCCCGCTGTGTCTGATGGGGCTGGCCGTCGGCCTGCTCGGCTACACGATCTTCGCGATCCAGCGCCGGGGCGCCCGCCGCGGCGACAAAGGCGCACAGACCGGACTTTGACCACTCAGCTCACTTCGAACTCGTCGGTGGTGCCGGTGAAGGGGTGCAGGGTGCCATCGGAGCTCAGACTGTCGGCGAAGTGCTGCATGCGGTAGGCGCCGGGGGTGGCGTCCGAGGGGATGTCCCAGGTGAAGCGGGCCACGGATTCGGCAAGTCCGCGCTTGCTCCAGTAGAAGCGGACGGCCCATTCGCCCTCATTGGCGACGCGGATCCAGTCGCCGGATGCGTTGCGGCGCTGCACTTCCAGGAAGGTGCCGTTGCGGCGGGGGTTGTGTTTGGGGTGGGCGGAGACGAATTCGGCGGCGGCCTGGGCGCCGGGCGCGCACGAGACGGCAGGCTGGATCAGGACATCACCGAAGCCATGGCCCAACGGTGTGGCATCGGGACCGGCGGCGGGTTGGAAGTTCGGCTGCAGATTGGATATATCGCGTGGAGCCGGTCCGCGCGGGACTTGCCCGCGGGCGGCGAAAGCCGTTGCCAGACGTGTGAACTCCTGCTGGTAGGCGGGCAATGTGTAGCGGCCGAAGAGGGTTGAGCCGCCCTCGTACTGCTGGGAATCGTATTCCTCCGGAGTGGTGACGTATTCGTGGTACGCGTTCGCGTAGCCCTGCATCAACACCTGCTCCAGCGGCACACCGAGCGCGGCGGCAACAGCCCGACGGATGCGCAATCCGGCGACAACGGTGAATTCACCACCGCCGCAGGCCAAGTACAGCTCACCGATCCGAACGATCTGGATCGGCACCACATTCGGCACCCACGAGACCGGCGGCAACAGCCCGAGCGGCACGACGATCACCTTGGGCGCCTGCGCGTCCGCGAGCCAGGACGGTGCGGGCTGGCGCGGATCGCCGAGTGCATCGACGAACGGGTTACGCACACCTTCCGGGATCGGGAGACCCGGCAGACCCGGACCGTCCTCGACGCTGCCCGCGATGAGCGAGACACCCGCGGCGGCGGGCGCGGTGTGGCGCGGCTGGCCGTCGGGCGTGAATCTGCCGTCGACGGCGGTATCGGCCAGGTCGATATAACAGAGCATCGAATCGACCGGACCGCTGATGGACTGTGCACTCGATAATGCGGTTTTCGATGCGTGGTACTGGCGCTCGCCGAGGATGCGGGTGTTGTCGAACTCGTTCTCGGTGGGGCCCGAACCGGGTCGCAGATCGAGATTCGGGGACATATCACCCGCGTTGGTCTGCGCGAATGCGGCGATGAAATCGGCCGGACCATCGAGATAGCGCACCCCGTGCTCGGTGTGTTCATAGGAGAACGAGGCGTAGCCCTTGTTATCCGCGCTGATCAGTCGATTCTGGTTGGTCATCGAGGTGTTGTGGGTGGCAAACCAGGTGATGGCGCCGACTTGTTTGCCGCCCTTGACGAATGACAGCGCGGTGACCGCCGGGTCGATGGCATTCGGGAAGTGCTGTTTATCCACATCCGGATTGCGTTCGAAGGCGACTCGCGATCGGTTGACACTTGCGTCGTGCAGTTCGGCGCGACCCAGCGAAAGCGTGCCCGGTCCGAGATCCGCATGCGCGGCGGCGATAGCCTCCACAATGCCGTTCACTTCGGCGTCGTATACCTGCTGTTGAAAACCTAGAATCGACAGGTTGTACGCGTAATCGTTGCTGGAGCCGCCACAGGTCGCATGCGAATGCGTCGAGGTGAGCACGACGTTCTGTTCGGTGTACAGATCACCGAAGCGGCGCGCGAGTTCGAGCATGACGCCGCGATGCACCGACTGGAAAATCATGCCGTTCTCCGCTACCGCGAACACGATTCGGCGCGCGCCACTGTCGATGATGAATGCGCGAGCACGCGGGCGCAGATGGATGCCCGCCGTCTGCTGCTCGAACTGTGAATAGCCCATCATTCCGCATTCGGCGGCCGGGCCGGTGATATCGGAAAGACCGAGTCCAATTAGGTAGCCACCTGATTCGGGGGCCGGTGCGCCGAGTGCCGCGGTCACTCCTGGCACCGTGGCCACCGCGAACGCGGCCGATCCCGCCGCGGTTCGAGCCAGCACCGTTCTGCGTGACACCGGCATACGCGTCTCCCTTCGATCCCATGTTGAAGCGAACCACACAACTGGACAATCGTCCAGTCGAGATTTTTCGGCCCTGCGAATTGACTGTGGCGGAGTTGCGGACTTAACTCGCTTGGGTGTCCTCCCGATTGAGCGTCGAAGAACGACGGGCCCACCTTATCGAGGCAGCCATCGGCCTTGCCGAGAAAAAGGGCGTCGCGGGCGTGACCACGCGCGATGTCGCTCAGGCAGCCGGTGTTTCACTCGGTGTGGTGCATTACTGTTTCGAAAACAAGGATGCGCTGATGACCGAGCTGGTCAAGGCGTTGTCGATGGAATTACGCGATTCCGTCGACGCCAACGAAACAGTTTGGCAAGACGTCGGAAGTGGAAAAGAAGCGCTTCAAAAATTGGTGCGCGCTGGACTCGAACTGATGTGGCTCAACATTGAAGCCACACCGGAACGACAACTACTCACCTACGAAACCACGACATATGCGCTACGCGAAGGAGAATCGACTCCCGCGAAACTCGCGATCGCGCGCGAACAGTACGCATTCAACGACACCACCGTCGCCGACATCCTCGACCATGCGCGCGATGCCACCGGTTGCCGATGGTCCGTGCCGGTGCCGACGCTGAGCCGCTTCACCTTGAATGTGATCGACGGTGTCGTGTTGCGCTGGTTGGTCGACAACGACAGCGAAAGTGTGCGCGGGCAACTCGATCTGCTCAGCGAGATGGTTGCGAACTACGCGGTGTAGGGGACATGTGCACGGATGCCGGATGATTCGCACGCCATGTCGGGATCCTCTGTAGGCACATAGGTGGGATCCCCTGCAAGGGCGCGGCTTTACGGCTGTGCCTTCGGGCCCGGCCAGTCAGGCTGGGTGCGGGGTTTGGATGTGGGTGGTTGTGCCGTCGCGCCACCAGGGGACGGAGACGACGGATTCCAGTGCGCCGCTCAGCCGGACCTGGAGGTCCTCGTGCAGAACCAGGTCGCCTGGTTCGTCGGGCAGGGTGAACAGTTGGCGGAGAACGACTCCCAGCGGTTCGGCGGACCACGTGGTGTGGCGTCCTTGGCTCATCACCTCGGCGGTGATCACATCGGAGACCATGGGGAGATCGAGCAAGGTGGCGAGGGCGGGAGCCGTGGCGGCATCGCCTGCTACCAAGCGATCCGCGGGCACGGCGAGGCCGAACCAGGGCTGGTCGAGTACCCACACGTCGTTGGGGTCGACAACTGCCGAAGACAGGGCGCGTACGTGCTCGGGGAGTTCGAGTTCGGTCAAGTCGAGATGATCCACGGCGGCGGCGAGGCGGGCGTGGGTTCGGGAAACCACCCCGGGTGTAGGGGTTTTCGATGGATCCGCGAGCGCGTCCAGTAGTGCGGCGGCCAGTTCCTGGGTGATGGCATTCGGGTTCGCCAGGATCGCGCGTAAGGACTCCAGGTCGGAGAACTCGAATTCGGGGAGCAGTCCAGCGAATTCGGTGTCGGCGGGGTGGCGGAGCAGGCCGATGGGGGTGCCGTTGATGCGCGCGTGTCTACGCAACCACCAGGCCGTGTAGCCGTCGGAATCGGTGAGCAGTTTGCGGGTGCGCGGACTGGATGCCAACTGCCGTAGCGCCTCTGGCCAGAATGACTCGTCGACCAGGTCCAGGTCGCGGACGGCGGCCAGTTCCGGCGGATCCTCGGGCAGGCCCGACCACCAGCGCTCCTCGTCGTCCAGGTGATGGTCGGGGCCGGTGGGATCGATTTCGACGACGATGCTGAAGTCCCAGCCGACGCCTACGGCACGCAGCGCCTCAGCACCGTAGCGGTCCACCAGATCCGTCGCGACGGTGCCGAACGGCGAATCCGACACCAGCAATGCGCTCAGCGGCGCGTCGGGGAGCAGCAATTCGTCCGCGGGGAGCAATTCTCCGGTGGCGTCGGGCAATTCGAGCAGGCCGAGCCAGGACGGGAGTGCCGACGGATCGGCATACGCGGCGAGCCGCAGCACGGCGTCGGTGGTATCGGGATCACCCGGCTGGTCCTCCAGCTCCGAGCGTAATCCGGGATCGCTCAACAGGTCCTCGGCGGTGGCCGAACGTGCGCCGAGTCGCGCGAGAAGCGGATGAACAGCCTCGGGATGCGCCAAACGCGCCCAGTGCACCGGTATGGCCACATCGAGCTGATCATCCAGAACCACGGTGCGCGGACCGGTTACCAGCCGGCCATCCGCCAGCGGAACCGCGACGGCGCCGAGTTCCTCGGCGGCCAACGGATCGACAACGTATGGCTCCAACGCGGCATACAGCGACTGCCACCACTTCGGGGAGCGCTCCAGGCCGCCCGAAAGTTCGGCCAGCCGGGCAAGTCCCAGTCTGTGCACATCCAGTACACCCAAGGCCTCGCTATGTGCGCGCCCTGATAACTCGGGTACTACCAGGGGGCCGACGATGTCGTCGAGCAGGTCGGCCAATTCCGGACTCAGACCGGTGAATACGCTTGCTCGCGTTGGTACTGCGGTCGCGTCATCGATTGTCTCGAGCTCGGACGAACGCCCGTTACCGGAATTTTCCGCGACAGTCCGGACGTCGGTGTCCTCACTACCGAAAGCATCGCTGTCAACGGCCGTGCGCACCGAATAGGCCTGGTCCGCAACGGCTGATCGGGGGTCGCCCGAGGCCGACTGTGCGGCGGCTTCGCTCGAGGTTTTCGAGCGGGCGGTGACAACCGGGAGCCAGGGGTGAGTCTGTAGTTCACGGATCAGGGCTTCGCGCAGGATGCCGTCGACCTCACTGCGGGCGAATCCCGGGGTGGGAACCAGGACGAGGCGGTCCCGCGGCGGAAGTGCGCGGGCGAAATCGGCGTAGCCCTCGGCGAATTCGGCAAGGCGGGCACCGGGCAGGACGCGTCGCCGATCCGGCTGCATGGGAATGTCGGCGATCAGTAGCGCCGGTAGCGACAGCTCCTCGTCGGATCGCGTGGGGGCGCGCAACACATCGTGTGCGGCGGACACCGGCCTGCCATCCCGCAGCGGCAGCAACCAGCGTGCCCGGGCAGTTCGGTACTCCCACCAAACCCGCCGCTCCGATCCGGGGCCATCGATGCGCAACTCCCTGAGCCCTGGCCCCGTTGGTAGGCGTGTGCTCAGGTCTGCATCGGTGCTGTTGAATTCGACGTCGTGGGTGTACTGCGGCCCGATCGGGTCCGCACGGACGCGATTCGGGTCCGCGACGGTGTCACCACTGGCGTCTGGCAGGCCGTGTCGACCATGCGGATCCGAATCGCCAGCGCCGAAATCCGCACTGACCTGCGCGGGGTGGGGATCTTCGCGCTCGTCCCGGTGCGGCTTTTGGTTGCGGAGATCGGTGACGGTGCTGGCGATTTCGTCGTCGCCGATTCGGATGCTCTGTAGGGCGGGCAGTTCCAGGAGGAGGTCGACGGCTTCGGCACGCATTGCGGCGAGTAGCTGTTGGGGATCTATGCCGGGACGCAGGTGTAGGACGATCTCGGTGTCCGCGCCTGCCGGCGGGGTGGCCTCGGTCGGCCAGACCAGGCGCAGGACGGGTGCTGTGAAGGTTTCGGCGCGGTCCGGGATGGTGATCGCGTTGTCGCGCAGGGCTTTCCAGGTGAGGTCGTGGGAGAACCGGATGGAGCCGGTGGTCGAGCGGACCTCGATCTCGTCACTTACCGTGCGTACGGCGGTGAAACCGACGCCGAAGCGGCCGACGCTCGCGGTCGGGTCCGCCTTGCCGGAGGCGCGCAGTGCGGTCAGCGCGTGTACGCCCAAGAGATCCAGCGGTGCACCGGTATTCGAGATGTGCACGGCACCGTCGACAAGACGCACCACCACTCGGCCCGCCACACCGGACTTGGCCGCCGCATCCGCGGCGTTCTGCGCCAATTCGGTCAGCAGCCGATTCCGATACCCCGCGCGCACCAGATCCGCCTCGGTCGCCGCATCCTCCCGCAACCGAGTAGGCGAATCACGCCAAGCCGCGAGTACCCCCGCCCGCAGCCCCGCCGTCCCGAACGGATCCGCAGCCACGCCCGCCGCACTCACCCCTGCAGCGATGACCCGAACTCCGGCCGAGCCGCAGCCCCGGGCCCACTCCCACCGGCCTCGCCATCAGCACCTGCGTCCCGGCCGGCGGCGTCGACATCTCCACCGTCATCGTCCGCTCCACCGTCATCGTCCGCAGTGCCGACTGCATCCGCCGCCTCACCACGAACAGCGGAAGCTTCGCCCGCACGCACGCCGTAATCCTCGGCCGCCTCGCCACCTGAATCTTCGGCTTCGTCTGCGAAGTCTGTCGCCGCAGCGGCCGCGTCTGCATCCGATTCCGGCTGCATCCCAGCAGCTTCAATGCTCGGTTCTGTCACCACGGGCTCAGCTTCGCCCGCGGCATCGATGCCCGACTCAGCCGCGCGTTCGACGCCCGAGGTCACCGCGGCGCCCGCCCCGGCGTCCGACGCAGCCTCGTCGACACTCGACTCGCTCGCAGCGAGGCCGCCTTCCACGCCGATGGTCGCCGCCGACTCGTGGACTGCCGCGCCAGCGGCATCACGCGCGGTGGCGGCCGCAGTCGCGCCACCAGCATCCGATTCCGACTGCGGCACAGCAGTTTCAGCAGTCGGCTCCGCAGAAGTGGGGACGCTTGCCGAGTCCGCGCTCGCCGTAGCCTCGAAGTCTGCGCTCTCGGCAGCCGCGTCGTTCGGCTCGGCCTCGCCAATGGTAGATGGAGCGGGGGTCGAGTCAGCCGGGCCTTGGGCCGCATCCGCCCCGGACACCACGCCGCTGATCGACTCGTCGTCCACATCCGACGGGTTGGCGGCAGGCTCGATCACCGGGCTCGGCTCCACGTCAGCGGCAGGGCTGAATGTGGCTGCGGTGCTGGACATGTCGGGCGCGCCCTGGGCGACGATATCGGGTTCACCCGAAGTGCTCGGCTCTGCCGCAGAATCGCCCGGCAGGTCCGCGGTGTCGGACTCGACCGCGCTGGTCAACTGAGTGCTGATATCCGGCGTAGCAGTGCCGTGCTCCAGGGAGGTCGGCTCGGCGATCGCGTCAGTCCGGGCTGCGTCAGCCGCCTCACCTGCCTCGATGCCCACACTCTGCACCGCAGAACCCTCAGCGACCGCCGAATTCGGCTCAGCCACAACATCACCCGACGCGGCAACATCCGGCTCCACCGCGCTGGGCGGCTCACTCGATGTACCAAAGCCCGGCTCGACCGAAGTCGACTCAGCGACATCTGACTCAGCGACATCATCTGTCAGATCTTCGACGGCCCCGGCATTGGCCGCGCTATCCGCGCCAGGCACCGAGACATCGTGCGCAACCGGCGCATTCGGCTCAGCAACGTCATCCGACACGCCAGCAATCGATTCCACCGAGCTGGTCGCAACATCGCCCGACGCTGCGTCGCTGGGCTCGTCGGCGGTATCGGATGCGGCGCGATCGCTCGGCTCGGCCGTGGTCGGTTCGGCGGCGGTCGCAGCTTCGCTGGTGTCCGGGGCATCCTCGGTCACCGCATCCGGTGCGGCTTCCGTGGACTTGCGCAGCGTCTCTACCGGAATCACATCGAAAGCGGCGTCGTCAAATGCCTCGTACAGCGGCGATCCTCCGCCGGACGGGACTTCTACATCCGAGTGCGCGCCGCAGCCGTATTCGGCGTGGACTACGTGGCCGTCGGCGCCCATGGCGTTTCCGCAGACGCCGAAGGCGGAGCGAAGGGCGCCGGCGAGGGGGAGGTAGAAGCCGCAGCGGCCGCAGGTGGCGGGGGCGGCTTTGGCCATATCGGTTTCGGGGCCGTATTCGGAGTACCAGCGTTCGGCGGCTTCTTCGCGGCCTTCACGGCTGAGCACCTTGGTCCGGCCGAGGCCGATTTCCAACGCGACCTCGTCGACGGCCGGATCACCACTCGCGACGTAGCCGGGCACCAGCCGCGGATCATCAGCGGGCGGGGCGAGCAGGTCACCGGGCGCCAGATCGCCGGGGCGGACGCGCTGCTCCCACGGCACGAAATCAGGTGCGACCAGCGCGTCCGGACCAGGCAGCAGAGCCGATTCGCTCACCGTCGCGTACCGCGCGTCGAGCGGGGCCGCCACCACGACCGCCCACTGCCAGCCACGATAACCGGACAGCGTGGCTTCGAATCGGTGGGTCGCCGCGGTCTCGTCCTCGGCGGTGACGCCGAGATGCGCGCCGACACCGGTCGGCTCCAGCTCCAGGAGCGCACGTCGGGCCACGTCGACGGCATCGGCAAGGATCGGCCGCACGCCGGACTGCGAAACAGATACTGCGCTCACGGCCTACATTTTGCCGTATGGAGTGCAATCGGCGTTCGTTGGCCGTCGTTGTCCTGGTCAGCCTGCTCGGAATCACCGGGTGTGGCGGCTCCGACGACGCTGTGCCGCGACTGCACATCGAGGTGGTCGGCACCCGTCCGCACGATCCGCGGGCGTTCACCGAGGGCCTGGAGGTCGCCGGCAACGTGCTCTACGAAAGCACCGGTATGCCGGGCGCGTCGGACGTGCGGGCCACCGATCTGACCACCGGCAACGAGCTGACCCGCACCGGACTGCCCGCGCCCTACTTCGGCGAGGGTGTCACCAAAGCCGGTGCCACCCTCTGGCAACTGACCTGGCAGAACCGAGTGGCGATCGCCCGCGATCCAGCGACGCTGGCCGAACGCACCAGGGCGTCCTACGACGGCGAGGGCTGGGGTCTGTGCACGCGCGCGGACAAATTGGTGATGAGCAACGGCACCGACACCCTCACCTTCCGCGATCCGGTCACCTTCGCCCCGACCGGCACCGTCACCCTCACCTCCCGAAACCGCGTCGAGCTCAACGAACTCGATTGCGCCGCCGACGGTTCCGTCTACGCCAATTCCTATCCCACCGACGAGATCCTGCGCATCGATCCCGAAACCGGCCATGTCCTTGCGGTCATCGACGCGCACGGCCTGCTGCCCGCGCCCGCCCGCGCGGGCACCGATGTGCTCAACGGCATCGCCCAACTACCCGGCACGGACCACTTCCTGATCACCGGTAAATACTGGCCGACCATCTTCGAGGTCCGATTCGTACCGCAGTGAGGGAGCCAGGTCACCTTTCCGGACGGCTTGGAGCGGCAATTGAACCCAAGTCGCCGATGTACGACAGAATTGACGTTGTGACTACTCCCCGCGATCCCTCCGGTTCCGACCGTGGTCCGTGGGATGGCGAGGAGTCCCCACCGATTCAGCGTCACCCCGGATACGACCGTTACCCGCCACCCCACACCCCGCCCCGCCGGTCCTCGCTACCGCCCATACCGCCCGAGCCGCCACAACGCCGCGAACCACCGCCGACCCGGCCGCTGCCCGGTGGATCCGCGGAACCGGCAGACCCGCCACCGGAACCCGAAGCGCCGGCCGAGCCAGAGCGCATCCCGCGCAAGCTGACCGTCACCCGCGTCGCCGCGATGCGCGGCCGCGAACTCACCTCCCGCGGCGTCGCCACCTTCCAGCGCGCCGCCAAGGCCGACGGCGCCGACAAATCCGGCCTCACCGCGCTGACCTACGCCACCATGGCGAATTTCGCCCTGGACGCCGCGATCGCGGTGGCACTGGCCAACACACTGTTCTTCGCCAGCGCGACCGCCGAGAGCAAGACGAAAGTCGCGCTGTACCTATTGATCACGATCGCACCGTTCGCGGTGATCGCCCCCCTCATCGGACCGATGCTCGACCGCCTGCAGCGCGGCCGCCGCCTGGCGCTGGCCACCTCCTTCGCTCTGCGCGCGGTGGTCGCGGTGCTGCTGATCATGGCTTTCGACAGCTGGGCGCTGTATCCGCTCGCCCTGTGCATGATGGTCGGCAGTAAATCGTTCTCGGTGCTCAAGAGCGCGGTGACGCCGCGCGTGCTGCCACCCGAAATCGACCTGGTGCGCACCAACTCTCGGCTCACCGTGTTCGGCCTGGTCGGTGGGACCATCGGCGCTGGCGCGGTCGCGGCACTCGCCGCCGCGATCGCCGGTTCCAATGGCGCACTTGTGCTGGCCGCCGCGATCGCGATCGCGGGCACCTTCCTGAGCCTGCGCATCCCGCGCTGGGTCGAGGTCACCGAGGGCGAGGTCCCGGCGACCCTCAGCTATCACGCGAGAACCGAAGTGTTCAGTCCGGCAACCGAAGCCACGGTTCCGCCGCGTAAGCGCAGGCAGCCGCTCGGCCGCGCGGTCGTGACCGGGCTGTGGGGCAATAGCGCCATTCGCGTCTTGACCGGCTTCCTGACGTTCTATGTGGCCTTCGTCGCCAAGGCGACCGAGCACGGCGGCTGGCAGCAGGCCGCCATGCTCGGTGTGATCGGCGTGGCCGCGGCCGTCGGCAATTTCATCGGCAACGCGACCGGCGCCCGGATCAAACTCGGCAAGCCGTCACTGATCGTGCTGGGCTGCACCGCCGCCTGCTGCGTGGTCGCCCTGCTCGCGGTCTTCCTGAACAATCTGCTCGGCGCCGCATTGGCAACCCTGGTCGCAGCGGGTGCGAGCGCACTGGCGAAGGTATCGCTCGATGCCTCCATCCAGGACGATCTGCCGCCGGAATCGATCGCCTCCGGCTTCGGCCGGTCCGAGACCGTACTGCAGCTCAGCTGGGTCCTCGGCGGCGCGGCGGGCGTGCTCATGCCGACCACCTACTGGCAGGGTTTCGCGTTCATCTCCGCGGTCCTGCTGTTCGGGCTGCTGCAGACCTTCATCAGCGACCGCGGCCACTCCCTGCTGCCCGGTCTGGGTGGGCACCGCCCAGAACATGCGGAGCAGGCCGTCGCCACATCCAGACACGCCGACGTCGACCGAGCCGCGCAACGCGGCACGGAGCGCGGTAGCGACACTAAGCACATGCAACGAGGCACAGGAGATCCGATCTGTGAGTGAGCACAGCGAACGAACCATCGACACAGCAGCTTTGCTCGCGACGGAGCCGAGCGCCAGCGAGGCGCAGTCGTGAGCAAACCAAGTACTCGCACTGTCGTCGCGCTATGCGTGGCGGCCCTACTGGTGTTCACCGTCGCCTTCGTCGGCGTGTTGACGGTGTTCGTCCGCAAAGCCGACCATCCCGACCCGACCGTCACCGCATACGCCCACGGCAAGACCGTCACGGTGCCCCCATTCCTGTATTGCACAGTGAAAATGGAGGACTGCAAGTACGGCGAGACCGTCACACTCGATGTCCCCGCCGGATATCCGCTGCAGCTGTCCCTGCCCAAGAGGATCGCCGACGCGCCCTGGCTGGCCCAGCTGGTCTACGCCATGCCCACCGGCGAGAAGGTGGATCGGGTGGTGAGCCGCAACGACTTTCCCGAGGGCGCGCTCGCCGTCACCATCGATTCGAAGCCGGAGCCCGAATTGCGGCTCGTCGGTATCGAATTGCAGCTGCCCATCCTCGCGCGCGACGAGACCGGCCGGGAGTTCTACGTCCCGCACGCGGCCTGGTCGATCAGCACCGCGAGCTGAGTCGATCAGCACCTCGCCGTGGCGACTGCTTGCGGATCGCTGGACAGGGTGAGCCTGAAAGTGCTTCGCGCGCTGCCCGGTAGACCGGGTAGCGCGCGAAATTCGTTATCCGCGAATGTCAGTGATCGAGTTCGCGCGCGACCGCCCGCACCACTTCCGAAATGCGCTGCGCGGTCTTGCGATCCGGATACTTGCCCTTGCGCAGATCCGGCTGCACCTTGGCCTCGAGCAGCGTGATCATGTCCTCGACCATCCCGTGCAGCTCGTCCGGGGTGTGCTTGCGCGCGACCGGTTCCTTGTGCGCCCCGCGATCGCGGTCCTGGCCTTGACGGACCGAGGGCGGCGATTCGAGCACCTTCAGACTCAGTGCCTGCGGCCCACGACGACCGGCGGCCATCCCGAATTCGACGCGCTGACCGGGCTTGAGCCCATCGACGCCAGCGGGGAGCGCGGAGGAACGGACATAAACATCCTCACCCTCGTCCTGGGAAAGGAAGCCGAAGCCCTTTTCGACGTCGTACCACTTCACCCTGCCGGTCGGCACTGCACTCACCCGTTCGTCATCGAAACTCGAGCCCCAGCGGCCCGAGCACATCCGTCTGCCCAGGTGCTGGTCCGGCGTACCGCCGCGGACAGCTCCTGTCAGTTTGCGAAAAGAACGCGCCCCACAGCTGTGCAGGACGCGATTGGCACCGAGTCTACCCCGGTGCGAATAACGCAAGCACATCAGTTTTACGGTCGAGCAGTGACGAACTCATCCGCGCCACCGCCCCCGCGCCGCGCCGGCGACCGGTTGCTGTACGTGGCACTCGGTCTGTTCGCGATCGGCTTGCTTGCGATTGTCGCCATATTTCTGACGCCGGTCCTCAGCGATTCCGACCCGGGCCTGTGGCTGTATCTGATGGCGATGTTGGCGCCGCTCGGCTTCCTCTGCGCGATCGTCTTCGCACTGTGGTCCGGCCGACGATCCCGGTGAACCGGTTACCCCTGCTAATCGTTACCGAACCGCAGATGTGATCCTCGTCACATTACGGCGCGATAACGGAGCGGCAGCGGTCCGAGACCGGCCCGTCCGCACCATCTCTCAGCTGCACGGAAGCATCTCCGTCGCAACCGATACCGGTCCGAGACCCACGCGGACCCGCCGGTTACCAAATAGTGATTTTTCGCGCGGATCGTCGTACGGTCTTACCCAGCCGGGACAACCGGCAACCACCGGCCCGCCGCATCGAACCTCGCCCCGCGGGTACCGGACCCCAACGGAAGCAGGGGTGAGGGCGGGACGGACGACCTCTCAGTCCGGACCACTTGCAGATGCGTACGAGAGGCAGACGAACCCGCAATGAGTGGACGCCATCGCAAGCCAACCTCCACCGGACGCACCGTGGCCAAGGTCGCCGTCACCGGCGCGATCATCGGCACCGCAGGTGTAGCTCTCGCTGGAAACGCCAGCGCGGCACCCGATCAGGACTGGGATCGGCTCGCCCAGTGCGAGGCCGGCGGTAACTGGGGCATCAACACCGGCAACGGTTTCCAGGGCGGACTGCAGTTCTCGCCCAGCACCTGGAACGCACACGGCGGCGGCGAATACGCCGCGACGGCCAACCAGGCCAGCCGCGAACAGCAGATCGCGGTCGCCGAGAAGGTCCTCGCCAGCCAGGGCTGGGGCGCTTGGCCCTCCTGCTCGTCCTCGCTCGGCCTGAGCAGCGGATCCACCCCGCGCACCGCTCCCTCCTCCACCGAGACCCCGCGCTGGAACCCCGCTCCGGCCGCTCCGGAGCAGGCCATCGCCGACCCGAGCCAGCAGGTATTCGACGCGATCGACCGCGCCGTCGCCGTCGTCCAGGGCCAGGGCGTGCAGATCCCGCAGGAAGCCCTCGATTTCTTCAATGCCACCAAGGGCACTCAGCTCGACCCGGCAGTCGTGAACTTCTACGAGGCGAACAAGGGCATGCTGCCCTCCTGAGTCGCGCCGCGAAGCAGTGTTCGATTTGCGGCCCTCGCGGGTCTCTCCGTGGTCACGCTCCGCTACCGCCACCGGGCCCGTCGCTCACGCCGCAGACCGTACGAAGAAGGTCCCCGCATCCGATGTGATGCAGGGACCTTCTTCGTATCCGCGGGTTTTCCGTCCGGGTGCCGAGCGATTCGCCGCTCAGCGGTTGATCACCGTATTCGGGTGCATGTAGGGCAGCTGATCGGCCGGGACCGGAAACTCGGTGTCCTCACCGAACGGCGAGAGCCCACCGGAACGAGTCGACGACAGTTCGGTGACCGCGTGGCCACCGTCCTCGAGCGAGGGCCAGCCATTGTCGACATAGGGTTTCTTCGATTTATTCACCACGACCACATTGTGGCATGCGAGCGACCGGCCAGCACTCTGCCCTCCGCTGCTGCCAACGCCCGGCGACGGATAAACGACATCCACTAGGCTGACATAATCGACAATATTCGGACTGCGACGCAACGACTGATCTCGAGAGCACATGGGTAACTCGTCGGGGACGCCCAAAGCCGGACCGGGCATACGACAGCCAGCCCGCGACGGCAGTCACGCGGCACTCACGACCGGCAAAAGGCGCGGGGAGGCGGGGGAGCCTGCGACCGAATCCCTGGCCGGGTGGCTCGCGGCCCGCAGCGATGCGCAGCTGGTGGCCCTGCTCGAACTCCGGCCCGATCTGGCCGTGCCACTGCCGTCCTCCATGGCGGTGCTCGCGGCCCGCGCCGAGCAGCGCGCGTCGGTCCTGCGTGCCACCGATGACCTGGACACACTCGAGTTCGCGATCGTGGAAACCCTTGCGGTGCATCGGGCGACGGGCTCCGGCGGGACGCCGATGAGTCGCAAGGCATTGCGCGCGCAGTTGAAAGATCGGGTGAAGGTCGCGGCGATCGATGCCGCGCTGGCTCGCCTGTCCGATCGTGCACTGGTCTGGAACGACGGCGACGACCTACATCTGATTCCGGCCACCGCCGAGGCACTGCCGTGGCCGATCGGCAGCACCACCGAAATTCCGGATGCCCTCACCGAGCCCGAGGTGGTCGCGGCCCTCACGGCCGTCTCCCCTGCCGAACGCGCGCTGCTCGACAAGCTGGCCACCACCGGCCCGCGCGGACGCACCAGGGACGCCGCACCGGGCACACCGGCCGACCGCCCGATCCAGCAACTGCTCGGCCGGCGATTATTGCACTGGATCGACGAGGAGACGGTCGAACTACCGGTCACCGTCGCTCAGGTATTGCGCCGGGAGCCGGTGACCCATCCGCACGCGCTGAAACCACCGGAGCCGCCACCGACCAAGCACGCCCCCACCGAAGTGAATGCGGTCGCCGCGGGCGAAGTGGGCGAGCTACTACGGCACTGTGCCGACATTCTGGAGGCGCTCGGCCAGGCCCCCGCGCCCGCATTACGCGCGGGTGGGCTCGGAGTGCGGGAGTTACGCCGAATTGCCAAGCAGACCGGTATCGACGAACCGCGCGCCGGACTGCTCGTCGAACTGCTCGCCGCGGCCAAACTCATCGAGAAGGGCATGCCGGACCCGCCACCGGAATTCGACTCCACCGACGACTTCTGGGCCCCCACACCGGCCGCCGACGGCTGGCGGGACGCACCGCCCGCGCGCCGCTGGGTGGCGCTGGCACAGGCCTGGCTGGACCTGGATCGCATGCCGTGGATGATCGGCATGCGCGATGCCAATGACAAACCGCTGGCGGCGCTGTCGATCGAACTGCGCACCCCGCACGCACCACGCGATCGACGCACCATCTTGAATTTGCTCGCCGAATATCCGACCGGCACCGCATTCGACCCCACCGATATCGGCCGACTACTCGCCTGGCGGCAACCGCGATGGCGCAGGCACTTTCGCGCCGAGGCAGTCGAGCACACGGTGGACGAGGCCGCGAAACTCGGTTTCATCGGACGCGGTGCGCTCGCCTCACCGGCGCGAGCACTGCTGCACGGGTCGCCGACCAGCACATCCGACGCCGAGTCCGAGATGGAATCGGCGCTGCCCGAGCCCATCGATCATGTGCTGGTCCAAGCGGATCTGACGGTCATCGCGCCCGGTCCACTGACCCCGGAGCTACAGAGCCGGGTGGCACTCGTGGCCGATATCGAATCCGCGGGTGCGGCAACGGTTTACCGGATCAGCGACACATCGGTGCGGCGCGCGCTCGATGCCGGGATGACCGCAGCTGAACTGCACACGCTGTTCACCACACATTCCCGCACACCGATCCCACAGTCGCTGACCTATCTGATCGATGACGTCGCGCGCAGACACGGCCAGCTTCGGGCCGGTATGGCGCAGTCGTTCGTTCGCAGTGACGATCCGGCGCTGCTCGCGCAGGTGCTCAGCTCGCCGGTGGCGAGCGAACTCGCGCTGCGGGCCATCGCACCGACCGTCGCCATCGCCCAGGCCCCGCTCGGCGAATTACTCGAACGGTTGCGCGCGGCAGGATTCGCGCCAGCTGGTGAGGATTCCGCGGGCACCATTGTCGATCTGCGCCCGCGCGGCGCCCGGATCGCGGTGCGCCCGCATGCCAGGCAGCCATATCGCCCGACGCCGCCGAGCACCGAACAGCTGGAATTGCTCGTGGCGGAACTGCGCGCCGGTGACCGGGCTGCGAGCGCCCGTAACGGCCAGGCGGTACGCCCCGACGGCACCAGAACCAGCACCGCCGCAACCCTGGCGCTGCTGCAATTGGCGGCGCGGGTGCGGCGGTCGGTCAATATCGGTTATGTCGATGCCCAGGGCGTCGCGTCACAGCGCGTGGTCGAGCCGCTCAAGGTCGGCAACGGCCAGCTCGACGCACTGGACCCGGTGACCGGCACGATCCGGCATTTCACCTTGCACCGGATCGCGTCGGTCGCCCTACTCGAGTAATCAGCTCTTGGCCGGGCCGAGGCAGTAGGTGACCTTCGGGTCCGGGACGGTCACGAAGCTGGTCGCATCGGTGCCGCACTGCAATTCGTCGGCCTGGCCGTCGATGCGCTGCACCACCTTGAAGGTGGCTTCGGTGGAGGAGCAGTCGACGTACTTGTACGGGTTGGTGCCGACATCGGCGTAGCAGCTGCCCTGCTTGAAGTTCGGCGCGAGGCACATGTAGGCCTGGCCGCCACTGACCAGGTCCTCGGTGTAGGTGGTGTATTCGGCCGCGCAGTCGATCTTCTTGTCCGCGGTCTGGAATACCTTGTAAACCGCCTTCGGCGACGAGCAGTCGACCGGCTCGGACTTGGTGGCCGATGACGAACTGTCGGTGACATTGATGCAATCACCGACCTTCGCCTTGGCGGTGTCGGACTTGCTTGCATTGTCGAGCGCCGAACAACCGGTCACCACGGCCACCAATGCGCCCACCGCCAGGAGGGCGAGCACGATGCGTGCCAGCAGCCTCATTCCTGGGAACTTCAACGTGAAACCCTCTCTCACCGAACGTGTTCACAGCAGTTGTGAACGCGGTGAGAATACCGTTCCGGTCGCCCGAACCGCATCAGCAGTTCGGACAACCGACCAACACCGAGGCGCGGCTCAGTACTGCCCGAGCAGCCCGGTCAGTCCCAGCAGCGCGAGGCCCACGTATTTCGGGATCAGGGTGACGATGGCCGTGAGTCCTAAACTGTTCACCAGCAATGCCTTTCGCATTTCGAACACATGGACTTTTGTCCAGTATGTGCACTCTGTCGCTTCCGGAGACCCAGTCGTTACGCTTGGCAAGTATGAGGCTCGAAGAGGTCGCCGTCGACTTGTACGGACTAGACCCTGGTGAGTTCATCGCCGCCAGGGCGGCACGCGTGGCCGAGGCCAAGAATGCGGGCGATAAGGACCTCGCGACCGCCGTCGGCAAACTGCGCAAGCCGACGGTCGTTGCCTGGACGGTGAATCTACTGGCCCGCGCGGCGCCCGATGACGTCGATGCGCTGCTACAACTCGGCTCCGCGCTGCGTACGGCGCAGCGGGAATTGTCCGGCGACCAGTTGCGCACACTGACCACACAGCGGCAGCAAGTGGTCAATGCCCTTGCCAAGCGAGCGGGTGCACTGGCCGCCGATCGCGGACATCCGGTCACCGAGGCGGTACTGCGCGAGGTGGGCCAGACGCTAACGGCGGCGCTGGTCGACGACGCGGTCGCCGAGCAGGTTCGCAGCGGCACACTTGTGACGTCGGCGAATTATGAAGGCTTCGGTCCGAGTGGTGCCGCGCTCATTTCGGTAAGCGGCACGGGCACAACAAAATCCGCCGAACCCGCCGCCGAGGACAGTGCGCATCAGGAGCTCGATGACGCACTCGAGTCCCTCGAATCCGCCCGTGCGGCACGGGATTCGGCGCAGACCGAAGCCGAGCAGTCGGCACACCGGTTGGCCGAGAGCGAATCCCGCATCGAGGCACTGCGCGAAAAGCTCGCACACGCCGAACAGCAGAAGCAGTTCGCCCGCACCGCCGAGCGCGGCGCCCAGGACCAATTACGCGCGGCCCAGAAACAACTCGATCGGGCCGAGCGCCGGGTGGAACGGGTCCGCGAACGCGTCGACTGAACCTCAGCCGCGCAGGCCGCCGGGATAGAGGTACTCGTCGGAGGGGATTGTGGTGCGGTTCAACCATGCGTCGAAGAAGCCGGTCAGATCGGTCGGGGATTTCGACTGCATGAAGGTGCGGAACTCCGGCATCGAGGCGTTCCCGTAGGCGTGCGCGGCATTGAACTCCCGGATGGCCGTGAAGAATACATCGTCGCCGAGTTGTTTGCGCAGGGCATGCAGGAACAGCGGGCCGCGATAGTAGACGGAGGTGAATTCATTTCCGACGCCCGGGTTTTCCAGCGGGATATCCCAGAATTTCGGTTCGGCACGGTTCTTCCGAATGGTCTCACGGTAGGCCGCGTCGACGTCCTTACCCTCCTTTCGCTCCGGCCACAGATAGTCGGCGGTGTAGCTGGCGAAGCATTCGTTGAGGCAGATATCGGACCATTGCCGGACCGATACCGAATCGCCCCACCATTGGTGCGCGATTTCGTGTACCGCGGTTGGCAGGTCGGTCCACGGCGCGTAGATCGGACGGGTCTGGGTCTCCAGCGAGAACTCCAGATCCGCGTCGACGTAGATGCCACCCGCGGCGTCGAACGGATAGGGACCGTAAAGCGCCTCTTCGAAATCGATGATTTCGGGCAGGCGCTGCTCGGTTTCCCTATTGCGCTCCGCATTCGGGGCGAAGGCACTGACCAGCGCGGCGCCGTTGGCGCGACGCTGCTCGAGGTAGCTGTAGTGGTCGATCGCGACGGTGGTCAGATAGCCGAGCACCGGTTGGTGCGTCTCCCAGGTGACATTGCGCTTGGCACCGGTGACCGCATTCTCGGTCCGCACACCATTGGAAACCACCTCCCATTCCGCGGGAACCGACGCGTGCAGGGTGAAGGTGGCCTTGTCCAACGGGGTGTCATTGAGCGGATACCAGCTGGTGGCCGAATGCGGTTCACCCGAGACGAAGGCGCCGCCGCTGGGCGCATAGGTCCAGCCCCCGCCCTCGGTGTTCCTGGCCTGCCCGGCGTAATCGACCGTCACGGTGAAGGGCAGGCCGGGTAGCAGCGGCAGCAGTGGGGTCACCGTCAATTCGTGCTCGCCGTTGCGATCGAAGGCGGCGGGCAGGTTGTTCACCGAGACCATGCGCACATCCGGGCCGTCGAAGTCCAGGTTGAACATCCGCAGCGGCTGGGTGGCGGTGGCGTCGACCCTGGTTGTAGCGGTGAGTTGATTGCTCGGCGGGTCGTAGTCGATGCTGACCTCGTAGTGGCCGACGTCGTAGCCGCCGTTGCCGTCCAGCGGGTAGTACGGATCGCCGAGACCTGGCGCGCCGACGAGCGGATCGGCGTTCGCCGGAACCGGGGCGGCGACCAGTGCCCCGACCACGACCGCACACAACCAGCCGGACCACCTCATATGACCACCACCCCTTTCGCGGCCCCACCCGACCTCGGTGGATGGTAGCCGCTTCAGTCGGCGCTACCGGTGAGCGCCACCGACGCGCCGAGCCCGAAGATCATCGCACCGCCGGCACCGCCGACCGCCTCCAGTCGTTGCGGCGAGCGCGCGAACCAGGCGCGGGCCGATGCGGCGAGCAGGCCCCATGCGCTATCGGAGACCAATGCGATCGCCAGGAAGATGGTGCCGAGGATCAGCAATTGCAGCTGCAGCGAACCCGCCGACGGTTCGGCGAAGTGCGGCAGTACCGCGGAGAAGAAGACGATCGCCTTGGGATTGGTCAGCCCGACGAAGACGCTCTGCCGAAACACCTTGGCATCGGCGGGGTCGATCTGCGCGTTCAGCGCCGCCCGCAACGCCTTGCGCTCGCGAATCGCCTGGATCCCCAGGTACATCAGGTAGAGCGCACCGGCGAACTTGACCACGGTGAGCGCGAGCGCCGAGGCCGCGAGCAGGGTGCCAAGACCTACCGAGACCAGCAGTAGCGCGACGAAAACGCCAGCGGAATGACCGAATACCGAGACCAGAGCGGCGCGGCGGCCGAGTGCGAGGGCCCGGCCGATGGTGAACAGCACACCCGGTCCGGGGATGACGATGATGACAATCGATGCGGCGATGAAAGCCAGCAGGTTGGACGCCGGAACCATTTACCGAGTCTATTCGGCGGCGCAAGGGAATTCGGCTGATCAGGATCCCAGGTCACCGGGCAGCTGGTGCGGGTCGAGCAGCAACCGTTTGGCGGAGGTGCGCCGCACCTTGTCGGCGAGTTCCAGATTATCGGTGAGCAACCGCCATTCGACCTCGCTGATGGCCGCACGCGCCCGATCGATGACGGTGCCGTCGCGAGTGCCCCAGGCAATCGGCATGGCACTGACCGACTGCCAGCGCTCACCGACCTGACCCGGCGCCCGATCGGTGCGCACCGCCACCGACGGCACCCGCTCGCCCGCGCGCTTCTCATGTCCGGGCAGATCCCTGACCTTCCTGATCACCAGGGCATAGCGCCGATCATGGGCCTCCGGTTTCGAGATATCGACCAATGCGAGCAGTACGACGCCGCTCGGATGCGTTTCGGAGACCACCGCGGGCACCAGCTCACCGTCGGCATAGAGCTTGTCGATGCTGGAGCGGTGCGGCGTCCAGAACGCCACCCACAGCGCGACCACCGCGCCGAGCGCGAATGCGATCGCCAGCAGATAGGCCCACGGGTGGTTGAGCCAGATCAGATACGCGGTGCCGGTCGCGGCGATGACGGCGGCCGCGATCGCCATGACGCGCAGTCGACGTAGGTCGGCGAAGACTTCGTTGACCGCATGGGCGTGCTGCCGGTCCACCGCGAATTCGAAGCGTCGCACGTCTTATTCCTAGCACACGTATCGGAGATAATTCCTCCGCTTATCCTATGGCCGGTCCCAGCAAGTCATCGGCATCCGTAATGCGATACGCGTAACCCTGTTCGGCCAGGAAACGCTGCCGGTGCGCGGCATATTCGGCGTCCAGGGTGTCACGTGCGACGACCGAATAGAAGTGGGCTTGGCCACCATCGTGTTTCGGCCGCAACAACCGACCGAGCCGCTGCGCTTCTTCTTGCCGCGAACCGAATGTTCCCGAAACCTGTACCGCCACAGAGGCTTCGGGCAAATCGATGGAAAAGTTCGCGACCTTGCTCACCACCAGCACCGGAATCTCACCACGCCGGAAGGCATCGAAAAGTTCTTCGCGCTCTTTGGTTTTAGTCGAACCTTGAATTACCGGAGCATTGAGATCGGCGCCGAGTTCGTCGAGTTGATCCAGATACGCGCCGATCACCAACGTCTGCGCATCCTTGTGCTGAGCCAGAATCGATTCCACCACGGGGATCTTCGTGCGCGCGGTCGAGCAGAGCTTGTAGCGCTCTTCCGGCTCGGCGGTGGCATAGGCCATCCGCTCGGCATCGGTGAGGGTGACCCGGACCTCGATGCACTCGGCCGGGGCGATCCAGCCCTGTGCCTCGATATCCTTCCACGGTGCGTCATAGCGCTTGGGGCCGATCAGCGAGAACACATCGCCCTCGCGGCCGTCCTCGCGCACCAAGGTCGCGGTGAGACCGAGCCTGCGCCGCGATTGCAGATCAGCGGTCATCCGGAAGACCGGTGCGGGCAGCAGGTGCACCTCGTCGTAGATCACCAGGCCCCAGTCGCGGCTGTCGAAGAGTTCGAGATGTTTGTACTCGCCCTTGGTGCGGCGGGTGATCACCTGATAGGTAGCGATGGTGACCGGACGGATCTCCTTGCGCTCGCCGGAGTATTCGCCGATTTCCTCCTCGGTCAACGAGGTTCGCGCCAGCAGCTCACGCCGCCACTGCCGTCCGGCCACCGTATTGGTGACCAGGATCAACGTCGTGGCCTGCGCCTTGGCCATCGCGGCCGCGCCGACCATGGTCTTGCCAGCACCACACGGCAGCACGACGACACCCGAGCCACCGGCCCAGAACGAATCCGCGGCCATCTCCTGGTAATCGCGCAGATGCCAATGGCCGCCGATGTAGTCCAGCTCGATCGGATGCGCCTCACCGTCGACATAGCCCGCCAGATCCTCGGCGGGCCAGCCGATCTTCAACAGCATCTGCTTGATCCGGCCGCGCTCGGACGGATGCACGACGACGGTGTCGTCATCCACGCGGGCGCCGAGCATCGGGGCGATCTTCTTGTGCCGCAGCACTTCCTCGAGCACCGCGCGATCCAGACTGACCAGCGTCAAGCCGTGCGCCGGATTCTTCACCAGCTGCAACCGGCCATAGCGAGCCATGGTGTCCACGATGTCGACCAGCAGCGGCTGCGGCACCGCATACCGCGAGTAGCTGACCAGGGCATCCACCACCTGTTCGGCGTCATGCCCCGCCGCCCGCGCATTCCACAGCGCCAATGGCGTCACGCGATAGGTGTGCACATGTTCCGGCGCCCGCTCCAATTCCGCGAACGGCGCGATGGCCTGCCGCGCCACGGCGGCCAACTCGTGGTCGACCTCCAAGAGCAGCGTCTTGTCACTCTGAACGATCAGCGGACCGTCGGTCACAGCTCCGCCTCCCTAACGCTCGGCTCCGCTGCGACCGCAGGTGCTGTGTTGATGGTTCCCTCGCTACGCTCGGTCACAGCTCCACCTCGCTAGCGCTCGGCTCCGCTGCGACCGCAGGTGCTGTGTTGATGGTTCCCTCGCTACGCTCGGTCACGACTCCGCCTCACATCTCCTCATATACGGCGTCCGGCTTCATCCGATCGCTCGTGCGACTGCGGCCCATTCTCCCCGACACCACCGACAACCCATCGGATGCGGCATCGATCCTGCCCCCGCCGACGGGGATAGCTCGCGTCGGCCTCGCACATACAGCGTCCGAGCGGCCTATTTTGTTCCGGGACGGAATGCACCGATCGCCTATTCGCGTCTGGATACCGCGGGATCCCGCTGGATCGAGATGGGCGGGGACGCCAGTCCACCACCACCCAACTGGCCCGAGACGAGAGCGACGTGTGTGCGTGAGTATCGAGGGCATGATCGAAACTGCGGCGATTCTGGGAGTGGCGGCGGCCGCGTTGGGGATGGTGCTCACGCCGGGACCGAACATGATGTATCTGGTGTCACGCAGTGTTTCGCAGGGGCGGCGGGCCGGATTGGTGTCGCTCGGCGGGGTCGCGGCCGGATTCGGAGTCTATTTGGCGGCGGCCACGGCAGGGATTACCGCGGTGTTCGCAATCGTGCCCGGCCTGTATCTGGCGGTGAAGTTGGCGGGCGCCGGATACCTGCTGTGGCTGGCCTGGCAGGCGGTGCGCCCCGGCGGGACCTCGGTATTCGCCCCCGCCCAGCTGCCTCCGGATCCTACGCGCCGATTGTTCACCATGGGCCTGGTCACCAATCTGCTGAATCCGAAGATCGCGATCATGTACATGGCCTTGATTCCGCAGTTCGTGGCGCCCGAGCACGGCCGGGTGTGGTTGCAGAGCCTGTGCCTCGGGACGGTGCAGATCGCGGTGGCATTGACGGTGAACGGGCTGATCGTGCTCGGCGCGGGCGGGATCGCCGCCTTCCTGACCGGTCGACCGCTGTGGTTGCGGATCCAGCGCTATTTCATGGGCACGATGCTCGGCGGGATCGCGGTACTGGTCGCGACCGACCGTGCGCGGCCGATGCCTGCCTGAACGCGGGCGCCGCGGCATATGTGATCGTGTGCGCATGGCGCCTTTCGATTCCGCGGTGAATACCGCCCAGCACGTCGGGGAGTTGTTCGGCGTCTTCGCCTTCGCGACCTCGGGGGCGTTGCTCGCGGTGCGACGCGGATTCGACGTATTCGGGATCGTGGTGCTGGCCTGCAGTACGGCACTGGGTGGCGGTGTCATTCGGGATCTGGTGATCGGCCGGACGCCACCCGCGTCGTTCGTCGATCTCAGTTACCTGTGGACGGCGCTGGTCGCGGCCGCGATCATCTTCTTCTGGCATCCGTCACCGCGCGTGACCGGTGGTCCGCTCGGCGTGGCCGATGCGTTCGGGCTCGGGCTGTTCTGTGTGACCGGCACGGTGATCGCCTACAACCACGGTCTCGGCGCGCCATCGGCCACACTGCTCGGATTGGTCACCGCGATCGGCGGCGGAGTGATCCGCGATCTGCTCGGCGGGCAGACGCCAAGTGTGCTGATACCCGAGCAGATCTATGCGGTACCAGCACTTTTCGGTGCGGCAACAACCGCGACGCTATTGCATTTCAATGCCTACAACCCGATCACCGGCGCCTGCGCCGCGCTCTGTGCCATCGCATTTCGCCTGCTCGCGATGCGGTACGACTGGCACGCACCACAGGCGCGGCGTCGCCCGCAGGACCGGGCCTAGCCCACTCGAACACCGGCCCGGAGTCGGCGCACACCCTCGTCGAGAGTTTCGTCGCGTTTGCAGAATGTGAAGCGCACCAGGTGATTCCACGCCGCGACGTGGTCAGCGAAGGCGATGAGCGGCACGGCCGCGACACCCAGCCGAGCCGGTAGTTCCCGGCAGAAGGCCAAACCGTCGGTTGCGCCGAGCGGTGTGATGTCCGCGCAGATGAAATAGCCACCCGCGCTCTCTTTGACTCCGAAGCCGGTGTCCTTCAGCGCGGCGGCGAGGCGCAGTCGCTTGTCCGACAGCGTGTCTCGCAGCGCGGCGACCCAGTCGAGTTCATGGTTCAGCGCGTGCGCGACGGCGGGTTGGAACGGCCCACCGGCGACGAAGGTCAGGAACTGTTTGGCCGCGAGCACTCCGTCGATGAGTTCGGCCGGACCCAGCGCCCAGCCGGTCTTCCAACCGGTGACGCTGAAAGTCTTCGCCGCGCTGGACACCACGACGGTGCGCTCGGCCATACCGGGCAGGGTGGCGAGGCTGATGTGCTCGTTGCCGTCGTAGACGAGGTGTTCGTATACCTCGTCGGTGAGCACCAATAAGTCGTGCTCGCAGGCGATTTCGGCGATCGCGGTCAGATCGGCGCGGTCGAGTACGGTGCCGGTCGGGTTGTGCGGTGAATTGACGATCAGCATCCTGGTCGCGGGCGTTATGGCGGCGCGCAGGCTGTCCAGGTCGAGTACGAAGCGGTCACCGTCGGCGACGAGGTGGGCGGTGCGCCGTTGCGCTCCGGCCAGGGCCACCGCGGCCGCATAGGAGTCGTAATACGGCTCGATCAGCACGACCTCTCGGCCGGGCTCGACCAGACCGAGCACGGCGGCGCTGATCGCTTCCGTCGCGCCGACGGTGACCAGCACCTGGGTGTCCGGGTCGTACTGGGTGCCGTAGCGGCGGGCCCGGTCGGCGGCGATGGCGCGCCGCAGGATCGGCATACCGCGGCCGGGCGGGTACTGGTTCAACCCGTCGGCAATGGCCTGGCGCGCGACCTCGAGCATGCCCGCGGGCCCGTCGGTATCCGGAAAGCCCTGGCCCAGGTTGATCGCCTCGTGACGCACAGCTAAATCGGTCATCTCCGCGAAGATCGTGGAGGCAAAGGGGCGCAGGCGGGCGACGGTCGCGGGTTGCGAGGACATATCCGGAGAGTAGCCCAGCGATCGCTATTGTTGCCATCAGATAGCGAAAGGCTATATTTCACTTTTGATTTGAGCCTTCTACCTGCGAAGTTGTGCGTTGCCCCAACGACAGCTAGCCTCGCCGTGTTATACCTCACAAACCGCCGGCCTGCGGCGGTATCTCGAAAGGGGCGCTTTATGGCCTCGTATCTGGACCTGGTACTGCAGCCGGCCGCGTCGGAGGCCGCCGGAACGGTACTGGGTTTCCTGCGAAATGTCGCACACGATCTGATCGCCGGCTTCGGTTCCTCCACCGGCGATTGGTTCAACGGCTCATCGACCGGCAATAGCGGCACCGGATCGTCGACCGGGGACTGGTTCCTGGGCTCGTCCACGCCGTAATCCGATGGCGGTGTCAGGCCCGGCGATGAGGGCCACGGCCTGGCACCGCCTCACCCCAGACGGACGTGGGACAGTTTTTCCGGATTCGCGAGATCGTAGGTACCCCAGACCAATCCGTCGCGAACCGCGAATCCGATCACCCGGGGCGGACCCTCGAGCCGCCCGTAACCCGGACCGACCCGAT
Source organism: Nocardia sp. NPDC049737 (assembly GCF_040674755.1). Lineage (NCBI taxonomy): Bacteria > Bacillati > Actinomycetota > Actinomycetes > Mycobacteriales > Nocardiaceae > Nocardia > Nocardia sp. NPDC049737. The sequence goes on along the minus strand of NZ_JBFANH010000013.1, from coordinate 53,089 downwards.
ACACGACCAAACCCAATTGCCCATTGACCGTGGCGAATTCGAATTCCAGCGTCGGTTCCGAGGAGCCGTCCATACCGTACTTGCGCACCAGCCCGAGGAAGAAACGAGCGACCTTGTCCGCGCCGGCGATGACATTGATCGCGGTGGATGTGGTGCCGTTCGCATCGCCGATCATCACCGAATCCGGGTGCAGTGCAGCGGTTATCGCGGCGATATCACCGGCGGACAGCGCGTCGATGAACTTACGCACCGCTGCCGCGTGCTCGACATCCGGGACGGGCGGCGGGGCCTGTGCGACGGATTTCCTGGCCCGCACGGCCAGTTGACGCGCCGCCTCCACCGAAATGCCCAGGATTTCGGCGATCTCGTCGAACGGCACCGAAAGCCCGTCGTGCAGTACGAATGCCACCCGCTGCGGTGGCGTCAGACTCTCCAAAACCACCATGGCCGCGAGACTGCATTCCTGTTTGCGGACCACCGCCTCGAGCGGATCCGGCATGGTCGATGGCGTGATAGCGGTCACGACCGGTTCCGGGAGCCACTGCCCCACATAGGTTTCCCGGCGTACCGCGGCACTGCGCAAGCGGTCCAGGCAGATTCGGCTGACTACTGTGGTCAGCCAGCCGCGCAGGTCCTCGATCTCGGATTGGTGCGCACCGGCCAGCCGCAGCCAACTCTCCTGCACTGCGTCCTCGGCGTCGCCCGCACTGCCCGTCAGCCGGTAGGCGACCGAGAGCAGATGCGCCCGATGCGATTCGAACAAGTCGGCGAGAAGAGCGGCAACCATTGAGCTGATTCTACGTTCCGCGCTGATAGGCCCGACGAGCCGGTCATGACACCATGCTCATATGGAGGATCATCCGCTATCGGACACAACCATCTGGTTGTCGCGGCCGACCGAGGCCGATATCGACGATATCGTCGCATGCTGCCAGGAGCCCAGCATTGCCGAGTGGGTGACGATTCCGGTGCCGTATCACCGCAAGAATGCCGAATCCTTCCTCGACGATATGGTCGCGCCGGGCTGGGCCACCCGCAGCCCGATCTGGGCGCTGCGCACGCGCGCCGATGGGCCGGTCGTCGGCATGATCGATCTCAACGCGCGCGACGAGTCGGCATCGGAGATCGGTTTCTGGTTGGCCTCCGCGCAACGCGGACGCGGACTGATGTCGCGTGCGGTCGCCCTGGTGTGCGAATTCGGTTTCCAGCCCGCAGGATTGGGGCTGAGCCGGATCAGCTGGCGCGCCTTCGTCGGCAATCACGCCTCGGCCGCGGTGGTCCGCCGCAATGGTTTTCGCTACGAGGGCATGGCGCGACTCGGCAGCATGCAGCGCGGCAGCCGCCGCGATACCTGGCTGGCCGGACGACTGGCGACAGACCCGCCCGGCCCGGCACCCGATTGGCCGACCGGGATATTCGGCATCGCGTAGCGATTCGATGAGGGTGGCGGTCGGGAGACGAGTGGGCCCGAACCGCCGACCGGCGCGGCGCAACAGTCGTAGATTACGAATATGGCGGCCGATGCCCGATTCGAGTGGATCGCCGAAACCATGCACCTGCGGCCCGACGACCGGATCCTGGAGATCGGTCCCGGCTCCAGCGACTCGATCGCGTACCTGGCCGCACGGCTGGACGGCGGTCGGATCGTCGGCGTGGACCGTTCCCCGACGGCCATCGCCCGTGCGGCAAAACGCCATGCCGCACTGATCAAATGCGGCAAGGTCCACCTGTTGCACGCCGGATTGGAACAGCTCGACCGGGCCCGGGTACTCGCCGAAATCGGACCGGCCTGCGGCTTCGACAAGATTGTCGCCGTCAACGTGAATCTGTTCTGGACCAAGCGGCCCACCGCCGAACTAGCACTGATACGGCAGGTCCTCGCGCCCGACGGCACACTGTTTCTGTTCTACGGATACGGACAGCCGGACGGACCTTCCAGCGCCGGTCCCAAGCCCGCGCCCGGACATCTCATCGATTATCTGGCCACCGCGGGCTTCGACGGCGCCACCGTCTGCTCCGGCGGTATCCTCGGCGTTGTCGCGAAACCGCGCCGAAATCCGTAGCCGCGCCCCGGCTTTCACCGGGGCGACAGGCTCGGGTATCAGCGATCGCGGCGCCGCTGCACCGCGTCGGCGAGGCGATCGAGCTGGGCGGCCGTGGTCTCCCAATCGATGCAGGCATCGGTGATGGACTGACCGTAGGTCAAGGCGTCGGCGTGCCCGAGGGTCAGATCCTGGCGGCCCGCGACGAGGAAGCTCTCCAACATCACCCCGACCACCCCCGGCTCACCGGCGGCCAACCGGCCCGCGATATCGGTGACCACATCGACCTGCTTGTTGTGATCCTTATTGCTGTTGCCGTGGCTGGCATCCACCACGATCCGCTGCGGAAGCGATGCCTTCTCCAAGCGCATGCAGGCCTCGCGGACCGAGGCGGCGTCGTAGTTCGGGCCGGTGCTGCCGCCCCGCAGGATCACATGGCAGTCCGGATTTCCGGTGGTGCGGATCAGCGCCGAGCGGCCGTCCAGATCTGTGCCGGGGAATACGTGGCTGGCCGCGGCGGCCCGCACACCGTCGACGGCCACCTGCACATCGCCGTCGGTGCCGTTCTTGATCCCGACCGGCATGGACAGTGCGCTGCTGAGCTGGCGGTGCACCTGGCTGGCCGCGGTGCGCGCGCCGATGGCGCCGTAGGAGACCAGATCCGCGATGTACTGCGGGGTGATCGGGTCGAGGAATTCACAGGCCACCGGCAGGCCGAGAGCGGTGATATCGACCAGTACCTTGCGGCCGATGCCGAGGCCGGTATTGACGTCGAAGGAGCCGTCCAGGTGCGGATCGTTGATCAGACCCTTCCAGCCCAGGGTGGTGCGCGGCTTCTCGAAGTACACCCGCATCACGACGTGCAGCCGATCGTCCAGCTCGGCCGCCTTGGCGGCTAAGCGACGTGCGTAATCCAGCGCGGCGGCCGGATCATGGACCGAACACGGTCCGACGATCACCATCAGGCGATCGTCGGCACCATCGAGCACGTCGACGGTGGCTTTGCGACCGGCTCGGACCACATCGGCCAGGGCATCGGTGATCCGGTGCACCTGACGCACCTCGGCCGGTGAGCGCAACGGGCTCACACTCAGCGTGCGTTGGTCGTCCAAACCGAACAGCATCGCGGAGCGATTCGATGAGGGGTGGTGGTCGGGCGACGGGTGGGCATGCCGCGCGTCGGCGTCGGCTGCGGTAGTCATCGTTTGTGGGTTCCTTTACTTCAAGGCCGACCCACGGAGGTGAAACCCGTCGAGCCGGTCAATCATCCGGCTCGGGGTGGAGGTGAGGTCAGCGCAAATGGTTGCCGCAGACCGACCCACCCGGGGCCGGCTTGCTAAACCAGAAATAGACGCGCTGCACGACGGTGACTGTACCAGGGACTATCCCGAGGTAACCGCAGGGCCGATTTTCGTGCCGCAGCTCACCCCAACTGACCGGGGACGTAACCACCGGCCGGGGTGCGGACGATCACATTCATCCGGTTCCACGCGTTGATCGTGGCGATGGCCGCGATGAGCGCAGCGGTCTGATCGTCGTCGTAGTGCTTGCGCACCTGCTCCCAGGTCTCGTCGCTGACGCCGCGGCCGTCACCGATGCGGGTGGCCTCTTCGGTGAGGGCGAGAGCGGCACGCTCGGCCTCGGTGAAAACGGTGGCCTCGTGCCATGCGGCGACGAGGTTGAGTCGCACGGCGGTCTCACCCGCGTGCGCGGCATCCTTGGTGTGCATATCGACGCACATGCCGCAGCCGTTGATCTGGCTGGCGCGGATCTTGACCAGCTCGTAGGTGGCGGCGGGCAGGGACGATCCGTCGACGACCTTGCCCGCGGTGATGAGGCGCTTGACGTAGCTGCCGGCGACCGGGTTGGCGTAGAGGTTGAAGCGCTGTTCCATGATCTCTGCCTTTCCATTCGGTTGGGTTCACAGAGAGGACGACGCGGCCCATCCGAGTGTGACATCCCCGAATGTGACCCACATCATGAGACCGCAGCCTGGGGCACTTGAATGACGACACCCTGGTCAGTAGAGGTCGAACCGAGTCGACCTGCGCCGCAACGGATTCGGCTACTTGCCGAATGCGTAGACAACGCCGGTAAGCTTCTCCGACAGCTCCCACAGGCCGCGCGCGACCTGCTCGTCCTTGGATGCCGCGGTGGAACCGGACAGCCCCGGGTAGCCGCGCATGGCGCCCCATCCGTCGGGACCATAGAACGCGCCCGGCTCGACCTGCTCGGTAGCCGCGTAGATCTCCGGCAACGCACCCATTTCGGCGCTTTGGGCCAGCAGCCGGTTGCCCAGCGCCATGACCGTGTCCAGGATGGATTCGGTGTGCGACTGCAGTTCCGTTGCGGCATAACCGGGATGCGCGGCCACCGAAATCTTCGACGAACCCGCCGCGGTCAACCTGCGCTGCAGCTCATAAGCGAACATCAGGTTGGCCAACTTCGCCTGACCGTAGGCCGACCAGCGCTGGTACTTGCGGCGCTCCCAGTTCAGATCGTCCAGATCGATCTTGCCGGCCCGGTGCGCACTGCTCGAGACCGTAACCACCCGGTCCGAGATCTTTTCCAGCAGCAGCCCGGTCAGCGCGAAGTGACCGAGATGGTTTGTGCCGACTTGCATTTCGAAGCCGTCGGCGGTCCGTCGCTGCGGCACCGCCATTACGCCCGCGTTATTGATCAGTACGTCGGCCCGGTCGACCGCATCGGCGAACGCACGCACCGAGGCCAGATCCGCGAGATCGAGTTCGCGCACCTCGGCCCGCGCACCGATCTCCCCTGCCACTTTCTCGCCCTTGGCCACATTCCGACAGGCCAGGACCACCTGCGCACCCGCCCCGGCCAGCGCACGCGCCGTCACCGCCCCCAGCCCGCTATTCGCGCCGGTGACGATGATCGTGCGGCCACTCTGATCGGGAATGTTCGAGGTATCCCAATGGCTCATGATCGCCAAGTCTAGTGTGCGCGGCTCACGCCTGGGCGAGGATCTCCTCGTCGGTCATGGCCAGCACCTCCAAGTACAACTCGGCGACGGCATCCAGGCGGTCGGGCGTACCGCGGCTGGTCTCCCGCTCCACCAGACGCCCCGCCAACCCGGCCACCGTCCGGCCGACCAGCAGATCGGCGACCAGCGCATGGTCCACCTCCAGCCATTCGCGGATCCTGGCGACGGCCGTGGTGGCCAGCACCGAGTCACCGCCCGCACCGAAGAAGTCGTCGTGCACGCCGATGCGATCGGTACCGAGCACTTCGGCGACGATGGTGCCCAGCGCGGCCTCCAGCGGCGTGCGCGGGCCTGCGTCCACCGCTTCGGCCGTATCGGGCTCCAACAGCGCAACCACCGCGCGCCGATCCAGCTTGCCGTTATCGGTCAACGGCATCTGCTCGAGGATCTCGATGCGAGTGGGAATCATGTAGCCGGGCAACAGATCTCGAACCGCGGTGACAATTGCCTCGACGGAGGCGACCTCGCCCGAGACCGCCGCGACCAACTTCGGCGCACCCGTGCCGACCACGGCGGCCACCGCGTGCCGCACACCCGGTGCGGTGCGCAGTCCGCTTTCCACCTCGCCCAATTCCACCCGGTAGCCGCGGATCTGCACCTGATGGTCGGCGCGACCGAGGAATTCGATGGTGCCGTCGGGCCAGTAGCGCGCCATATCACCGGTGCGGTACCAGCGCAGATCGTCGTGCACGACGAACCGTTGCGCGGTGCGCTCCGGATCGTTGCGATAACCCGCCGCGACATTCGCACCGCCGACCCAGAATTCGCCGGGCACCCAGTCCGGGCAGTCGCGGCCAGCCGAATTCACCACGCGGCAGCGCACATTGCGCAGCGGCACACCGAACGGGACGGTGGCCCAATGCCCGGGTGGGTCGGCGACCTCGCAAATGGTGTTGTGGATGGAGGTTTCGGTGGCACCGCCCAATCCGGAGAACCGGCAGCCGGGCACCTGCTTCGCCAGCCGCCGCGCCAGATCCGCGCCGACCCAATCGCCGCCGAGGGTGACCGCGCGCAACGAAGCGCCCAGGTGGTCCCCGCCGATCTCCAGGATCATATCGAGCATGCTCGGCACGCAGTTGAGGATCGAGACCCGGTGGTGGGCCAGCAATTCCACCCAACTGGTGGCCTCCTCGCGCTGCGCGGCCGACAGCGCGACGACCGAGCCGCCGACGGCGAACATGCCGAACATGTCGTAGACGGAAGCGTCGAATTCAAGCGCGGACAGTCCGAGTACCCGGTCGGTCGGGCCGACCTCGAACCACTCGTTCACCGCGTCGATGGTGTTCATCGCACCGCGGTGCGGCACGTCGACGCCCTTCGGGACACCGGTTGAGCCGGAGGTGAACAGCACATAGGCGATCGACTCCGGATCCGGAATCACCGGCTCGGCCAATGGATTCGGATGGGTACGCGCCGCCCACAGCGGCAGACAGGTGATATCCGGGCGGCCCATATCGCCGCCGTCGACGGTTAGCGCGGCGACCACGTCGCCGGTGCGCAGGATCTCCGCGCGTCGCCCGACCGGTTGATCGAAACCGATGGGCACATACGCGGCACCCGCCGCGAGCACACCGAGTACGGCGAGTATCTGATCCGGTCCCTTCGGCAGCTGTACCGCGACGGTTTCGCCGGGCCGGACCCCGATCTCGCGTAGCGCGGCCGCGACCGAGAGCGCTTGTGCGGCAAGTTCGCCGTAGCTCCAGCCGCCGTCCACGCCGTCGCGCCGCCACAGCACCGCGGGTGCTTCGGGTGCGCTGCGGGCATGGTCGAAGAAACCCTGGTGCAGCGCTCGTCCGGAGACCGGGCCGTCGGTCGCGTTCACCGCGGCACGCACGGCGGCCTGGGCGACCGGCAGCTGTACGGCGGCCTCGGCGCTCCAGCCGGCTTCGCCCGCACCCAGCCTGCTGATGGCCTCGGTGTAGCTGGCGAACATGGCGTCGATCATGCCCGTGGGGAACGCCGATTCGCGCACGTCCCAGTTCAGCAGTAGCCCACCGCGCACCTCGGTGACCTGCGCGTCCAACAGCACCTGCGGGCCTTGCGAGATGATCCACACCGGCTCGCCGAACGTCTCGGTGACCGAGGTGGCGAACAACTCGCCCAGGTTGAGCGCGCTGGTGTAAACGATCGGCGCGAGCACCGGCTCGCCGCGCTGTCTGCCGAGATCGCGCAGCACTTCGAGTCCGGAATACGCGGTGTGCGCACCGCTTTCGTGCATCGCACGCTGCAGTGCCTTGGCCCGCTCGGCGACCGTCACGTTGTCGGTGACATCCACCTCCAGCATGATCGAGGAGGTGAAATCACCGATCACCCGGTCGATATCCGGATGCACCGGTTCACGGTGGAACAGTGGCACATTCAGCAGGAAGCGGCTCTGCGCCGACCAGCCGCCGATGGTCTCGGCGAATACCGCGGCCAGTGCCATTGCCGGTGTAATGCCGCGGGCATGCGCGGCGGCGAGCAGCCGCTGCTTGGCTTCCGGCTCCAACCAGTGGTTGTAGCGGACGGTGCGATGCGGCTCGGCGCGTTCGCTGACCGGAATGGTCGGCAGTTCCGGTGCGCCGGGCAGCTCCGGCAGCCGATCGCGCCACCACTGCTTATCGCGTTCCCTGGCAACGGAATCCACCGTGCGCTCGGTGCGATAGCGGCGATAGCTGTAGCCCTGCGGCGGCACCGTGCCGCCGTGGTAGAGCTCGGCGAGGTCGGCGACGAGGACGCGATAGCTCATCGCGTCACCCGCGATCATGTCGACATCGAGATGCAGCCGGGTGCGACCGTCGGCGAGCAGGCTCAGTGTCACATCGAGCACCTGGCCGTCCTCGATGGACAGCCGCTGATGAGTCTTGCTGTCGCGCAATCGCTCGAGCTCGGCCGCAGCCGCCGCGGAAGTAAGCGCGCGTAGATCGACGACCGAGAACACGGGCCGACCCGGGTTGAGAATGGTCTGCTGGGTGCCGTCGGGAAGGAACCTGGTTCGCAGCATCGGATGCACCGCAACGAGACCCGTCACCGCCCCCGCCAATCGTTCGGGATCGACCTCGGCACCGTCGAATTCGACATACAGGTGTGCGGCGACACCGCCGAGATCCTGTTCCTCACAGCGACCAACCCAATAGGCGTGCTGCATCGACCCCAACGGGAAGGGCGCGAATTCATCCTCGGGATCTACGTTTTCGACCCGTCCGGGTTGGACCGTCGTGACGGATTCGTCGACACCGAGCAACCGCGCCCACTCCGCGACCGACGGCGCCGCCGCCAACTGCGCGAAGTTGATCTCCAGCCCATGCTTGCGCCAGCCGCCCGCCAACTTCATGGTGCGAATGGAGTCCAGTCCGAGCTGGATCAGATCATCGCCATCGGCGATCGTCTCGACGGGAACGTCGAGCTGCCTCGCGATGGCCGCGCGAATTTCGTCCCGGCTGATCCCCGCCCCGTCCCCCGGTCGCTGTGCTGGCTCCATCTGGCGCTGTCACTCCTTGGTCGCCGCCGCATCCGGCGGATCGAGACTGCTCGGCGGTAGCCTACCGCATTGAGATAGGGTTGCCTAACCTATGTTATGAGACCCTTAATCGGGCAGCAGATCTTCCAGTGAGGCAGACCGTGACTTCGACATCCACCTCGCCCACCCATCACGACGGCTACGTCCCCTTCCCCGCCACCGACGCCGCTACCTATCGCGCGGCCGGTTACTGGACCGGCCGCCCACTCGGCGACCTGCTGCGCGCGACCGCGACCCGGCACCCGCACCGCACCGCACTGCTCGATGCCGACAACGCGCGCACCTACGCGTGGGTGGATGCCGAAGCCGACCGAATGGCCCACGGATTGCTCGCACTCGGCATCGCGCCGGGCGATCGGGTGGTAGTACAACTGCCGAATGTGCCGGAGTTCCTGACGGTCCTGTTCGGATTGCTACGCGCCGGAATCATTCCGGTGCTGACCCTGCCCGCCCATCGCCGCGCCGAAATCGAGCATCTGGCCGGACTTTCCGAGGCTGTCGCGTACATCGCGGCGGACCGGCTCGGTGACTTCGACTACCGCGAACTGGCCGAAACTCTCCGTTCGGCCGTGCCCACCCTGCACCACGTTCTGATACTCGGCGATCCGGGAACCTTCACCGATCTGAATTCGATTCCCCGCGACGGTGGTTCACTGCCCGAAATCGATCCGAGCGATATCGCGCTGATGCTGGTCTCCGGCGGCACTACCGGCCTGCCGAAGCTCATCGCGCGCACCCACGACGACTACGTCTACAACGCCACCGCAAGCGCCGAGGTCTGCGGGCTGACCGAACACGACGTCTACCTCGCGACACTGCCCGCCGCACATAACTTCCCTCTCGCCTGCCCCGGCATCTTGGGCACCGTCTCGGTCGGCGCGGCCGTCACCTTCATCACCGATCCGAGCCCGGAAAGCGCCTTCGTCGCCATCGAACGACATCGCGTCACCGTCACCGCAGTCGTGCCGCCGCTGGCCCAACTCTGGTGCGCGGCAACCGAATGGGAGGACGCCGACCTCGGCTCACTTCGTCTACTCCAGGTCGGCGGCGCACGGCTGGCCGCGGTGAACGCCCGCGAGGTCGCGCCCGCGCTGGGCGTGCAATTGCAACAGGTCTTCGGTATGGCCGAGGGCCTGCTCAACTACACCCGCCTCGACGACAGCGCCGATATCGTCTGCACCACCCAGGGCCGTCCGCTCTCGCCTGCCGACGAGGTGCGGGTCGTGGATGCCGAGGGCAACGATGTCGCTCCGGGCGAAGAGGGCGAACTGCTCGCCAAGGGGCCCTACACAATCCGCGGCTACTACCGCGCGCCCGAACACAACGCCCGCGCCTTCACCACCGACGGCTACTACTGCTCCGGCGATCTCGTGCGCCGACTGCCGAGCGGCCATCTGATCGTCTCCGGCCGTATCAAGGACGTCATCAACCGCGGCGGCGAGAACATCTCCTGCGATGAACTCGAGGAACATCTGCTCGCCCACCCGTCGGTCCGGCATGCGGCAGCCGTCGGCTTCCCCGATGCCGCGCTGGGTGAAAAGGTCTGCGCCGTCCTGGTTGTCGACGGTGAGATGCCGACCTTGGCCGAGCTGAAGTCCTTCCTCACCGACCGTGGCCTGGCGACCTACAAACTCCCGGACCTGCTCCGCCAGACCGACGAACTGCCGATCACCGCCGTCGGCAAGATCGATAAGAAGGCCTTACGCACCAGCCGAGGCTGACCGGAACGGTCGGGGGTGGCGCGAGTCCGATATCGCCACCCCCGATCCGAACCCCGGATAACCGGGTTGCCCCAGCAGATGATTCGGAACGCGGGCCGACCTTGATGGGTCTGAATTTGCTAGGCCTTGACCACGTAGGGCGCGACACTGCCCAGCTTTTCGCAGGTCTCCTCGAATTCGCGCTCCGGCCGCGACTGCCCGACAATGCCCGCACCGGCCCGCAGCCACGCACCCTGGGTGGTCTGGTACACCGCCCGCAGCACCAGCGCCGCCTCCATCGCACCGCTCGGCGAAATCGTCACCACGGCACCGGAATACAGACCACGCGGCGCACCGTCGAGACGGAATACCGAATCGACACCCGCACGCTTCGGAATACCGGACGCTGTAACCGACGGGAACAAAACCTCCAGCGCATCCCAACTGGAACGATCTGCCGCGAGCCGCCCGCGCACCGTCGAGGCCAGGTGCTGCACGCTGCCACGTTCGCGAACCGCCATGAAATCGGAGACCGCGGGCGTGCCGGGATCGGCCACCTCGGTGATCTCGGCGAAGGAGGTCTGCACCGAAATCGCGTGCTCCACGATTTCTTTGGGATCGGTGATGAGCTCAGCGCGAGCCGCCATATCGATCGCTTCGCCGAGTCCGAAGGCGCGTGTACCGGCGAGCGGCTCGGTGGTGACCACCCGATCCTCGTCGACGGAGGCGACCAACTCGGGACTGAATCCGGCGGCCTCGAGTCCACCGAGGCGAAGCAGGAACGAGCGCGCCGGAGTGTTGTTGGCGCGGCCGAGCCGATAACTGGCCGGGACATCCACCGCGAACGGCAGATCGACCTTCCTGGACAGGATGACCTTCTGATAGCGGCCGGAACGGATTTCCGCGACCGCCTCGGCGACCCGATCGCGATATCCGGTCGGATCGAGACGCACGTCGACCGGATGCGCCTGCGGCAGTTCGGTTTCCTGGGATGCGGCGATGAGATCGCGAATGTCATTGGCCTCGGTCGGTGTCGCCCCGGAAATCCGGACGCCGAACTCGCCGACACGCACCTCGATGCGCGGAATCATCAGATGGGCCAGTGCGGTACGCGGATGCAGATGCCGCGTCGCATCCAATGCCCATGCGCAGAATTCGAATCCGATCCAGCCGTAGGCCTGGCGCCCGCCGAGCGGCAGCGTGGCGAGCGCGTTGTCGACGACGCGTGCCGGGCTGCCCTCCCAGACACTGGTGGCGCCGCGCCCATCCCAGGACACGCGTAGTTCGTTGGCGTCGAGTTCGACGCTGCCGAGCGGATCCGCGGCGAATACCCATTCGCCGGGCCGTTCGTACATCACGTATTCGCCGAAGCGCTCGGCCGCCGCCAGCCGGGACATCGCTGCCGCCGGATCGGTCACATACTCAACGCGCGAGCGCTCCGTGGTCGACAACGATCCTCCAAGGTTATGCTGACCTAACTTAGAAAAGTAAGGTTAGCATTACCTGCATAGGTCGCTACTGTGCTCCAGACCACAGCGAACGGCTACTCCCCGGGCACTGCGACCGCCGACCGCTCGACGCTCAGCAAACTCTCCGTGCTGTGCTCTGCGTGGTACGCGGCCCCGCCACCCCGCACTCCGAACAACCGCTTGCTGTAGACCAGCCAGACCACCGCGACGATATTGATCAGCAGCGCCCCGATGCGCAGCACGGTGATCTTCTCGGTCAGCTCGTAGATCTCCAACGGCAGGAAGATGCTGGTCGCGACCACAGCAAAATACTCACCCCAGCGCTTCACCAACCACAGCCCGACCGCCTCGATCGCCTGCAGCGCCGCATAGGCGAGGATGCCGATGGCCACCCACAGCAAAGTGGTATTCGACAGCGAGAACGCGTCATCGATCAGATGCACGATCTTGGATCGGTCGATATCCCAGCCGATCTGATCGGCCAGCGGCCGCAGCAGCGGCAGTTCCTGGTCGAAGGCCGCCCGCATATCCTCGCGCGAGGACTGGAATTTGAAGACGGCGAGCGCGGCGACCACCAACAGCAAACCTCGCACCAACCGCTCGATCGCCAATGCCCGCATCAGCCAGCGGTCCCGCAGCAGTCGTCCGCGCGGCACCTCCGGCGCATGGTCGGCGGGTCCGGAGCCCACCGGTTCGCCGGGCACGAAAGTGCCACAGCGCAGACACCGCCACGCGACACCGGCCACCGTCTGAACATGCAGCCGCTCCGCCAGATCCTGCTCGTCCGGCGCATAGGTGTAATGGCCGTGCCAGCCGCACGCGCGTAACGCCCAATCCATGCGCGCAGCCTAGTTCGCGATCACGATCGCGCGCGATCGCAAACGCCGTGTCGGGGCCTGATGCCCAACTCGCCCGCCGGAGTTCCTGCGCGGAATCCACTGGCGGGCTTCAATAGGAGTCATGATCGATCATCGCGGGGATTCGCCCGCTCCGGCTCGAGCGGCAGCACCCGACTCCGTGGTGGCACTGATCGATGCGGGCTCCCGCGTGGAACGCGAACTCGTCGGCGCCTGGCTGGCCGAGGGCGGCGTCGAACACGAACTCGGCGTCGACGCACCCATTACCCAGTTGGATCTGGATGCGGATGCGATCGGCGATCGACTCGTCGGACGGCGCGACGATCCGCTGGTCGTGCCGATCCGGGTGCTGTGGCTGCCGGCGGAACGCGACGGGGTCCGCCGCATCACCTTCGCCGACTTGGCCCTGCTGACCAATCCGCGCAAGCCGAACCGGTTCGCGCAACGCCGGTTGATCGGCAAATCACCGGACCGTCACGTGGTGCTCACCGGCCAGCCAGCACTGCTCAGCGAACTGCGCGCCAATAACCCGGAGGCGGCGGCGCTGCTCATGAAGGGCTCCGCCGAGCCGTTCGCCCGCGCTATCGTGCGCGCCGCGGTCGTCGCTCTGGAACGCGCTGAACGTTCCATCATCGGCGACCGGTACAAGGTGCCGCGGCTGGTGGCCGAGGAGATCCTCGACTCCCCCGAGTTCCTGCGCAGGCTCGAACTCATCGCCGATCAGCTCGGCATGAGTCCGCATGAGGTGTACCGACGGGCGGAGAAGGCGCTGAACGAGCTCGTCGCCGCCCAGAGCCGGTTGGTCTCGGATCTGTTCACCCAGGCAATGCGCCCGATCCATGCCTCGACCTGGAAGGTCGACTCCGACGACTCCGGCCTGGACGGGTTGCGCGCGTTGAACCGGAACCATCCCCTGGTCTTCCTGCCCTCGCACCGGTCCTATGTCGATGCGTTGGTCCTCGGTGACGTGCTGGCCCGCAATGACTTTCCACCGAATCATGTGATCGGCGGCGCGAATCTGAGCTTCTGGCCGATGGGGCCGATCGCCCGCCGCACCGGCGCGGTCTTCATCCGGCGCAGCTTCGGTGACGACGACGTCTACAAGGCGGTGGTCGAGGAGTACTTCGCCTACCTGCTGGCCAAGCGATTCAATATGGAGTGGTACTTCGAGGGCGGCCGCACCCGCACCGGCAAGCTACGCCCGCCGCGCTACGGATTGCTGAATTACCTTGCCGCCGCGGTCCGTTCGAATCGGATCGACGATGTCATGCTCGTCCCGGTCTCGATCACCTATGAGCGCCTGAACGAACTCGGCGCCATCGCCACCGAACAGGTCGGCGGGAAGAAGAAGCCCGAGGGGCTGGCCTGGCTGGCGCGTTATGTACGCAGCCAACAGCATTCGGCCGGACACGTCTATGTGCGATTCGGCGAACCGCTCTCGGCACGCGATCGCCTTGCCGCATACGGGGATCCGCTCACCCCGCCGCCGACGATCATCCCGCTGCACCGCACCGAAGCGGCGGGCACCGCGCCGAACAATGTCGCCGAGTCGGCGCAGGTCGCCGAACTGGAGCGAAAGGCCGTACAGCGGTTGGCCTTCGAGGTCGCCGTCGGTATCAATACGGTCACCCCGGTCACGGTCAACGCGCTGGTCACGTTGGCGCTACTGGGTGTGCACGAGCGTGCGCTCACCCTCGGCGAAGTGCGTACCGTGCTGGCCCCCGTGCTGCGGTACATCGAACAGCGCGGGTTGCCGAGCGGCGAGCTGGCGGCGTTGCGCGACGAGCAGAGTCTCGCGGTGGTACTCGAGCAATTGTCGCTGGCCAGGGTCGTGACGGTGTATCGCGGCGGGCTGGAACCGGTGTACTCGATCGAATCGGGTGCGCATCTGGAGGCCGCGTTCTATCGCAATAGCGCGGTGCACTGGTTCATCAACCGCGCCATACTCGAATTGTCCATCCTGTGCGCCTTGGAAATGCAGGCGCCGGATCAACTGCGGGCGGGCTGGGACGAGGCCTTCCGACTGCGCGATCTGCTGAAGTTCGAATTCTTCTTCCCGGAGCGGGCCGAGTTCTCGGCGCAGATGACCGCGGAAATGCTACTGGTGGACCCGGATTGGCACCAACACACCGCGGCGGACACCCTCGGCGAGGATATTCTGCACAAACTCACCGCATCCGGATTCATGATGGCCCATCGCGCGTTGCGCGCGTTCGTCGACGCGCAACTCGTCGTGGCCGAGCGGCTCGAGGCCCGCGACAGCGCCGAGGAGATCGATCGCAAGGAGTTCATCGACGAATGCGTCGCCGTCGGTAGGCAGATGCTGCTGCAGCAGCGACTGCACAGTCCGGAATCGGTCTCCACCGAATTGTTCTCCAGCGCACTCAAACTCGCGGATAACCACGGGTTGTTGGCCCACGTGAGTCACGACTCGGCCAAGCCGAGGGCCGAATTGGTCCGGCGCAGAAAAGAATTCGCCGGCCAGCTGCGCATCATCGCAACCCGCATCTCCCAGGCCGCCGCACTCGACCCGTCCAATATTTCGGTACGGGGCGCCTGATGGCTGAACAGAGCCCCGCGGTCCCAACGGATCTCGCGGCGGCCATCGCCGCGATTCGATCCGGGCCGCAGGGCCCGCAGGTGGCCGCGGTCTTCGACTTCGCCACTGTTGTGGATGGTTTCGGGCGGTCGTCGCTGTGGCGGCGGACATTTCGGAGCAATAAGGGCGCAACCGCCGCAGACACCCTGCTCGACAGCATCCGCAACCAACTCACCGATGGCGAATACAGCCGGTTCCTCCAGCAGGCGATGCGGACACTGGCCGCCCAACCGGAAGCCGAGCTGGACGAGTTGGGCACGCGGCTGTTCCGGAAAAAGATCTACGGGCATCTGTATCCCGAAGCGTGGCAGCTGATCCGGACGCACGAGGCAGCCGGACACACCGTTGTGCTCGCCACCGCACTCACCCGATTCCAGGTCGAACCCGCCGCGGCCGAACTCGGTATCGAGCACGTGCTGTACACGCGGATGGCGACAACCGACGGTGTGCTCACCGGTTACGCAGACGGAAAGACCCTGTGGCGCAATGGCAAGGCCGACGCGGTTCGCGAATTCGCCGCAGCGCATGTGTTGGATATCACCCACAGCTATGTCTACGCCGACAGCATCGCCGATCTGCCGCTGCTCTCGGTGGTCGGACATCCGGTGACGGTGAATCCCGATCGCCAGCTCGGCACCGCCGCCGTCGAACAGAATTGGCCCGTACTGAGGTTCCGTCCGCGCCGACCACCGCGCGCGATCGACTATCTGCGCACCGTCGCCGGATTCGCCGGACTACTGGCCGGGGCATTGTTCGGTGTGCTGAGCAAGTCGTATACGCGCCAGCGCCGGAAGATGGCCGATGCGCTGATGGCCTACGGAACCGGTGCGACTCTCGGCACAACCGGTATCCGGCTGCGCGTCAGCGGTGCGGAAAACGCCCGCGCGCCACGGCCCGCCGTCTTCCTGTTCAACCATCAGAGCCAGTTCGACGTGATCATCGTGCCCAAGGTGCTCGCAGGCGGGGTCACCGGAATCGGCAAGAAGGAGCTGACGAAGAATCCGATCTTCGGTCCGCTGATGCGGTTCGTCGGGGTGACCTTCATCGACCGTGCGAACACCACGCAGGCCAAGGCGGCGCTCGCGCCGGTGGTGCATACGCTGCGCGGCGGGCTGTCGATCGCGGTCTCACCCGAAGGCACCCGGTCGTATACGCCGAGAATCGGCCCGTTCAAGAAGGGGGCCTTCCATATCGCGATTCAGGCCGGGGTGCCGGTGATCCCGGTGGTGATCCGCAATGCTGGTGAAGTCAACTGGCGCAACTCGATGGTCGCGCGCAAGGGCACCGTCGATATGGCCATACTCGACCCGATCGACGTCAGCAGCTGGGACCCCAGCGATATGGACGACAATGTCGAAGCCGTTCGTCAGCTGTACACCGACACCCTGCTGAACTGGCCACAGCCGGACCGCTGATGTCGCCGCCGGGCGCCTTCACCGTGCACCCCCGTATACCGCGGTACTCCGTACACAGATGTCCGGCAGGCGATCGGGTGCCCGATATTTGGCGGACGGGTGCCCGGTTGGAGTGCGGGTGCCCGGTTCGTGTGCGGGTGCCCGGTTCGTGGGTGGATGCCCGGTCGGTGGGTGGATGCCCGGTCGGTGGGTGGATGCCCGATTGGAGTGCGGGTGCCCGATTGGTGGGTGGATGCCCGGTTCGTGGGTGGATGCCCGGTTCGTGGGTGGATGCCCGGTCGGAGTGCGGATGCCCGGTTGGAGTGCGGGTGCCCGGTTGGAGTGCGGGTGCCCGGTTGGAGTGCGGGTGCCCGGTTGGAGTGCGGGTGCCCGGTTGGAGTGCGGATGCCCGGTTGGAGTGCGGATGCCCGGTTGGAGTGCGGGTGCCCGGTTGGAGTGCGGATGCCCGACTGGAGTGCGGATGCCCGACTGGAGTGCGGATGCCCGACTGGAGTGCGGATGCCCGACTGGAGTGCGGATGCCCGACTGGAGTGCGGATGCCCGACTGGAGTGCGGATGCCCGACTGGAGTGCGGATGCCCGACTG